>JAEXBA010000082.1 GCA_023457935.1 Bacteroidota bacterium | reverse complement strand
CTGAAAGCAGCATTCTGTAGTATTTAGGCAATGTGGAATACGGCGTCAGTTTCGTGTCATAAAGTGTATACTCATCATTTTCTACAAAAGTATTCATCACTGTTCCGGTAGTTGGATCCATATTCTTCGTGATTTTTTCTACTTTCGCAATATTGTTCCCGGAATAGGTCAGATTATAGTGTTTTTCCACGCTTGGCAGAGCATTGTTTCCATGAAAAGATTTTTCCAGCAATTTCGTGATTTTGCCGGATGTGTCATAAGAAAGCTGTCCTATGTGATTGGTAACCATCACCGGATACGTCGTCACCCGCGTATATGAAACGAGCCTTATTCCTGAATAAACTGGTGTTAACACATCTGTTGACTGCTGATTGTTATTTAAATCAGTGTGATTGACATTCATCGACGTCACTTTGTTTCCATTGTAGGTTAAGCTGAACTCATGCTTTTCTGAGAGTGCCGTATTGTCATATACGAACTGAGTCATTTTAGTAAGTGTCCCATTCGTAGACGTATACTCTTCAACCAGCTGAGTTCCCAGTTCAACCTTCTGAAGGATTCTTGGGCCGGGAATATTTTGTCCCTGCGCTGTCCATCCGTAAACGCTTGCCGGATCAGGATCCTGGCAGGAATTCAAACCGGTAAGAAAAAGAGCTATTGATAAAAAGGATAGAATTTTTTTCATGTTTATACTTTAATCCAACAAAACTAATTTTTTTTTGAAGAATTGGCAATTATTTAAACTTATTTATTTGAAATTAAAACACTTTCGCCTGCACCATGGAATTCTCTACTGCAAAGGCTTGTAGAACACTTTCATGGCACCGTTGGAACTGGAGATCAGATAATTCTGTACATCATAATTAAACCCTGAATACTGGCTCAGAACTGCAGGAACACCCGTTGAACCATTAGATCTGCTTACTTTTAGATAACTGTTTTGGCTCAGATTGGCGAATTTCAGGACCTCCGGAATTGCTACACCGGTAAGGTATTCTTTTGGTAATGTTGTGTACGGACTGATTCCCGTTCCGTACCCTTCAAAAATGTAATGAACAGCGTTATTCGGATCTAAAGGCGTGTAAACATTCCCTGTAATCGGCGCAGAGTTACTGGTGATATGAACGATATTTTCTCCACTGTACGTCAAACTGATCCTTGTGTAACTGATGAAATTATTGGTACCCAGATTCTTCAGTTTTTTCTCGATATGGCTCAGCTTATTGTCGGTATTGTAGGAAAGTCCGCACTCCCAGATTCTCTGAACGGAATTATTCGCAAATTCCTCCAGAACGGCATTGGTTAATGTTCCTGTGGCATTGTACACCATTGTAAGTGTTGAACGGTTAACGGCGCCAGGATTAAATTTAATTTTAGACACTTTCCCGCTCGTTCCGAACTCTACTTCTTCGAATTTGCCGCCGAAATGCACCACATTCTGAAGAACACCCGGATTGGTAGACTGATAAAGGGTTTTGGTTACGTTATTACTGTCGATTCTGACGATAATTCTTGGCCCCGCAATATTTCCGTTGCTCACGATGGGTTCAGGGTTGTCGTAAACCGAATCCGGATCGGGTGTTGTACAGGAAGCAAGAAGCAGTAAGAAGGTAAAAAAACCGATAAAAGATAAAACTCTTTTCATAGTAAAATGCTTAACCTTACAAATCTACTTTTTTTTAATTTCTTTTTTTCGTTTTCGCGCAATTTTAACTCAAGATTTTCTGAAGAACCGCAGTCACCTCATCAACATTTTTTACATTTTCCTTTCTCATCATCAGTTGGCTGCCTTCTTTCGAATGTTTCTCTTTAAGCGTTGCTTCGGCAGGATGCTGGGTAAGATAGGTGATGATTTTCTTGAATTTCTCACTCTGGTAAAACTTATCCTGAGGATTTTCGGGAAAGTAACCCAGAAAAAGTCCGTTCTTCATGACAATCTTATCAAAACCGATTTCTGCGGCAAGCCATTTCAGTTCAACAGATTTAAGAAGATTTCTGGTTTCAGACGGTATTTTCCCAAAACGGTCTTCCAGTTCATTTTCGAAGGACTTGAGTTCAGCCGCATTCTGAATTTCAGCCAGTTTCTGATAAAGTACGAGCCGCTCTTCAGTGGAATTTACATAAGCATCCGGAAGCATCAGCTCAAAATCGGTATCAATATTAACTTCTTTCGTGGATTTGAAGAGTTTCTTACGGTCTTCCTCATTTTCAAATAGCGTTTCAAACTCTTCATCATTCTGCAGTTCTTCCAGCGCTTCCTGCATAATTTTCTGGTACGTTTCGAAACCCATTTCATTAATGAAACCGCTCTGTTCCGCACCAAGCAGATCGCCGGCTCCACGGATTTCGAGATCTTTCATCGCAATCTGAAAACCGCTTCCGAGATCCGAAAACTGTTCTACAGCTTCAAGGCGTTTTCTGGCGTCTGAAGTCATCATATCAAAAGGCGGCGTCATCAGATAACAGAACGCTTTTTTGTTGCTTCGCCCTACTCTTCCGCGCATCTGGTGCAGATCTGCCATACCGAATTTATGTGCATCGTTGATGAAAATTGTGTTGGCATTCGGAACATCCACGCCGCTTTCTACAATTGTGGTGGAAACCAAAACATCGTATTTTCCTTCCATGAAATCCAGAATGTTCTGTTCAAGCTGTTTCCCGTCCATCTGTCCGTGTCCGGTAATAATTCTGGCATCCGGAACCAAACGCTGAATCATTCCGGCGATATCTTTTAAATTTTCGATACGGTTGTTGATAAAATACACCTGTCCGTCGCGCTGAATTTCATAGGAAACGGCATCACGGATAATTTCTTCATTAAACCCAATAATCTGTGTATCAACCGGTTGTCGGTTTGGCGGCGGTGTTTTAATCACTGATAAATCTCTTGCAGCCATCAGCGAAAACTGCAGCGTTCTCGGAATTGGAGTTGCAGTGAGCGTAAGCGTGTCAATATTGTTTTTGAGTGTTTTGAGCTTGTCCTTTACATTCACGCCGAATTTATGTTCTTCATCAATAATCAGCAGGCCCAAATCCTTGAACTCGATGTCTTTGCTCACAAGCTGATGGGTTCCGATGACGATGTCAACTTTGCCGTTCTTCAGACCTTCCTTTGTTTCCGATTTCTGTTTGGCTGTTCTGAAACGGTTCAGATAAGAAATATTCACAGGAAATTCTTTCAGACGGTCTTTGAAACTTCTGAAATGCTGAAATGCCAGAATGGTTGTCGGCACCAAAACGGCCACCTGTTTTCCGTCTGTCGCCGCCTTGAATGCAGCCCGGATCGCAACTTCAGTTTTTCCGAAACCGACATCTCCACAGATCAGGCGGTCCATAATTCCGTCATCTTCCATGTCTGTTTTAATATCGTTGGTTGCCTTTTCCTGATCCGGTGTATCTTCGTAAATAAAGCTGGCTTCCAGCTCATTCTGAAGATAGGAATCGGGTGAAAATGCAAAACCTTTGGCGGCTTTCCGCTGAGCATACAGTCTGATTAGGTCAAAAGCAATTTGCTTCACTTTTGCTTTCGTTTTCTGTTTCAGCGACTTCCAGGCCGGCGAACCCAGTTTGTTCAGCTGAATTTCCCTTCCTTCCGGACCGTTGTATTTTGAAATTTTATGCAAAGCATGAATGCTTACGTAGAGCAGATCACCGTTTTTATAAACCAGTTTGAAGCTTTCCTGAACAATTCCGTTATTGTTGAGCTTTACCAGACCCATAAATTTTCCGATGCCATGATCGATATGCGTAATATAATCGCCCACTTTCAGCGACATAATATCTTTCAGCGTAAGCTGTTCGGATTTGGCAAAGGTATTTTTGGCTTTAAAACGCTGGTACCGGTCGAAAATCTGATGATCGGTATATACCGAAATCTTTTTCCCAGAATCTACAAAGCCTTCATGAAGCTCTGATCTGAACGATTTAAACGGAACATTTTTCTCAAGTTCTTCAAAAATACTTTCCAGCCTTTCACGCTGTTTTTCAGAGGAGAATGAAATCCAGGTGTCGTATTTTTCTTCCAGTTTCTGCTCCAGGTCTTCAATAAGAAGTTCAAAATTTTTGTGGAATGCAGGCTGCGGTTGCTGGTGAAGCTGTATATTCTGAATATTCTTCAGATCCAAAGGATCAAGAGTAAAATCAACCGTTTTAAATTTCTGATAATCAGATAAAAAGCTATCTTTGGTTACGAAAAGTTCTTCCGGCGTTCTGTGGCTGATTTCCTTGCTGAGTTTCAGATAATTTTCTTCTGCTTTCTCATACAAAGACTCCAGTTTTTTTACAGCGAGAAATGCATTTTCGGAAATAATAACAGTATCTCTTGGCAATACTTCCAACAGGGAAACTTTGCTTCCCGAAACTGCGAAATTCATATTGGACACCAGTTCAAATTCGTCTACTTTTGATGTTGAAAGCTGCGTCTCGATGTCAAATTCCTTAATACTTTCCACTTCGTTTCCAAAGAAAGTGATGCGGTAAGGTTTTTCATTAGCGTAGGAAAATACATCAACAATACCGCCGCGTACAGAAAATTCTCCGGGTTCCGAAACAAAGTCAGTAAAGGTAAAACTAAACTGGTTCAGCAGTTCTTCTGTAAAATCGAAATCCAGCTGATCGCCGGCCTTAATTTTATGGGAAATAGCCTTGAAATCTTCTTTCTTCAACACTTTTTCGGACAGGGCTGCTGCGCTCGTGACAATAATCCGGCTGTTTGTGCTGGAGGAAAGTTTGTTGAGCACTTCCGTGCGCAGTACAATGTTGGCGTTCTGAATCTTTTCGGTTTGATAAGGTTCGTTATTGGTTTCCGGAAAGTAAAAAACGTGTTCTTCGCCCACCATTTCTTCCAGTTCTGAGGTTGCGTAATAGGCCGCTTCCTTGTCCTCTGCAATGAAAAGAATATTTTTTTCACCGGAATGAAAAAGCTCAGCAGCAAAAACTGCTGGAAACGATCCGGCATGGCCACGCACAGCAACAGGGCCGTTCTGCATGATTTCCACAATTTCTGCTCCGAAATTCTTCTTCAGCAAATCGGGCATCAGACTTTCTCTTATATTTCTTAACTCCATTTTTCTATTTTACCAAACACAAATTCGATTTCGGGAGATTTCCGAAACCGTTGCTGCAAAAATAACGAATATTTTCCGGTACGTTATGAGCCAGTTTTTTATGACTTTTCTTTACACGTTTATATAATCCTCACATTTTCAGAGTATAGTACGAAAATTGGAACTCATCCTTTAATTAATCAGCAATAAATTATGTTATGAAAAATATCATCACCGCAGTGTTACTCAGTTTTGGATTTGTGTTTGCAACAGCACAAAGACTTCCTCCGCGGCCACCTCATCCGGCTCATGCGAAACTTAAACATCCTGGCAAAAAAATCAAAAAGCATAAAAAGCCGAAAAAACAGGCTGCCAACAGACCGGTTCTGATGACACCGGACGGACAAAAGTTCAGATTGGGCGATACGCCGCCACAGCCGAAAAGAAGACCGCCGCTTCCACCGAAGCCGCCGCACCGCTAAAATTAACTTTTACAATTTCAGCAAACTGTTACAGAATTCTGTTCAGCTATTTGTATGGCATTGGTGTTGTAATCATCTGTTCACAAAAATTTAACTCTTATGAAAAATTTACTTAAAATCTTAACCCTTTGTGTTCTCGGTTTCTTTATTTTTTCTGCGGTTTCCTGTAGGGATGACGATCCTGTAGACAATGACTTTTTCGTGGGTACCTACAGCGGTGCTATTTCGTATAACGACGGCAACAGTACAACTGCAACCGACAACGGTAAAGTAACCGTAGTAAAAATTGCCAGCGGAACAAAATATAACTTCGCTTTCTCTAACGGTATTCCAGACCTTACCGGGGTAGAATTTCAGAAAACCGGTGACCATACATTGATTAACGTCGGTTCAAACGCTAACGCACTGATTACCATCAACGAAAACGATTTGGATATTGTTTACAATAAGGACGGTAAAACATGGTTCGCGAACTGTTCAAGATAATCAGTATTAAAACAGTATACAGCTGCTTCAATGTTTTGGAGCAGCTTTTTTATTCTAAATTTGCAGAATGATTTCGTTCCTAAAAAAAAATATCGCTTTGCTGTGGGCAAGGAAGAATGTAAAAACTGAAGCCAAATTTCAGCTTGATGCTGCAAACCTTCAGGAAACCCTTTTACTGAATCTGGTAAAAACGGCAGAAAAAACACTGTTTGGTCTTCATCACAACTTTTCAGATATCAAAAGCGTGGAAGATTTTCAGAAAGCAGTTGCAATAGCTGATTACGAAGACCTTAAACCCTACGTTGAAAAAGTGAAACACGGTGACCGGAATATCCTGTGGCCAGGAATTCCTGAATACTTTGCAAAAACCTCAGGAACAACTTCCGGAACGAAATATATCCCTATTTCCAAGGAAGGAATGCCTTATCAGATTGCCGGCGCTCAGAATGCCCTGTTTAACTATATCATTAAAAAAGGTTCAGCAGATTTCGTAAACGGTAAAATGATTTTCCTTCAGGGAAGTCCGGTTCTGGAAGACGTCAACGGAATAAAAACCGGAAGACTTTCCGGAATTGTTGCGCATCACATTCCGGCTTACCTTCAGAAAAACCGTCTGCCGAGCTACGAAACCAACATTATTGAAGACTGGGAAACCAAAGTGGACAGAATCGTAGAGGAAACAGAAAAGGAAAACATGACGCTGATTTCCGGAATACCGCCTTGGCTGATTATGTATTTCGAAAAGCTTATTGAAAGAAACGGCAGAAAAATTACCCAGCTTTTTCCCAATCTTCAGCTCATTGTTACCGGTGGCGTCAATTATGAACCTTACCGTGAAAAAATGGAGGAACTTTTGGGCGGAAAGGTGGATATTGTACAGACTTTCCCGGCCAGTGAAGGATTTTTCGCATTTCAGGATGATTATAAAAACGAAGGTCTGCTGCTTCAGACCAATCACGGGATATTCTATGAATTTGTGCCGCTTGAGGAATACGGCAAACCTGATGCTAAGCGCCTGACGCTGAAAGACATTGAGCTGAATAAGGATTACGCACTCATTCTGACAACCAATTCCGGACTTTGGGCCTACTCCATTGGTGATGTTGTTCGGTTTATTTCTAAAAAACCTTACCGAATTCTGGTTTCAGGCCGTACCAAGCATTTTACTTCTGCATTTGGTGAACATGTCATCGCTTTTGAAGTTGAAGAATCAATGAAGGCAACGGTTGAGAAAATTCCGGCTCAGATTACAGAGTTTCATCTTGCGCCTCAGGTAAATCCTGAAGAAGGACTTCCGTATCATGAATGGTTCATTGAATTTGAAAAAGAGCCGGCTGATCTTCAGCAGTTCGCACAAAATCTGGATGAAGAAATGCAGCAGCGCAACACCTACTATAAGGATTTAATTTCCGGAAACGTACTTCAGCCGCTGAAAATCCGTTCGCTCAGGAAAAATGCTTTTCAGGATTATGCGAAATCGGAAGGAAAATTCGGAGGTCAGAATAAGATTCCACGCCTTGCTAACGACCGTAAAATTGCGGATTTCCTTGCAGATTTCAATTTGTAGAGGAAACATTCTGGCAAAATTCAAAAATTTTTATAATTTTGAGAAAATTATTTACCGAATGAAATTTCCTCTATCCCTTAAGACCACTTTGCTGGCTATCCTTTTCATATTTTCCTCCTGTGCAACCACCAAGTATTCCGATGATGTAGCGAAGAACAACTACACCAATCTGAAAACAGGAAGGCCGTATTCTTTCAAACTGAAAAACGGTGGCAAGCAGAAAATGTATTTTTTCCAGACAGAGGGAAACAATATCGTCGGCTTCAAAAGCAAGAAGGATTCTTCCATCATTGTTTTGCAAAAATCCAACGTTGCAGAAGCCAAAGACCTTAAGAAAGCGTCTTTCTCTACAGCGGCAGTTGCCATTGGCGCAGTGGGAGCAGCGGCGATCATCATCAGCTCAACAAGAGCCACTCATAATTAACTGCTGACGAATTTCAGTCCTGCGATGGATGCAATGAGGGTGAAGATGAAAAATATCCTCCAGAAGGTTGCGGGTTCATTGAAAAAAAAGATTCCCATCGTTACACTTCCGATGGCTCCGATTCCCGTCCACACTGCGTAAGCGGTACCGATGGGAAGTGCGCTTTCGCCGGAAATTGATTTGTACATCAGGAACATCGATATAAACAGGCATATCCCGAACCCGAGCCACCACAGGGCGTTTTCGCGGCCGTCAGTCTGCTGCGCTTTTCCGAGGCAAAATGCAAAGGCAGTTTCAAAAAGTCCGGCAATAATCAGAATAATCCAGTTCATATCCGCAAAATTATTCTTTTTTATCCGAAATAAGTTCACCACACTTATCTTTGCACAATGATTTCTTTGGAACCCATCAAAACCCTTCAGAATAGAGAATTCAGAAATCTCATGCTGGGGCGGCTCTTTCTTGTTGTTTCGTTCAGAATGCTTGCAACACTTTTGGGATGGTGGGTGTATCAGCTGACTAAAGATCCGCTGGCGATCGGGATGATTGGCCTTGCAGAGGTAATTCCGGCAGTAAGTTCAGCGCTTTACGCGGGCCATGTTATCGACAATACCGAAAAGAAAAAACTTTTGCTGATCTGCAACTACGCTTATGTTTTCCTGATCGGTCTGCTGGCTTTCATTGCCTATGAAGGCGCGGAACTCCATGTTATTTCCAACAGGAACATTACATACTTCATCTACGGCATCATCTTTTTCACCGGAATTTGCCGGGCGTTCCTGGGACCGCTGGTTCCCTCAATGATACCCAAAATTGTTGGTGTATCCAAACTTGCCAACGCCATTACGATCAATCAGGCAACGTTCCTTACCGCTTCGGTCACCGGACATGCTTTGGGCGGATTTTTTATCCATTGGTTTGATATTTTCGGAACTTTGCTGATTGTGGTTGGGCTGATGGTAACCGCATCTCTGTTTTTTCTTGGCTTAAAACAGTATCATTCAGAAAACAAAGGCATCAAGCAGAAAGTAACCGAAAGTATGCGAGAAGGACTTTCCTATATTTTCAAAACACGCGAAATCCTGGGCGCTCTGCTTTTGGATATGTTTGCGGTACTGTTTGGAGGCGCTGTTGCAATGATTCCCGTCTTCGCCAGCGATATTCTTAAAGTAGGCTCGCAGGGATTCGGTTTGCTGAATGCCGCTGCAGATATCGGCGCAATGCTGATTATCATTACACTGGCCTTTGTTCCGCTGCGGAGAAATCAGGGTAAAATACTGCTTGTTGCGGTTGCAGGTTTCGGAATGTGTATTATTGGATTCGGCCTGTCCAAACTCTACTGGCTGTCGTTCTTCTTCCTTGTTTTAAGTGGTATTCTGGACGGCATTTCTGTGGTTATCCGCGGGACAATTGTTCAGCTCAAGACTCCTGAAAATATCAGAGGGCGTGTACTGAGTGTCAACTCGATCTTCATTATGTCGAGCAATGAATTGGGACAGTTTGAAAGTGGTGTGGCGGCAAGAATTTTCGGAGTCGTACGGTCGGTAGTCATCGGCGGTTCGCTTACACTCATGATTGCACTGCTTGTTGGAAGCAGATTTCCGAGACTTCGAAAAATGCAGTACTGATAACGAAGCAAATACACGAGTGTCAATTTGTCGGGAATCAACATTTAATAACCTTTTTCTTGCAGTTATTTTAATAAATATCTATTTTTGTTGAAATTTAACTATAATGAAAAAATTATTTTTAGCTATAATCTTTTCTGTAACAGGTATCTTGGCAAGCGCCCAGCAGACTTACGAAAAACAGATGGAGGTGAAAGTTAAAGCACTTGAAAACACTTCGGATCCTGCCGAACTTTCAATTATTAAAGATGATTTTGTAACAATCTACAGCAGCAACGAAAAACAGTGGCTTCCTGCTTATTATGCTGCATTAAGCAGTTTGAAAGAGGGAAAATCTCTTTATAATTCAGGAAAAACAGAAGGTCTTTCCGGCTATAGCAAAACCGCTGCAAAATATCTTTCCATTCTTACAAAAGCTCAGCAGAACAATGCCGAAGTAATCATTCTTAACGGACTGATCAATACTTTCGATGCTAAGATTACCGGAAACAAGAATTTACTTTCTGTTGCCCGCGAACTGATGACCAAAGCAGAAACTCTGGACAGAGAAAATCCAAGACTGGCTCTTCTGAAAGCTGAGGTTGCCTATCTGGACGGTAAAACTGCTCAGGGTAACGAGCTGAAAGCAGCGGCTGCGAAAAAATTCAAAGCGGCTAAGCCTAAATCTGCAATCGCACCGAGCTGGGGACTTCCGGAACTTGAAAACCTTGGTAAGTAAGACAATTACAAAATAATTTTCCTTATGAAAAAAATTCTATTTTCCATTTTCATTATACTCGCTTCTTTCATGAACGCACAGTCGGACTGTATTTCTGCAATTCCGGTGTGTGGTACCTCTAATCTTTCCTATACGCCGAACGGCACAGGCCTTATAGACGAAGAACTGGGAGGATGTATGGCGTCCGATGAAAGAATGACGGTTTGGTATGCCTTTACGATTGGAACAGGAGGAACCCTTGCCTTCACCATCAATCCTAACGATTTTACCGACGATTACGATTTTGCAGTGTACGGCCCTAACGTAGACTGCTCAACAATCGGAACAACAAGTTTACCGATCCGTTGTAACTATTCCGGTTTAGACGGACCAACAGGATTGAGTCTAACTGTTCCGGGTCCCAACAATAATGCACAGTGGAGCCCTTTTTTGAATGTACTGCCAGGAGAAACTTATTACCTTGTGGTAGATAACTTCTCAATGTCAACCAATGGATTTACATTGGAATGGAGCGGTACTGCAACTTTGAATTCGCCGTTTAACGATCCTGCAATTCAGCCAAACCCATTTGTAGAACCAGGACCGAACAATGACGGTGAAATTATCGTATGTACGGACCCTGCAACGTTCGACTTTTCAACCGTTTCTGCAGAAATCCTGAACAACAACCCTAACTTCAGTATATCTTATTACGAAAGTGCAAACGATGCCCTTACCGGTGCAAATCCACTTATTGGAGCAGTTACCGTGAACACAGGCAATATCTATCACTACGCAATTTCCTATACAGACCCTGCAGATCCTAACAACCCGATTAACAGCTGTAAGAATTTCGGAGAAATAACCTTTGTACAGGGAGCAATCACAGTAAATAATGCCGGAGTTTCCGCTTGTAACAACAATAATGACGGTACTGGCGTGTTTGATCTTACTGCAGTTGCAAACGTAATGTACAACGACCCGAACGTTACAAGACAGTACTATCCGACTCTTGCAGACCTTAACAACGGAACGAATGAAATTACAGCTCCTTACGCTTATGTTTCCGGAGCTCCTGGAAAAGTATTTGTAAAAATTACAACTGCACAAAACTGTTCTGCATATGGTGAAATCGATCTGACTTTCCTTCCGATGGTCGTTTCTCAGGACGCAGTAATGCACGAGTGTTTTATTGAAGGCAGCCCTGCAACAGCAGAGTTCAACCTTGACCAGGCATTGGTAACCACGCAGGCCGGAGTAACCAAAAAATACTATCCTTCCCTTCAGGATGCGATTAACGATACCAATGTAATTCCGAATCCGCTGAACTTTATTTCTTCCAATACATCAGTATATGTAAGAATCACCAATGCGGACGGATGTTGGGGAACAGCGAAAATCGACCTGAATGTTATTCCGCCAACCTATTCTTTGGTTCTTAAAGATAAAATCATCTGTGTTGAAGACAGAACGACTCTTGATGCAGGACCGGGATTCGATGCTTATGAATGGAGCACAGGCGAAACAACACAGTCTATTTCCGGAGTACAGGTAGGAAGCTACTGGGTAGATTTAACTACGGAAGGCTGCGTTACCAGACAGGAAGTAAAAGTACTTGCTGCGCCTTCACCTGTAATAACCAGCGTTGATATTTCAAACAACACTGTAACCATCAATCTTGGTGGCGGAACCGTTCCTTACGAATATTCCATGGACAATGTTGTGTGGCAGACTTCCAACGTATTCACCAATGTTCCGAGAGGAAAAAACATTATTTACATTAAAGATGCATACGACTGTGATCCGATTCCTATGGAAATTACAGTTCCGAACCTTATCAATGTAATCACTCCGAACGGCGATAATGTTAACGATGCCATTGACTACTCTGCACTTGGTTACAAGAAAGATCTTACAATGACGATTTATGACAGATACGGAGCAAAAGTATTTGTGGCAGACAAGAAAAGCAATTACAGATGGAACGGTTATACCAGCGGTAAAAAAGCAACAACCGGAACATACTGGTACACTTTGACATGGATTGAACCGAATACCGACGTACCGGTGAAATACTCAGGTTGGGTGATGCTGAAAAACATTGAATAAGAAGCTCTTACAATTTGATAAGAAACACCCCGATTTCCGGGGTGTTTTTTTATTAACAGAATAACTGTTTTACTTTCAGCTGTTTACACCTTTCATTTTGCCCATTGTTGATTATTCTTTCCGGTAATCAGCATCAAAAAAACTATATTTGCTCCATGGCACAAAAGGAAACTTTATCATCACTTATTCATGGAAATTTTGCACGGGAGCTCTCTATTTCGGACGGAAAAATGCCGCCAAACGCTGTTGAATTTGAGAAACTCGTTATCGGTACTTTTCTTATCGACAAGAAAGGTCTTGATTATTCCATCGATCTGCTGACGCCGGAAGTTTTCTACGATCCGCGCCACCAGACTATCTTTACCGCAATCCTCAAACTCTATCAGGACAACCATCCGGTCGATATGATGACCGTGATTAATGAACTGAAAAAAGAAGGCAAACTTTCGCTGGCGGGTGGAGACCATTATATTATTGACTTGACAATGGGTGTTTCCTCAAGTGCTCATATTGAATATCATGTTCGTGTTATCCTTGAAAAATTCATTCTGAGAAGTCTGATCAATGTTTCAGCAAATGTAATCGACAGTTCCTATAAAGAATCAACCGATGTTTTTGAACTGCTGGACAAAGCCGAACAGAGTTTCTTTGAAATCACCAACGGCACGATCAAAAAAGGTTTCGACACGGCAAATTCTCTCGTAAAACAGGCTATTGAAACCATAAAATCCCTGAAAGACAAAGAAGGTCTGTCGGGCATTCCATCTGGATTTTCCGCACTGGACAAGGAAACCGGCGGTTGGCAGAATTCCGACCTTATCATTATTGCTGCGCG
>JAEXBA010000081.1 GCA_023457935.1 Bacteroidota bacterium | reverse complement strand
GTAAAATACACCACGGGAATGTGTTTCAGATCTGCACTTGATTTCAGGAGTTTTGTTGCTTCAATTCCGCTGATATCAGGAAGCCAGTTGTCCATGAAGATCAGATTGGGCATATATTCGCGGATCTGATTTTCAATATCGTTCGTCGTGGGAGAAGTCTTCACTTCGCAGCCCAAATCTTCCAGAATATCTGTACAAAGCTCAAGGATTTCAATATTGTCATCAAAAATGAAGACTTTCTTGTTTGTATTTTCGTTTTCGTTCATTTTTACAGTTGGTTAATCAGTTCTGCCATCTGCGCCGGATCAAGCACTTCATCAACACGGCATTTTTCAATAGCGTTTTCAGGCATATACGGAGCGTTTGCAGAGGCAGGATTCTGCGCGTAAACTCTGCCGCCACTGGATTTAACTTTAATTACACCGTCCGTTCCGTCCTGGTTCGCGCCCGAAAGCAGCAGGCAGACCAGATTTTCACCGTACACTTCCGAAGCACTTTCAAAAGTTACATCAATGGAAGGTCTCGAAAAATTGACTTTCTCGGAAGCATCCAGAGAAAAAGTACGGTTGTTTTCAATCAGAAGGTGATAATTCGGCGGAACAACATACACTTTTGCAGGTTCTATGGTTTCTTTTTCTTCAATTTCCTTAACATCAAGTCCGGTTCTTGTTTTTAAAAGATCGACCAGCATACTGTCTCGGCCTGATTTCCTGTGAAGCACCAAAACAACCGCGAAATGCAGATCTGTTCTCAGCTTCGGAAGAAATTTCAGAATAACTTCCAGACTTCCGGCTGATCCACCAATGATAAGAATTTCGCAGTTCTGTTTCATCTTAATGAATTTTTCTCCATATTTTGCCGGATCCGACACGTTCATAGTTCTTTGAAACGGCTGAAAAATCCAGTGTTTCCTTGGTTCCTAAAGCCAAATATCCGAATTTTTCCAGACTTCTGTCGAACAGTTCAAAAACCTGATGCTGAAGCGGGCGGTCGAAATAGATAATTACATTTCTGCAGAGAATCAGCTGAAATTCGTTAAAGGAATTGTCGGTCACCAGGTTATGTGTGGAAAAAATAATCTTGGATTTCAGTTCGTCATTCAGTTTTCCGAGTGAATAATTTGCGGTGTAATAATCTGAGAAACTGGCGCTTCCACCGGCCTCGTTGTAATTTTCGGTGTAGAGTTTCAGTTTGCTGAGCGGAAGAATTGCCTTCGCGGCACTTTCCAGAACCGCGCTGTTGATATCGGTGGCGTAGATCAGCGATTTGTGAAGAAGATTCAGTTCTTTCAGAAAAATAGCGATGGAGTAGGCCTCTTCACCGGTACTGCATCCGGCAATCCAGATTCGGATAAAAGGATACGTTCCAAGTTTGGGAAGAATATCTTTCCGAAGATCGCGGTAAAATTCAGGATCACGGAACATCTCCGTAACGTTGATGGTAATTTCCTCCAGAAATCTTTTGAAATAGCCGGCGTCTGTCCTTATTTTATATCGGTATTCAGCAAAACTTACAAACCTGTCCATCTCGTAAAGGCGGATCATTCGGCGCTTCAGGGATGCGCGCGAATAACCGGTAAAATCATACCCGTAAATTTCCAGCACATCTGCCAAAATTATTTCTACAAGTTCATCACTGTTGGAAGATTTCACCTTTTACTTCATTATGTTTGCCAAAATTGCCAAAAGTTCATCAACATTTACCGGCTTCGAAATATAGCCGTCGGCTCCTGCTTCAATGCATTTTTCACGGTCACCGGTCATGGCCTGCGCAGTAATGGCAATTACAGGAATATCTTTCATCTTCTCGCTGCTCTTCATTGTTCGGATGGCCTGATAGCCATCAATTTCGGGCATCATCATATCCATCAGTACAACGCCGATATTACTGTTGTTTTCCAGTAATCTGAAGCCGTCTTCGGCACTTTGTGCAGAAAGGCAGCTGAATTTTTTTGCAGTAAGAACGGCATTCAGCGCAAATATGTTCTTGCTGTCATCGTCAATAATAAGAATTTTCTTAGAGCTGTTCATAAACTGAATTATTAATTTTTATCATAAAGCCAAACCCGCAGAAGCGAAATCAGCTGATCGATGTCTACAGGTTTTGAAATGAAGTCCGAAGCGCCCACCGCAATACATTTTTCGCGGTCGCCCATCATGGCTTTTGCTGTTACTGCCAATACCGGCAAATGTCTGAATTTTGCTGAAGCTCTGATCTCGCGGATCGTTTCATATCCGTCCATTTCAGGCATCATCATGTCCATAAGAACGACATCAATTTCCGGATTTTTTTCAAGAAGCTGCATAGCTTCTTTTCCGTCCATTGCCGGAATTACCTTCATGCCGTGAAGTTCCAGCGCCTTTGTCAGCGAGAAAATATTCCGTACATCATCATCGGCAACCAGAACTGTTTTGTCTTTTAGGATATTGCGGAGTTCTGTAAGGGCAGCAAATTTTGGATTTCCGTCCGCTTTCTTATTTTTTTCTTCAACCAAATGAAGGAAAAGTCCGGCTTCATCCAAAATCCGCTGATAGGAATGTGCAGTTTTAACCACAATGGAATCCGCATATTTTTTGATGCGGCTTTCTTCGCCTTTTGAAAGGTTTTTACCGGTGAAAACAATAATCGGAAGCTGTTCCAGACCTTTATTTTCCTTTATGGTTTCCAGCGTTTCATAAGCGGTTTTATCCGGAACACCCATATCCAGAATCACACAGTCGATATCATGGTTCTGAAGAGAATCTATACTGTCTGTTACACTTTTTGAAACCTCAGAATTGATGTTGTGAGCCGTCAGGAAATAATTGAGCGCCTTTGCGTGATGCTCGTTTTCCTCTACAATCAGAACTTTTTTAGGTGATTTATTCAGGGCGTGTTCCAGTTTTTTGAACATTTCCTGCATCTGCTCAAGAGCAAAAGGTTTGTTGATGAAATCCACGGCGCCTTTCAACAGACTTTCCTGCTTCATTTTCATTGAAGACATCATGTGTACCGGAATAGGTTTTGTTACCGGATTTGATTTCAGGGCTTCCATCACCTGCCAGCCGTCCATCACCGGCAACTGAATATCCAGAAGAATGGCAATCGGTTTGAAATGTTCAGCAAGTTCAATTCCGGAATCGCCGCGAACGGCCACAACGCCTTTATAATTTTTGCTGCGTGTGTATTTCAGGAGAATTTTCGCGAAATCAGTGTCGTCTTCGATAATCAGAATCACTTTGTCGCCATCGGTAATAGTATCGCGGTCGTCCTCTACCGGCTGCGGAATATTTTCTGCAATAAACCTTTGCGGCTGTTCAGGCTGATTGATTGAAGGAACTGTTTTTAACTCAGGAATTTCAGGGAGAACCGGTTCTGTAATTTCTTCTTCCTGATAATTTTCAAGGTCGGCTGGAACAATCAGTGAGAATTCACTTCCAACATTTTCGGTACTTTTCAGTTCAATATTTCCGCCTAAAAGCCGTGCAAGTTCGCGGCTGATGGACAGTCCAAGTCCGGTTCCGCCGTATTTTCTCTGTGTGGAACCGTCGGCCTGCTGGAATGCCTCGAAAACCATTTTCAGTTTGTCGGCTGCAATTCCGATTCCGGTATCTTTTACGGTAAAGCGAAGCTGATTTTCTTTTTCCCTGGAAACCTTCAGTGCTACACTACCTTTTGACGTAAATTTCAGTGCGTTGGAAAGAAGGTTTTTCAGGATCTGCTCAATCCGCTGTTTGTCGGTTGTAATGTTCTGAGGAACATCTGCTGCGATTTCAATATTCAGTTCCAGATCTTTCTGAGCGGCCATCGGACGGAACATCAGTTCCATATCTTTGGTGATTTCCAGCACGGGCACATCGTAAATATTCAGCGTCATTTTGCCGGCTTCAATTTTGGAAAGATCAAGGATTTCATCAATCAGCGTAAGCAATCCCTGACCGGAATTCTGCATCACTTCTGCGTATTCCACATACTGCTCATCAAGGTCTTCACTTTCTGTCATGAGTTTTGAAAGCAGTAAAATTGAATTCAGCGGAGTTCGGAGTTCGTGCGACATATTCGCAAGGAATTCGGATTTATACTTCGTGCTCTGTTCAAGCTCAAGCGATTTCTGCTGAATATCAAGGTTATGCTGCTCAATGAGAGCATTTTTTTCTTCAAGCAGACTGCTGCGTTCCTCCAATTCCTGATTGCTCTGCATCAGTTCTTCCTGCTGAACACGCAGCTCTTCTTCAGAGGCAAGCAGTTTCTGAGACTGTGCTTCCAGTTCGGCATTAATGTTTTCCAGTTCGGAATGCTGTGTCTGCAGTTCTTCGGACTGCGCCTGAGTTTCTTCCAGAAGTTCCTGAAGTTTGGTTCTGCTTTCAACCGCAAAAAACGATATTCCCACATTTTCGGCAATATTATCCAGGAATTCAAGCTCAAGATCGGTGTAGTCGTGCGTAGAACCAAGCTCAATAACTCCCAGCGGAATTTTATATCTCGTAATCGGTATTGCAATAATATTTTTTGGTTTGGTGCTTCCTGTCGCATAGGAAATAGTGGACTCTTCATCAGCAATATTACGCACCAGAATTGTTTTACGGTCTTTAAAAGCCTGTCCGACAATTCCTTCTCCCACTTTTATAGTTTGCTTCGTATCACTGGAAACTGCATAACCGCTGGCAAAATGAAGATTATTGTCTTCCTGATGAATGTATACCGCTGCCATGTCGCTGTCGGTAAACTGAGTTAGCGTATTCAGAACGTCGGAAGCGAATTCTTCGATGCTTTTTTCGCCCATCATGCGGTCCGTAAGCTGGGCGGTGGAAGAACTCAGCCATTCTTTTTCTTCAAGAATCCTGAAATTGGTTTTCAGAGAACTGGCCATTCCGTGGAGTGGTGCGGCTACGTTACCGAGATTTTTTGCCGCGTCAATATCTTTCAGAATATCATAATTGCCGGAAGAAATTTTCTCTGCCACTTCATTTATAGCAACAAGACGGTTTTCAGCTTCGACGTTTTTCAGCTCAAGTTCTTCAGAAAGGTTGGATTTCTCATCGTAATCCTGTGCTACTTTTCTGTAGAAGATCAAAGTGATAGCTATGGCAAGCAACGATGAAAAAATAATGAGCCATGGTGTGAAGGCCGCAAACCTGTTCATTGTTTCGGTACGCTCATTCAGGATTTTCTGTTCATCATTCTGCATCATGGTCACAATCCTGCGGATTTCATCCATGTGTTTTTTTCCGCTGAACAGCTGTTCTGTTGTTACCTCGTTGTTTCTTTTTTTATACTGAAGATTCTGATCAAGAATGTTGATTCTTGTTTCGATATTCTCTCTAAGCTTGGTCAGATTCCGCGAAAGCGCCGGAGAGTCGGCAAACTCTTTGTCGAGTTCATCAATCTGTGTTTCGATTTTTTCCTTTGCGGCGTTATAAGGATCAAGAAAACGGGAATCGCCGGTCAGCAAATATCCACGCTGACCTGTTTCGGCATCTTTTACCATGGAAATGGTACTGCTTAATGCAGCGATTCTGTAGTTGCTTTCGCGAAGCATTTTCGAACTGTCGATCAGGTTCTTGATGCTGATGTATGATGCTACTGATGAAACCAGAAGTAACAGCAGGGAAACTCCAAGCCCAATCAGTAAATTCCGTTTGAACAATTTCATAGATGATTAATTTTTTTGACCTTTTTCAGGTTGTAAAGGAATGTAAAAATAAAACTCGCTGCCTTCTCCGGGAGCGCTGTTTACGCCAATTCTTCCGTGATGTCTTTCAATAATTTCGTGGCAGATGAAGAGTCCGATTCCGAAACCCTGAAAACGCTCTGAGGTTTCTTCTATACGGTAAAACTTATCGAAAACGTTTTTCTGGTGTTCCTCGGTCATTCCCATTCCGAAATCTTTAACAGCAAAATAAAGTTCATCGCCACGCACTTCCGAAATGATATGGATTTCTTCAGTATCGCCGGCGTATTTCTGTGCGTTGCTCAGGAAGTTGACGATTACCTGTTCCAGACGGATTTCATCTGCCCAAATTTCATTCTGTACCGTTCCTTTCTTGATGAATTTAATCTGCGGACTGCTGTGCTGCATTACTTCCAGAACATGGTTCAGTAAATCATCAAATACAAAATTCTGTTTATTGAACTGAAGTTTTCCGCTGTCAATTTTCGACATGTCGAGCAGGTCTGAAATAAGAATCTGCAGTTTTTCAACCTGATTCTGAACTTTTCCAAGGCGTTTTCTGCTTAGTTCAATATCCTGTTTGCTGATGCTTCGCTCAAGAAGCTGCAGGTAACCTTTCACGCTCGTCATCGGTGTTTTCAGTTCATGACTTGCAATACTGATAAACTCGTCTTTCTTGCGTTCGGCTTCTTTACGGAATTCAATTTCTTCGAGAAGTTTGGTCTGCATTTCATTCAGCGCTCTGCTCTGTTCATAAATCCGGTAAAACGTCTGTACTTTCAGCAGAAGAATATTAATGTCAACAGGTTTGCTGATATAGTCAAGCGCTCCGGTAGAGTAGCCGCGTGTAATGAGGTTAACGTCGGCTGTAGCCGCAGAAAGGAAAATGATGGCTGTTTCTTTGGCTTTGCTGTATCCTTTAACAGCTTCTGCAACCTCAAAACCATCCATTCCCGGCATCTGAACGTCCAGAATAATCAGTACATAGGATTTTTGCAGAACCTTTTTCAGGGCTTCCTCGCCCGATGCGGCAGAATCCACCTCAAAGCCGTTTTTCTCCAGCACTTTCTGCAGCGAGATAATGTTCTCCGGAGAGTCATCAACAATCAAAATCATTTACAAATGCATTTCATTTTTCAGCGGACGGTAAATTTAAGAATTTGATTTGAAAGTGCTTTATATATTTTGTAGCGATGCTTACAGTTAAAGAGGCGGTTTGATGAATTTTTTGAACAGAATTTACAGTTCGGTCTGATAAATGAGCAGGAGAATTCCGGCAAAACGAATTTTTTTCATTTAAAACGTTCAGACCTCAAATGAAGGAAATCAGACGGCGATTCGGATTATTTCAGGAAGTGTCTGAAAATCAGCCAACTCGACTGATAGTATTTCTGAATCTGATTTCTGCCTCTTCTTTTCCAGGTTTCCGGAGCCTGTGCATAAAAGCCGAAATGTGCGCGGACAACTGCCCAAAGGTGAGCAAAACCGTCTTTCACTCCGAAACGGATGCCGGCAATTCCATCAAGACAGAGCCGCAGAAAAATCAGCCACAGCAGTTTGGGAAACGGTAAATTTTTCAGCATCATCGAAAGGTTGTTCCGGAAATTAAGAAACGTTTTTTCGGGATTCTGCTTGCTCAAAGTTCCGCCGCCCACATGGTAAACAGCAGATTTATGAGTGTAGAAAATTTTCTTTCCTTCATTTTTCAGCCGCCAGCAAAGGTCAATTTCTTCCTGATGGGCAAAAAAACGTTCGTCAAAGCCATTCTGTTGCCAAAAATCTTTACTTCTGATAAACAAAGCACAGCCGGAAGCCCAGAAAATCTCTATTTCATCATCGTACTGGCCGTTGTCGTTTTCGCATTCATCAAAAACGCGTCCGCGGCAGTACGGATAACCAAGATTATCGATTAAACCGCCTGCAGCGCCTGCAAATTCAAACTTAGATTTGTTGCTGTACGAGAGAATTTTTGGCTGGACTGCTGCAATAGTTTCATCATTCTGAAAAAGATCAAGTACCGGTGAAATCCAGTTTTCGGTAACTTCAACATCGGAGTTTAACAGACAGTAGATGTCTGCATCAATGTTTTTCAGACCTTCATTGTAACCGCCGGCAAAACCAAAGTTTTTTTCATTGATGACAGTATGAACTTCCGGGAAACTGTTCTGCAGGAATTCCAGTGTATCATCCGTAGAGCCGTTGTCAATTACATAAATCTCTGCTTCGGGAGAATTCTGGATAACATTTGGAAGAAACTTTTCAAGCCAGGATTTTCCGTTCCATGTTAATATTGCAACTGCTGTCTTCATTCTACAAAATGTTTGATCCGGTCTGCATATTTCCATTTCCGGTGCGACCACAGATAGTTGTCCGGCCTCTTGCTGATGGTGTTTTCCAGCATTTTATGAAATTTCTTTACGACTTCAAACTCGGTAAATCTTTCGCCTTCAGGATAAATTCTGTAATAGTTTACCTGATAGAATCCGCGTTTCACCTTCTTCATTTCGCAGTATACAAAAGCAAGATCCATGCGCGTCGCCAGTTTGTCATAACCGATAAAAACAGGTGTTTTCTGGTTCAGGAAAGTAATTCCTGCGTCAACATTGTGGTGATTCGGCGTCTGATCGGCTACGAACATATATACCGAATTTCCATCGTTCGGATTCCGGAAAATATGTTTGATGACTGCTTCGGCTTCAATGGCTTCGTTGCCATAACTGCTGCGGATTTTTTTTATCTGTTCTTCCCAGAAACCGCTCTGCATCTTACGGTACACAGGATAGCTGTGTTGCTGCGGAACAACAGTCGCCAATGCGTTGAACCATTCCCAGTTGAAAATATGCCCGGAAAGCATGATGATGTTTTTGCCCTCATTTTTTGCCTCATGAAAAACATCCTGATTGATATGCTGAACCCTTACTTTGAGTTCTTTAGCTGAAATAGTGAATGATTTTACCGTTTCAACAAGATAATCCGAGAAATTTCTGTAGAAATCTTTCGTTATAAGATTAATTTCACGGTCTGATTTTTCCGGAAAAGAGTTTTTGATATTGGTGAACACAATTTTTTTGCGGTAACCGGCCACCCTGTAAACAAGAAAAAAAATAAGTTCGGAAACCAAATAAAGCACTCCCAACGGAAGTTTTGATATCAGAAGTACTATTTGGAACAATAATTTCATAAATTGGCTGCAAATTTAAGGATAATAAAGGAAATCCTGCTTCGGGCTCTTCTGAATTATACTACTAAAATCTAAAAATTTATTATGAAGAAACTTATTCTTTCTCTTTCGTTCAGTTTGCTTTTAATTGGCACGGCATGTTCCCAAAAAACTGATCAGTCCACTTCACAAACAAAAAGCGTAACGGAGAAAGACAGCGCTGCAATCGCCGCAGAGAAGAAAAAAGCCGCTGAAGCTGAAAAAGCAAAGCTTCCGAAACCTTATCATCCTGAAGAAAATGCAGAGGAAAAAATTGCTGAACTGGTAAAGCAGGCAAAGGCAGAGAATAAAAACGTTATTCTTCAGGCGGGTGGAAACTGGTGTATCTGGTGTTTAAGATTTAACCAATTTGTGCAGACGACGCCGGAACTGAAAGAAAATGTTGATAAAAACTATCTTTATTATCACCTGAACTGGTCTCCGGAAAATAAAAATGAGAAAGTTTTTGCTTCATATGGCAATCCAGGTGAAAAATACGGCTATCCGGTGCTTCTGGTCTTAAACTCTGACGGAAAACTGATTCACACGCAGGAAACCGGACAGCTTGAAGAAGGAAAAGGATACAGCGTTGAAAAAGTTCAGGATTTCCTGAATAAATGGACAGCGAAAAATTAACCCCGAAAATGAAAAAAATAAATGCCGCTTCAGATTATGAAGCGGCATTTTCTATTATAAAACCCTTTTGATCCACTTGAGTTTGTCTTCAGAATAGGGCGGATATTTGAAGTTGGGCTCGCCCCACGTTGCACGGTCCATCACCGCTTTTTTGTGCGAAAATGCTTCGAAACCGTATTTTCCGTGATAATTTCCCATTCCGGAATTTCCTACGCCGCCAAAAGGCAGATAATCGTTGCTGAGATGCATAACTACATCGTTGATACAGCCGCCGCCAAAAGAAATGTGAGAAGTGAAAAGTGCTTTCTCATCACTTTCTTTTGTAAAAAGATAGGCCGCAAGCGGTTTTTCGTTTTTCAGAATCTCCAGAATTGCTTCACGGAAATACTGATAGGTTAATACCGGTAAAACCGGACCGAAAATTTCTTCCTGCATCACCGGATCGTCCCAGCTTACATTATCCAAAACCGTTGGTTCAATGTAGAGTTTATCCGCATCAGTTTTTCCGCCGTAATACACTTTTTCGGGATCGATAAGCTTGGACAGACGGTTGAAATTTTTCTCATTGATGATGCGTGTAAAATGCTGACTTTCCGGCTCGTAGTTAAATTCCTTGATGAATTTTCTCAGATATTCCAGGAACTGATCTTTTACTTTTTCATCTACCAAAATATAATCCGGTGCAACACAGGTTTGTCCGCCGTTGATGAATTTTCCCCAAACAATGCGCTTGGCTGCCACTTCGAAATTGGCCGAAGCGGTTACGATTGCAGGAGATTTTCCGCCCAGTTCCAGTGTTACAGGTGTTAGATGTTTTGCGGCCGCTTCATATACAATCTGTCCAACACGCGAGCTTCCGGTGAAAAATATTTTATCAAACCGCAGCTTGAGGATTTCGGTGATTTCATCCACACCGCCTTCAACAACATAAAGGTATTCTTCAGGAAAATTTTCGTTGATGATTTTTGCCATTGCTTTCATGGAGTGAGCGGCCACTTCGCTGGGTTTGAGAATTACGGTATTTCCGGCCGCCATTGCTGCAATCATCGGTGAAAGCGAAAGCTGGAAAGGATAATTCCAAGCGCCGATTACAAGTGTGTTTCCGAGCGGATCGGGATAGATACGGCTGGTTGCAATCTGATTAACAAGGTTGGTGCGGACTTTCTTCGGAGAGGCAAGTCGGGAAAGGTTTTTTGTATAGTAATCAATATCCTTCAGGACAAAGGAAATTTCTGTCGTAAAAGTATCGAACTTTGACTTTCCAAAGTCTTTGTCGATCGCTTCATACAGCAGGTTTGAGTTCTTTTCAATCACTTCCTTCAGCTTTTTCAGCATTGCTTTCCTGAAGCCGAGATCTTTGGTCTTATGCGTAAGATAGAATTCTTTTTGGGAGTTTAATATCTGGTCGAAATTCATTTTGTACATTTATATTGAAACAAATTTAACCCAAAAATAGTATTTGGTATGAATTTCAGCGGAAAAACGATTCTGATTACCGGTGGCTGCTCCGGAATCGGAAAAATTATGGCAAGAAAATCGCTCGAAAGGGGAGTTTTAAAACTGATTATTCTGGATATTAATCAGGACGGTTTAACTCAGACTAAAAATGAATTTTCAGGATTTGGAAAGCAGATTTTCGCTTATCAGTGTGATATTTCAGATGTGGAGCAGATTAGATCTGTTTCAGAAAAAATAAAAAATGAAGCCGGAACTGTTGATATTCTGATTAATAATGCAGGAGTTGTTACCGGAAAATATTTCCATGAACATACGCATGACAATATTACCAAATCCATGCTGATTAACTCCAACGCACCAATGCATCTGACACTTGAATTTCTTCCGGGAATGATGGCTAAGAACAGCGGAGCAGTATGTACCATTGCTTCATCGGCCGGACTGATTTCAAATCCGAAAATGTCTGTTTATGCGGCTTCGAAATGGGCAGCGACGGGCTGGAGCGACAGTCTGCGCCTTGAGATGGAACAGCTGAAAAAGAATGTCTCAGTAACGACCATTATGCCCTTTTACATCAATACCGGAATGTTTGACGGCGTAAAATCGAAACTTCTGCCGATTCTTGAACCTGAAAAAACGTCAGAAAGAATCATTAAAGCCATTGAAAACGGAACCAAAATGCTGGCGATGCCACTACCATACTGGTTTATCCGTCTTTCTCAGGGGATTTTACCGCTTCCGGCTTTCGACTGGGTGATGCGGAATGTTTTCGGAATTTATGATACGATGAAGGAGTTTAAGGGTAGGAGTTGAGTTTTTTAATTACGAATTAGAAATTACGGATTACGATTGAGGGAATTTTTTATAGAACTCTAAATTTGCTGAAAGAAAAAGGTTGTCAATAATTGACAACCTTTTCTGTTTTTATGACGCTTCGAGAGCCTCAGCGTGAAATTCTTAAGCTTCTTCACCCGGAGTTTCCTCAGCTTTTGCAGGAGCTGGAGCAGCTTTTGGAGCAGCTGGCTCAGCTGGAGCATCAGAAATGATATCGAACTCGTAGTTGTACTCAACATCTCTGTGAAGTCTAACCAACGCTGTGTATTTACCGGTTCTCTTGATGTTGTTACCAGGAATTCTGATGTATTTTCTGTCGATCTCGACACCTGCCTTTGCCAATTCTTCAGAAAGGTTTGCGTTGTTGATTGATCCGAAAAGTTTATCACCTGAACCCACTTTAGTTGCGATGGTAAGCGGAGTTTTCTTCAGCTGGTCAACTTTTGCGTTAGCATCAGCGATCAGTTTAGCTTCTTCCTCTTTTCTTGCTTCCAAAGTAGCTGCAAGAGTTGCTCTGTTTTTTGGAGTTGCAAGCGCTGCATACCCCTGTGGAATAAGGAAATTTCTTGCGTAACCTGGTTTTACAGATACTGTATCGAACTCAAGTCCCAGGTTTTCTACGTCTTTTTTTAGAATAATGTCCATTGTTGTTGTCCGTTTTTTAGTTAGAATCAAGAATCAAGAACCAAGAATCAAGATTTTCAGTCTTTGTCTCTATCTAATCGTTAGAATTTTGAATAATAATTCAGCAACAAAATTGCTTTTTTAAATTTTTAAGTTTGAAGATTCAGAATCTCGGCTCTTGGCTCCTGATTCTGTAAATCCTATTTCAAAAGATCCGCTACGTAAGGCATCAAAGCCAAATGTCTTGCTCTTTTGATTGCTGCAGAAACTTTTCTCTGGTATTTCAAAGAAGTTCCGGTGTATCTTCTTGGAAGAATTTTTCCCTGCTCGTTAACGAACTGAAGAAGGAAATCAGCATCTTTATAATCTACATGCTTAATTCCGTATTTTTTGAATCTACAGTATTTCTTTTCAGATTTTGTATTGATATCAAGCGGAGTAAGGAATTTTACTTCTGATTCTCCACCGGCCGAAGCCTGTTTTGCCATATCATCTATTGCCATTGTCTTGTAATTTTAAGGGTTAAAAAATTAAGCTTTTGCAGTTTTGTTTTTCGCTCTTCTTGTAACAGCGTAGTCTACTGCATGTTTGTCCAGTTTTGTAGTAAGGTAACGGATTACTCTTTCGTCACGCTTGTAAGCAGTTTCAAGATCTGCCACTACATTTCCTTCACCTTTGAACTCGATCAAAGTGTAGAACCCATTCTTTTTCAACTGAATAGGGTAAGCAAGTTTTTTTAGTCCCCAGTTTTCTCTGGCAACGATTTCGCAATTGTGACCTTTCAAAAGATCCTCAAATTTTTTCACTGCTTCCTCCACCTGTGCGTCAGATAGAACGGGAGTTAAAATGAAAACAGTTTCGTAATTGTTCATAATAAATAAAATTGTTAATTATTTCGAGGTGCAAAAGTAGTCAAACTTTCTGATATACACAATATAACAGTGAATATTTTAGGTAATGGCAACGACAACAAATTTCAAGGTTGATTTTTTTGTGAAGAAATGCCTTTATTCTGTTTTGACGCTCGCTTCGCTCGCGCCTTCATCATTCTTCTTTCCAAGATCTTTCAGGTTTATCTTGCGGCGTTTGGTTTTCTGATGAAGTTCGTCCAGATAAGTATGTTTCAGACTGTCGTAAAGAGAGTGTCGGCTGTTCACCATTGAAACTAAGGAAGAAGCCATTCCTGCCAGCATCAGATAGAAAATTAAGGAATGACGGTCGGTCATTTCCAGAACCAGAATTGCTGAAGTAAACGGAGCTCTCGTAATTCCTGTAAGGAAAGCTACCATTCCGGCAAGGATCACGACATTGGTTTCGTTGGGTTTCAGTTCCATAATTCCGGAGAAAAAAGCACCGAAACTTGCGCCAGCGCTCAATGCCGGAGCGAAAATTCCGCCTGCGCCGCCGGAGGTAAAGGACAAAGCCGGACCAATCATTCTGAAAAGCGGAACATACCATGCTTCCGACTTATCGGACGTGAAGAGAACCCGGTCCATAATTCCTTTTCCAGAACCTAAAATTTCCCAGCTGAAAAAATAGGCCAGGGTTGCCAGTATGAGTGCACTAACGACAAGGAAAATAATATTCTGGGAATTGGTTTTCAGCGAGCGGGATTTCCATTTGTTGATGCGGAGCATGACAACAGAAAGATAACTGCTTAATATTCCGCAGATTAACGAAACCGCAATAACCGGAAGAAAAACTTTCAGCGTAACTCCGGCGGTAAGCGGATAGCCCAAGTACAAGTATGAACCGGCAAGCCACTGTGCAGTTAAACCGGCGATAATTACCGCGGTGAACAGCGCAGTCTTGAAATAATTCAGGTGAATTTTTGCCAGTTCTTCCACTGCAAACACAATTCCTCCCATCGGTGTATTGAAAGCTGCGGACAAACCTGCGGCAGCGCCGGTCATAATCATGTTTTTAATGGAAATTTTGGGATACCATTTTGGCAGAAGCTGATTTACAAAACGGAAAATGGAACCTGCGATCTGGATTGTTGGGCCTTCACGGCCCACGGCTCCGCCACCAATAACCAGTACAATACTGGAAACAACTTTTACGATCAGGATTTTATAGCTGAGCAGATACTTCAGTTTAAAACGGTCGCGCGGATTGGCCAAATCCACAGCAGCCATAACCTGCGGAATTCCGCTTCCTTTCGCGTACGGCGCAAATTTCTTTACGAGCCACCACGAAAGTACAAATCCAGCCGGCGCGACAATAAAAATGGCCCATTCGTTCCATTTCAGGATATAGTGGAGCAGTTCTTCGCCCCATTCGAAAAGTTTTGCATACATCACGGCTGCAACACCGGTCAGGAAAGATCCGATCCAGAAGGGAACGGCCTGAAGAATATTGTTTTTCAGGTGTTCGTTCTGAATATTGTCGAATATCCTTTTGGCTTTTCGTCGGAACAGTCTGAACAGTGTCTGCAGCATTTTTTTAATTGGAGTCCGCTAATTTAGCAATTTCATTTTCAGTTAAGCGAAAAACCGTCCATTCATCCATGGGTTTTGCGCCTAAAGATTTATAAAATTCGATGGAAGGTGTATTCCAGTCCAGGACACTCCATTCCATGCGGCCGCATTTTTTTTCTTTGGCAATTTTTGCGAGTTCACTCAAAAGTGCTTTTCCGTAACCTTTGCCACGGTGTTCAGTTTCAATGAAAAGATCTTCGAGATACAGTCCGGGTTTCCCAAGAAATGTCGAAAAATTGAAAAAATAGAGCGCAAACCCAACCGGAATTCCGTTTTCTTCAGCGATTAAAACTTCAGCGTATTGGTTTTCGAAAATCTGTTTTCG
>JAEXBA010000080.1 GCA_023457935.1 Bacteroidota bacterium | reverse complement strand
GAAATAGACTGTTTTTTGACTTTTTTAGCTTTGTTTTTCGAAAAATCAAAAATAGAAAACTTCAAAAATCGGATTTTTAAACAAAGCGAAAAAAAAAGACTGTCCTTTTGAGACAGCCTCTTTTTTTTGTGACCGAACTTATCCTACATCAACGTTTTCAGGATTGTAAATGAATAATTTTGTATCACTAAAACAAAAAGAAATATGAAAGCAGCATTAATAGGCGCAACCGGTTATGTCGGAAATGCCATCTTAAACGAACTTATCAACAGAAATTACGAAGTAACGGCAATTGCAAGAAACACTTCAAAAATAACTAATCCAAGTGATAAAATCACCAAGAAAAATATTGCTGTTTTTAATGCAAATGAACTTTCGGAAGCAGTTTCCGGAAATGACGTTGTGATCAGTGCTTACAATCCGGGGTGGACCAATCCGAATATTCATGAGGATTATCTGAAAGGCGCGGAAAGCATTCAGAGTGCCGTGGAAAAATCGGATGTAAACAGATTAATTGTTATCGGTGGTGCCGGAACTTTGAAAATTGACGGAAATTATATCGTTGACGGACCTGAGTTTCCCAAAGAAATTTACGGAGGAGCCAGTGCAGTGAAAAAATACTTCACTGAAAACCTGAGCAAAAACGAAACTCTCGATTGGGAATTCTTCTCTCCTGCTTTGGAAATGAATATGTTCAGCGATGATAAAGACCGCGGAAGAACCGGAAATTACCGTTACGGAACTGATGCTCCGGTTTTTGATACGGAAGGAAGATCCAGACATTCAGTGGAGGATTTGGCAGTAGCAATTGTGGATGAAATTGAAAACAAACAGTTTGTAAAACAGCAGTTTACAGCCGCTTACTAAAAATAAAACAATGAAAAAGATAGAATTTGGAATGATGACTTTCGCCGATATGGAACCCGAAACAGTTCCCCGAAAAGGCATCAATGCACATCAGAGAATTCAGAATCTTCTGGAAGAAATAAAATTGGCCGACAAACTTGGAATTGATGTTTTCGGAGTTGGTGAACATCACCGCGACGATTATGCGGTTTCTTCACCGACGACGATTTTGGCGGCTGCAGCGGCGGTTACAGAGAATATCAAACTTTCGAGTGCGGTTACGGTTTTGAGTTCTGAAGATCCGGTTCGTGTTTATCAGCAGTTTGCAACAGTGGATTTAATTTCAAACGGACGCGCAGAAATTATGGCCGGTCGAGGTTCTTTCATTGAAAGTTTTCCTTTGTTTGGCTACGATCTGAACGATTACAATGAACTTTTTGATGAAAAACTGAATCTGTTATTGCACATCAACCAAAACGAAACAGTAAACTGGAAAGGAAATCACCGTGCTTCGATTAAAAACAAAGGAGTTTTTCCACGCGCAATGGACGGAGAAATTCCGGTTTGGATTGCAGCAGGCGGAACTCCGGCGTCGGCAATTCGTGCGGCAAAACTAAATCTTCCGTTGATGTTGGCCATAATTGGCGGAATGCCGGATCAGTTTGTACCGTTCATCAATCTGTACAAAAAAACCGCGCTGGAAAGCGGAATTTCCAAAGAAAATCTTCAAGTTGGAATTAACAATCATGTTTACGTCGGTGAGAATGATGAAGAAATTGCAGATGCATTTTTCCCTTATTATGCACAAATGATGGACAGAGTCGGTCGCGACCGAGGTTGGCAACCGATGTCAAAGCAGCAGTTTGAATATATGCGTTCGCCGCAAGGTTCACTGATGGTAGGAAGCGTAGAAAAAGTAGTTGACAAACTGGTTTATGAATATGAATTGTTCGGATTTACTCGGTTTTTTGCACAGGCAAGTTTAGGATTTGTTCCGCATGAAATGACGATGAAATCGATTGAACTTTTTGCAACTCAGGTCATTCCGGAATTTAGAAGGAGAATCGGAGAAGCATAAGATTATTATATAAAGTCATTATGAAAACGCGGAAATTTTCTGCGTTTTTTATTTTTCTGAATGAATTTAACTTTTGATTTTCAATGATTTACGAACTTATCCTACATCAATGCCTAACATTTCCTGCAGCCGTAAATTTGTATAAGAAAATTGAAAGAAGACCGAAACCCGATTTCTGAACCGAATTTGAAAAGATGACGGAATTTCTAGCCCTGATTGCAGCGGTTACCCCGCAACAGGCGACGGAAAAAGTGGTGGAGTGAGGAGTATGAGCGGAAAGCAGGTTCCCGGCTTCTAAAAAAATGTTTAACAAAAAAAGAGATAAAAATGGCAACTAAAAAAGTAGAATTGATTGCAGCACCGACTACACCGCACTTTGTGGGCGACGGTTTCCGTGTGCATAACTTTATACCAAGAGGTTACAGAATGGATATGAAAAGAATGGATCCGTTTATTTTGCTGGATTATAACTCGAAATTTCACTTCGGGGCAACGCAAACTCCACGTGGAGTCGGTGTTCATCCGCACAGAGGTTTTGAAACCGTAACGATTGCTTACCAGGGAAAAGTGGAACACCACGATTCCGCAGGCGGCGGCGGAATTATCGGACAGGGCGATGTGAAGTGGATGACGGCTGCTTCGGGAGTTCTGCATAAAGAATTTCATGAAACGGAATGGGCAAAAGAAGGCGGAATTTTCCAAATGGTGCAGCTTTGGGTGAATCTTCCGGCGAAAGATAAAATGAGCAGTACGAAATATCAGGCGATTAAAAATTCAGACATGAAAATGGTGAATTTGGGCGAATACGGACTGATTGAAATTATCGCAGGCGAATACAACAGCGAAAAAGGTCCGGCTGAAACGTTTTCTCCGATTCATCTGATGAATGCGAAATTGAAAAAAGGCGGAAAAGCAGATTTCAGTTTTCCTGCCGATTTTACAACCGGCGCTTTGGTGATTGAAGGCAGCATAACGGTGAACGGTGAAGAACACGCAGCGACAGATCATTTCGTACTGTTTGAAAATTCGGGAGAAGATTTCAGCATTGAGGCAAGCGAAGACTCTATCGTATTGATAATGAGTGGACAACCTTTGAAAGAACCTATCTTTCCTCACGGACCTTTCGTGATGAATACAAGAGAACAGATTATTCAGGCGTTTGAAGATTACAACACCGGGAAATTCGGTTACCTTGAAGATTAAATCAAAAAAAATTAAACAGCCGGAGAAATTTGGCTGTTTTTTCATTAATTTTAGCTAAACAAAAAATATGAATACAGAACTTGAAAATATCGAGGTGATAAAAAACGATTCTGCGAATCAGTTTCAGATGGAACTTGAAGGACATTTGGCTTTCATTCAGTTCAATGAAATTAAGGACAGAATTGCTTTAGTGCATACCGAAGTTCCTGAAGAACTGGGCGGAAAAGGCGTCGGAAAAGCGCTGGTTGAAAAAACCCTAAAACTTATACAGGAAAGCGGAAAGAAGGTAATGCCGTACTGTCCGTTTGTTTTTGCGTACATCAAAAGACATCCGGAATGGCAACCGCTGGTTTCTGAGAAATTTCCTTATTTAGATAAAATGTAAAGTCGTTAAGTCGTAAAGCCGTTGGTTGAAAGTTGAGAGTTGAAAGTGTTGATAAAAGCAATGTTTTTTGATTTATTTTTAAATTAAAACTGCCAAAGTCCTAAATTCACTTTCTAACAACTTTAAGAATCCACGACTTCACGACTCAACGACTTTACAATTCTACAAATCAACAACTTAACAAGAAAAACATGCAATCCAACGTAGGACTAATTATTGAAGAAAAATCGGCCGACATCGGAAATTTTATGGTCGGAAGATTACTGCCGTTCCGCGAGAAAAGACAGGTCGGACCTTTCCTTTTCATCGATCATATGGGACCAACCTGCCTTACCGATTATAAAAATCTTGACGTTCCGCCGCATCCGCATATCGGACTTTCCACTTTGACGTATCTTTTGGAAGGTTCCATTTTCCACCGCGACAGTATGGGAAATGCAATCGAGATAAAACCCGGAGAAGTGAACTGGATGACCGCAGGAAAAGGCGTAGTTCATTCCGAAAGAACTCCCGAATATCTGCGCGATGACGAATCCAAATTTCTGCACGGATTTCAGATCTGGATCGGACTTCCCAAAGAACTTGAGCAAAGTGAACCTACATTTCATCATATTTCAATAGAAGACATTCCGGTTTGGGAAGAAAACGGAGTTCAGTACAAACTGATTGCCGGTGAAATTATCGGGAAGAAATCTCCGGTTCCCGTTCATAGTCCGATGTATTTTTTGGAAATTAAAACCGATGAACCACAGAAAGTGAATATCGGAGATCATCTTTTTGGCGAAGTTGCAATGTATGTTGTCAGCGGAACCGTAAAACTCGACGGAAACGATTTCGGCTCAAAACAACTGCTGATTGCAAAAAATGCAACACTCTGTGAATTTGAAACCAATGGAGAAACTCACATTTTACTTTTCGGCGGCGAAGCTTTTCCTGAAGAACGGTTTATGTTCTGGAATTTTGTGAATTCGGACAAAGAAATTCTGGAAGAAGCGAAACGAAACTGGCACGATCAGAATCTTGATGCTTTCCCGAAAGTTCCAGGCGATGAAGAAGAATTTGTGCCGCTTCCGAGAGCCATTTTAAAACCGAAAATGTAAGAGAATTTAATGGGAGTAAAAGTAAAAGCCGTTCTCGGTACTGAAAAATATTACACTGAAGTTACTGCAGGAGAAAATAAAATCATCACCGATGAACCTTTGGACAAAGGCGGACAGAATAAAGGTTTCAATCCGTTTGAAATTCGCGCGACTTCGTTAGCAAGTTGCACTGCAGCGACTTTAAGAATGTACATCGACCGAAAAGGATGGAACGTTCCGGAAATTGACGTAGAAGTTGAACTGGACAATTACCTACAGTCGCAAACTGCAGTTTTCAACAGAAATATTTCGTTCCCAAATTCAGAATTAAATGATGAACAACTGGAACGGTTAAACACAATCGCAGACAAATGTCCGGTGCACAAAATATTCCACGGAAATATAGAAATTAACACTAATTTTAAACAATCATGACAGAAATACAACACAACGAAACCGACAAAAAATTTGAAATTTTTCAGGACGGAAAATCCGCCGGTTTTATGAC
>JAEXBA010000079.1 GCA_023457935.1 Bacteroidota bacterium | reverse complement strand
GTTCTCTTGTAGGACACAGCACCAAAAGTTGGATTTTGCGACTCCCGTCGTCAATCATATCCAAAATCGGAAGCGAAAATGCTGCTGTTTTGCCTGTTCCTGTCTGCGCAAGTGCGATGAGATCGCGTATATCTGAAGAGATAAAAGGAATAGTCTGTTTTTGGATTTCAGTTGGGCTCACAAAGCCCAGTTCGCCAATCGCCTGAAGGATTTCAGAACTTAAATTGGTCTCCGTAAATAAATTCATGTAAAAGATCGTCTATAATTCGGGGGCAAAGATACGTTTTTTATTTTTGATAATTTTTAAGGCAAATTATTAAACTTTTGTTAATGTATAGAAAATCAATATTTTAAAAAATCAAGGGTTAAGAATGAAGAGTTTGTGAAGGTCTGCCTGAGGTTCTCGAAGGCACTGATAACTTTGAAAGCGAAGCTTTCTCCATCAGAAAAAAAGCTAAATTTGAATAAAACTAAAATGATGAAAACCTACTTTGTGTACATTCTCGAATGTTCGGACAACACTTATTATACCGGAATGACCACTAATCTGGAAGTCCGGTTTCTGGAACATCAGAACGGATATGATTCCAAGTGCTACACTTATTTCAGAAGACCTGTTGAAGTGGTTTTTTATACAGAATTCAGCGATATCAGTCAGGCGATCGCATTTGAAAAACAGATAAAAGGATGGAGCAGGAAGAAAAAGGAAGCCATCATTAATGACGAATGGGAAAAGCTTCCCAATCTTTCGAAGAGAAAGTATCCCAACAGATAATGAAAAATGGAAAAACCTTCGGTTTTGTGTTTTTAATGAGCCTTCGAGAGCCTCAGGCTGAAAAATTGAAATCCGAACTCCAAACCTAAGTTCTAAATTCTTTCAAAAGTTTATTCACACTGTGTCTTGCGCCGTGTGTAAGGGAATCCATAAAATGCGGCTCTGTTAAAAACTCTATTTCTGAAGCCAGTTCCGGGTACTTCTTAATTATTTTCAAAATCATTTTAAATGCGTGAAACCGAACCGACGGCTGACTTTTGGTTTTCTCCCAGATATTCATACACGTATTGAACAGATTGCCTTCATCTTCTTCAGAAACTTTAATATTTTCGAGCAGATACAGAATTTCGCGCTGATGACCTTCCTTCGCTTCAGGAAGAATCTGTACAAGCTGATGTGAAATGCGCTGAATCCTTTCATCGTTTCTGTTCATGGAAGAACGGAGAATCCAGCAGGCGCGCCATGCATTTTTATCGGACGGATTTACCGCAATATCCATCAGTTCCAGAAATTTTTCGGGGCTGCTCTGCAGATCTGCAATAATCGCATCCTTGCTGTAGGTTTTGAAATAATCTTCAAGCGTGGTACTCATCTGCAACTCATTTATGAAGGATCAGCTACTGGTTCTGCAGATGCTTCTTCCACTCCGTTTTCAGCCAGAACCTTTAATGCTTTTTCCACTTTGGCAGTATCAACGTAAATGTGAATCAGTTTTGCTTTCCCCCAAACAATTTTGCCGCGGAGAATCCCATGATTGCGGTATGACGGACCGAACGCCGGAGTTACATTATCTTCAAACTCAAAAACCACATCGGTATTCCAAGGCCCGCCGGAAATGATGAAATCTTTCAGCTCAAATTTTGATGGTAATAATCTGATAAACCGCTGAAACCAAAGTTCCACTCCGGCTTTTGTAAAACGTTCGCCTGCAAGGGCATGACTGCCTTCAAAGATCTGATGAACATTATCATCATACAGATCCAGCAGTCGCTTGTAATTACCGTTGCTTAAACTTTTGAAGCCATTGACAATCTTACTTTTAAGAATGATTTTATAAGGATTGATGCTCATCTGTATTATTCTTCAGTAAAAACTAAAAACGTAATTAAAATATCTCTACTTTTGATAAAATTACTAAAAATGGCTTCAACTATAGATAAAGAAACCTTTAAATTTCTGAAGGATCTCAAAAAGAACAATAACCGCGACTGGTTTAATGAAAACAAGGCCCGGTATGTTGCTGCCAATCAGAACGTTCTTGACTTTGTATCGGAACTTCTGGAAAAAAAGAGCGCCTTTGATGAAAATCTGGGTAAACTTGATCCGAAGAAAACGCTTTTCAGAATCTACCGAGATACGCGTTTTGCGAAGGACAAATCACCGTATAAAACCAATTTCGGGGCTTCCATCAACGGAATCGGCAAGAAAGACGGCGGCGCAGGTTACTATCTGCACATTTCTCCGGGCGAATGTTTTCTGGCTGCCGGTGTTTATATGTGCGATCCGAAACAGCTGAAAAAAATCCGTCAGGAAATTTCTGTAAATGCGGATGAATTCAATGGAATTATCGGTCATAAAGATTTCAAAAAGTTTGAATTCAGCAATGAAAAACTGTCAAGAGTTCCGCAGGGATTCGAAAAAGATGATCCAATGGCGGAGTTTCTCAAAGAAGAACTGATGAAAGCAGATGCTGTAAAAAGCTGTGCGAAGGAATTTGAGAAAATGGCGGATTTTGTGGATTTCCTGAATGCTTCAATTGAATAATTTCGTCTGCATTTTACTTATTCGCTGACCTCTTTTCTAACTAAACCATTATGAAATCTTATGCTGAATTCTGTCTGCCCGAAACTGCCCATGCGAAACAGTTCCGAAACCAAAAACTTCTACCTTAATTTTCTCGGTTTTGAAGAAACAGGCGATTACGGCCATTATCTTTTACTGAAGAAAGATCACGCTGAAATCCATTTTTTTGAATTCGGAAGTCTTAAGCCGGAAGAAAATTACGGCATGGTTTATCTCCGCGTGTCGGAAATTGATCAGCTGTATCAGACGCTTATTGAAAAAGGTGTTCAGATTCACCCAAACGGCAGACTGGAATCTAAACCATGGAATATGAAAGAGTTTTCAGTTCTGGATCCGGATTCCAACCTGCTGACGTTCGGCGAAAGTCTGTAAACGTTGTTACTTCGGAACCACTTCCAGCAAAGACACAGAATGGGCGCTGGCAAAGGACACTTTCCCTTTAATTACAGGCATTGAAGCTCCGGAATAGGCATCGCGGATCTGCTCGCCGTTTCTGAATACCGAGGAAACATCCACCTCACGCGTCTGCATCGGCAGATCAATACCGATGACCACACGGTCGGAATAATCTCCGTTGGTATAGGTTCTGGAGAACCAGTAAGGCGAACTTGAAATCATCTGATGAACACCGGCGCCTACTGCGGGATGTTTTGCACGGAACTGTCCGAGTTTCTGCCAGTGTCTCAGCAGTCGCTTTGTATCGCTGTTATTCTGAATATCGTTCCAGTTCATGTTGCTGCGAAGATTGGCGTCACCTTCCGCTCCGGCAACCACAAGCGGTCTTGCACTTTCATCACCGTAATAAATCTGGGAGATTCCTGGCGAAAGCAGCAGTTTCGTTGCGTTCTCAAAAGATTTTTTGCGGTCTCTGTCGTACGGTGAACCGTCATCATGTGACGAAGTATAATTCATAACGCTGAGTCCTTTCTTTTCTGAATTCAGAATCTGCGAATACTTACTGAAAATTTCCTCATAGGATTTTGTAGCGTCTCCTTTGAAGTCAAAATTAATCAGTGAATTAAATCCGTTGTCGAAATAATTGACTTTCCGGTCGCCGAAATCATAGTTTTCCTTCTGCGAAATGCCGTATCCATAGACTTCACCTACCGTAAAAAACGGTGTGTCATCCAAAACTTTTGAAGGATTCGCTGCTTTGTATTCATCAAATGCCGACTGTGCCACTTCCTGAAACTCTTTCCATACATCTTCATTGGTATGTTTCACAGTATCAACACGGTAGCCGTCAATACCGAAATCGGTTATATAATCGGCCAGCCATTTCATGATGTAGTATTTTGCTGCTCTCGGATAACCGGTTTCTGCAAAAAAAGCATCCAGCTCGCGCATTTCTTCTTCGTATCTTCCTTCGGCTTTCCATTTGTCCACCAGCTGCTGCGGAAGCTCAACGGCCTGATTTTCTTCAGTAAGAATATCCGGAAGATTGGCCACCAAAGTACACGCGGTAGTATTCACATAACCGTCGTAGGTACACTGCGGCGAAGTGCGCACCCAGTTGCCCGGAAAAACCGGATCCTTTGCGGTAACGGGACCGGTATGATTAATCACCGCATCCAGAACCACACGGATTCCTTTTTTGTGCGCTTTATCCACGAGTTCCTTCAATTCTGCCTTTGTACCGAAGTTGGGATCAAGTGCCGTCCAGTCTTTCGTCCAGTAGCCGTGAAATCCGTAGGTATTTCCCGTGCCTTCGTTGGTTGCACCGTGAATCTGCTCCACAATGGGTGTCATCCAGATGGCATTCACACCCAAATCCGTAAAGTAATTGTCATCAATTTTCTGGATTACTCCGCGTAAGTCACCGCCTTCAAAACCTCTCAGAATGGCTGCTTTTTCTGTACGCCCGAAATTCACGTCGTTGTCAGGATTTCCGTTATGGAAACGGTCCGTCAGCAGGAAGTAAAGGTTGGCGCCTTTCCAGTCGAAACTCTGGTTTTGCTGAACGGTTTTCTGTGTTGAACATGAAGCCAGGAATGCCAGTGCGGCTATAAGAATTGTTTTTTTCATGATGGAATAAATTGCGGGCATAAATTTAACGAAACCTCGGCAATGAACTACTTTATTTTCGCAATTATCTCAGCGGGATTATTCGCTTTAACATTTATTTAACACATTTTGCTATATTTGTTCTCCTGAATCAGAACAATTGAAAACACTGTACTCCTGGATAACCGAAAAAATGCAGTTCGTTACACCGGACTTCTACCGGGAGCGGTATTTCAGGAAACTGAAAAACCTCAGCCGCGACACGGTGCTTTCCCGGAATCTGGAGCCGGAACTGGTCTGGGTTCAGGAATATCTCTCAAGAAACGCCGTAGTTCTGGAAATCGGCGCCAATGTTGGTTCCTATCTTTTTCAGTATGAAGAAAAACTGAAGCCGGAAAACATCATCGCATTTGAACCCAATAAGGAACTGCACCGCCGTCTGATGAGGATTTTCCCGGCCATGCGTATTTTCGCGCTGGCACTTTCGGACGAAAATACCGTGGCGGCTTTTAAGATTCCGGTCATCAACGGAAAGAAAATCACTTCGCGGGGAACACTCAAGACAGAATTCCAGGAAAAAGATGAGGAAAAAACCATCCTGCAGAAGGTCAAAGTCATCCGGCTGGACGACTGGGCAGAACTGGAACACATCCGCCGGATTGATTTCATCAAGATTGATGTTGAAGGCAACGAAATGCAGACTTTAAAAGGCGCAGAAAAAACCATAAAAAAATACAGACCTACCCTAATGGTGGAAATGGAACAGCGCCATCATCAGGAACCTGTGTGGAATCTTATTTCATCTGTTGCAGCATGGGGTTATACACCGAAATATCTTGAACGGAGCAGTTTTGCGCTTCGTGATCTTACCGAAACACTGGTTTCATCCCAAAACCAGGAACATGTGAAGAACAGAGCAGAATACATCAACAACATTATCTTTATACCCAAGAAATGAGCGTAGTAGCAAGACAGGGCTTTAAATATACCGTAATTGGCTATCTGGGTTTCATTCTTGGTGCGCTTTCTACCTATTTTGTTTTTCCGTTTGACTTTGAATTTTACGGAACGCTCCGTTTCATCTTAACTACGGCGGAAATTATGGTTCCGGTCGTAGTGTTCGGACTTTCATATGCCAATGTGAAGTTCTTTCACCAGTCGCAGAAAGCCGGAAAACATCAGAATCTGCTTTCGCTTTCGCTGGTGGGAATTCTGTTTAATTTTGCGGTTTTTGCCGGACTGTTCTTTCTGTTCTACCATTTCTTTCCCGAATACAGGGAAACCGAAGCGTGGGCCTACAAATTCATGATTCTGCCGCTGGTTTTGGTATTGGCACTGTCGCATGTTTTCAACCGTTACCTCTCGAACTTCAAAAGAATTGTAGTTCCGAATATCTTCGAGAATATCTTCCCAAAACTGGCTAATATAGGTGCGTTCTGTCTTTTTATATTCCTCGGAGCATCGCAGGGAATGGCGTTCGGATTCTTTTTTGGAATGTTTATTCTGAGTTTTGCAGGATATGTATTCTATGCCAATAAACTGGAAAAAATAAAGCCGGATTTCAGTACTTCATACATTAGGGAAAACAGCTTATGGAAAGATTTTCTGAGCTACAGTTTTTTTGGATTCCTGGGCAATATCGGGAACTTCATCGCCATCAGAATTGACAGTGTGATGATTGGCGAAGCACTCGGAATGGAAGAACTTGGGATTTACTCCACCCTTTTTTCCATTATTGCGCTGATTTCAATACCACAGCTTGGCCTTTTCAACATCTCTGCACCAATCATCAATAAAAGTATTGAGGAAAACAACTTCGAGGAGCTGGACCGGTTCCACAAGAAAACTTCCCTGAGTTTATTTTTTCTCGGCGTTGTATTTTTTTCGTGCATTCTGGTAGGATTCCCATTTCTGGCCAGTTTCATTAAAAACGGTGTCATGCTGCGCGAATCGGAACCCGTTATCTGGATTTTGGGTTCAGCCATACTGATCGACCTTGCGACAGGTTTCAACGGCAACATCATCTCGATGTCAAAACATTACCGTTTCAACATTGTCATCATGCTGTTTCTGGCGTTTCTTACCGTTTTCCTGAATTTATATTTCCTTCGGAACACTACGTTAGGAATCGTTGGCGTTGCGATGGCGACAGCGATTTCACTTACGCTGTACAATATGGCGAAAATCTTGTTCAACTATATCAAATTCAGGGTTCATCCGCTGACGATTGAGATGATTTTTGTTTCCATCATCAGTACGCTTGCCATTACGACAGCGATTGTCCTGCCTAATTTTGAGAATAACCTTCTGAATCTTTTCTACAAACCGGCCGTGGTTCTGATCATGATTTTCATCGGCAATCATTTCCTCAAAATCTTTCCGGTAGAAGACTATCTGAACAGAAAATTCTTCCGGAGCATGCTGAGTTTCGGCACAAAAAAAGAGCAGAAATAATTCCGCTCTTTAGTTCCTGACTTTTATAATAATTTATTTTTCTTAAGGTCTTTATTCCGGTTTGTAATTGATGAAATTACCGTTTAGATCAAAAAGTACATCGTCAGCATTTTTCAGCTTCGCCAGGATATATTTGTCGTTATACCCCTGACGGACTTTGAAGGCATGCGTAATTTCGTTTGAAGGATAGGTTTTGTTCAGATAACTTTTAGCATCAAGAGGAAGCTTGTTGATGTCCATTCCTACTCTGTTTTCCATTAACGTACCGTCAAAACCGTACATTGCTTCAGAACGGAAGTTTGAGCTGTTCACGAAGTCTACCAAAGCGCGAAGATTGTTTTTGCTCCACGAAACAACGGTTGCCTTAGGAAAATCTTTGGCAAACTTGGCTTTCATTGCTTTGCTTGGCGAATAAGCAGAAATACTTCCTGTATTTACGGAAGTGGTTTCAGTACCTGAAGTGGTGGCCGTGGATTTGGATTTGCATGCAGCCAGGGTAAGGCCGATCATCAAAACAGTAATAACATTTTTCATAGTGTATTTATTTGAATTAAATATTCTGGCAAACCCATAAAATGTGCCACATCGATACTCAATTACAATTATGAAAAATTCAAAAATAATTATGAAAAACTAAACTAACGACAGTAAGGTATTTTCGAACTTTGCCTGTACTGCAGCAATAGAATACGCTGAAAAATCGACTCTTTTCAAAGGTTTCTTTCCTGTAAGAATACTCCAAATCTCTTTTTCGCTGATTACGAATTTATAAAGATCAGCATAGTATTCCGGAAAAACCGCAGGCTTTCCGTAATGAACAGCGTCACCGATATTACCGCTCATTTTGGTTTTGCCGTAATACTCAGGAATACTGAAAAAAGAGGTTTTTTCCTGAACGGGACACCAAAGCAGATCCGCTTCTTCCATGACTGCACTGAACAGCGATTTCGGCACTTTTTCTGTAAAGTACCGGACCGAAACACTTTTGGAAACTTCCTTTTCCAGTTTTTTCAGTTGCTGAAGTTCCGGATCTGAGGCTTTCCCGAGAAATGTGACTTTAAGCGGCGTTTTCACTTTTCGAAGCCATTCAAAAACACGTTTGTAATCTCTTCGCTTCTGTGATACTGCGCCCGGAATCACTACCGAAAGAACTTCGCTGTTCTGAAAACTGATTTTGGGTGTGTAAAAAAGAGGAAGAAAACGGAACCGTGCATCTGCCAAACTGGAATCAAGAACGAAAAGTGAAGCCGCGTTCCTGTACACTTCCGGAGCAGAAAGCAAACCTTCCCTGAACAGCAGTTTTAAACGGTAGAGCTGGTCTTCTGCAAAAATTTTTCGGAACAGTGTGGCTGAATCCGTTTCGGCGAAATTGCGGTTGTGCACCATTACCGCCGTTGGATACTTTGAAACAATCTTCTCAAAAGTATTGAAATAACGGTGCGCGGTACCGATGACAATCAGGTCGTACTGCTTTGCCGCCAATTGTTTCAGAACGGTGTCGGCACTGCTTTCAAAAACAGTTTCACCGGGCTGAAGTTCAAGCTGCTGCAGAATCTTTGGAGAGCAATAGTAATCCGCCGAAAGCTTCTCAGAACGGTCAGCCATCTGCATGAAATCTGAAGTAATCTCCGCGTGCGTATCCAGTTCTATATAAGCAATCTTTTTCACCTCTTTATAACTCCATTACTTCGTCACCTCACTTCATCACCTCATAACCTCATCACTCCATCACCTCATCACTCCATCACCTCATCCCTCCATCACCTCATAACTTCATCACTCCATCACTTCATCACTTCCTGTCCTCTCTTAAACATCAGCTCACCCTGCGACCATGTTTCCAGAACTTCCGTCTGCAGGATTTTCTCTTCAGGAACCGTCATAATATCGGCGCTCAGAATAATAAAGTCTGCGGCCTTACCAATTTCAAGACTTCCTTTTTCATTTTCCTCAAATGCTGATTTTGCTGCCCATATCGTCATTCCGCGCAGTGCCTGTTCACGCGTTAAGGCATTTTCTTTCTGAAATCCTTGGGCAGGAAAATTCTCCGCATCCTTTCTTGCGACTGCTGCATAAAACGTCTTGAACGGACTGATTTCTTCCACTGGAAAATCGGTTCCCAACGGAAGCCAGCCATTCTGTTTCAGCAGTTCCTGATAGGCATAGGCAGATTTCAGGCGTTCTTTTCCCAAACGTTCTTCGGCCCAGTACATATCGGAAGTGGCGTGTGTGGGCTGTACTGAAGGAATGATATTATGTTTTCCGAAAAGCGGCAGATCCAGGGTACTGACAACCTGTGCGTGCTCAATCCGCCATCTGCGGTCGGTTTGTCCGGCAAGAACATCACCGTAAATATTCAGAATAACGCGGTTGGCCGAATCACCGATGGCATGCGTGGCCATCTGAAGATTGCTTTTTGCCAGACGGTTGGCCAGTTCACGGAAATGCTCAGGCTTACTCAGTAAAAAACCTTTCCAGCCGTGTTTGTCTGAATAATCATGAAGCAGGCATGCGCCTCTTGAACCCAAAGCACCGTCCGAATACACTTTATAGCCGCCGAAGGTTACAAGACCGTTTTTTGAGCGGCCTTTGCGAATCCAGGTATCGTAGGTTTCCGGATTGTCTTCCATGAGAGCGAAGATTTTCATCTTCAGGATTTCCTTTTTCTGTGCCTTATCCAGCAGGTCGAACATTCTTTCGGAAATTCCGCCATCGTGAACCGACGTAAGTCCAAGGGAAAAGCATTCTTTCTGCAAAGCTTCAATATAGGTGAGGGCAAGCTGATCACTCACTTCCGGCAGATGCTCTTCCACCAAAAACATTGCATTGTCAATCAGCATACCGGTGAGCAGACTGTCCTTCAGCTCCACTTCTCCGCCATCCACTTTGGTTTCAGCGGTAATTCCGGCAATATCCAGCGCTTTCTGGTTGGCAATTGCTGCGTGTCCGTCAATTCTTTTTAAGTACACAGGGCGGTCAGGAAACAGCTGATCGAGTTTTTCCTTATTCGGAAACGCTCTCACCGGCCAGTCGTTCTGATCCCAGCTTCTTCCGTAAATCCATTTCATCGGCGAATTTTTGCTGTAGATCACCAGCTTGTCCAAAACCTCTTCCCACGACTTGGTTCCTACAAGCTCCGCTTTCCATTTGTCCATTGCAAAACCTGTGAAGTGCGAATGGGCATCAATAAACCCCGGAAATACGGCTTTACCTTTTAAGTCTTCCGTACGGTCTGACCTGAATTTCGCCATGATTTCCAGTTCGTTGCCGATCCCGACAATTTTACCGTTCAGCACGGCCATTGCCTGCGCAGTTTCAAACTTTTCGTTTACGGTATATATTTTTGCGTTGTGGATAATTTTGTCTACCGTGACTTTAATCTGTGAAAACACATTCACGAACACCAGACAAAACAACAGCGCTGCTGCTTTTTTCATTTCTGTACTGTTTTATTACCGAAAATACTGCTCCAGCGCAGATTTCGGATGTATTTAATTTCATCTTCCGAGATGTTTCTTTCTGAATTCTGCTTCAGAAACGACTTCATGGTGATGAAAAATTCCTTCAGTGATCTGTTCTTCAACGATGATTTTGCTGAAGATATTGCCGCCAGCGGCAAATTTAAGCCAATATTATAAAAGTATTCCCCCAGCTTCTCCGCCTTCTGATTCCGGTATTTGTAGGCCGTTGGACGAAGATGCTTTACCCAAAGATTTTTCAGCGTGATGACTTCGAAACCGTGTTTTTTTGCGAGCATCACATCGATATTGTCCCAGCCGAGAACCGGCCGCAGACCGTTCATTGCCAGAAAGCATTCCCTGCGATACGACTTTACGGGGCCGCGTACATGATTCCGTGAGGAAAGATTTTCGAAAGTCCACTGTTTCTTTTCATCTTCAAAATCGAAAGCCAGCTGCGTTTCAAAAACTGTTTTTTTGATTCTGACGAGTCCGGAAACCATTCCCGCCTTTAGATTTTCTTCATAAGTGCGCTTTAAAGAGTCCAGATAATCCTTAGGAAAAACGATGTCCGCGTCGAACTTGCAGATTACATCAAAATCACTGAGATTTTGGGTCTGCAGACCTTTATTGAACGTTTGAACCACTTTCGCTCCCGGCATATGTGCGGACTCAGTAAGATTCAGCTGTGAAAATTTCGGATTGGATTGGGTAAACTCACTGATGATTTCTCCGGTTCTGTCCGTAGAACCATCATTCACCACGACCGTGCTGTAATCCTGAAACGTCTGCTGTTCCAGTGATTTCAGGCAGTAGGAAATATTTTTCTCCTCGTTGTGCGCCGGAATGATGATCAGGAATCTCACTTTTCGTTCAGACCAGATTGTGCGGTTTCAGCATGTTTTTAGGATCCAGAATCTCATCCAGTTTTTCCTGAGTCAGCAGACCCTGTTCCAGCACAAGATTATAGACGCTTTTTCCGGATTCCAGCGCTTCTTTTGCAATCTTGGTGGAATTTTTATACCCGATGTACGGATTCAGGGCAGTGACAATTCCGATGCTGTGTTTCACCATGTTCAGGCAGACTTCTTTATTCGCGGTAATTCCGATAACGCATTTTTCACGGAGTGTGTCGAGCGCGTTGCAGAGGAAATGAATATTTTCCATGATGGCATGCGAAAGTACCGGTTCCATCACATTCAGCTGAAGCTGTCCCGCTTCTGCCGCAAATGTCACGGTAAGATCGTTACCGAATACCTTAAAACAAACCTGATTCACCACCTCAGGAATCACAGGATTCACTTTTCCGGGCATAATGGAAGAACCGGGCTGCATGGGCGGTAGGTTGATTTCATAGAGTCCGGCGCGCGGTCCGGAAGCAAGCAGACGAAGGTCGTTACAGATCTTGGAAAGCTTCACCGCCAAACGCTTCATTGCCGACGAATAAATCACATATGAACCCGTATCCGGTGTCGCTTCCACCAGATTGGGCGCGGAAACAACGGGATGACCTGATATTTCAGCAAGATTCTTCGCACAAAGCTTCGCATAACCCGGAGGCGCATTCAGACCGGTACCGATCGCCGTTGCTCCCATATTGACTTCAACAAACAGCTTTGCGTTATTGTTGAGTTTTTCAATATCTTCTTCAAGGTTGGCCGCGAACGCCTCAAATTCCTGTCCCAGTGTCATCGGAACGGCATCCTGAAGCTGCGTTCTTCCCATTTTAATCACATCCTGAAACTCCGTTCCTTTTTCACGGAAAGCCCGGACAATGGCCGTTACTTTATTCACGAGAATGGCATTCATCTGCAGCAAAGCCATCTTAATGGCTGTGGGATATGCATCGTTGGTGGACTGTGAAAGGTTGATATGGTCGTTAGGCGAGCAGAACTGGTAGTCACCTTTGTTTTTTCCGAGTTTTTCCAGAACAATATTTGCAATTACTTCATTGGCGTTCATGTTCACGGAAGTTCCGGCACCACCCTGAATCATGTCAATAGGAAACTGGGAGTCGTACTGTCCGGTGGCCATTTCATCACACGCCTCAGCAATTTTACGGTACAGTTCCTCATCCAGCAGCCCCAGTTCATAATTGGTTTTTGCCGCCGCTTTTTTCACAAAGGCCAGTCCTTTGATAAATTCAGGATAGGAAGACAGCAGCTGCCCGGAAATTTTAAAATTCTCAATGGCGCGCTGTGTCTGAACGCCGTAATAGGCATTGACGGGAACCTGCAGTTCCCCAAGTAAATCGCTTTCTTTTCGGAAGTTTTCCATGAATATAAATTGATTTGAAAAGATACAACTTTTTAAGAAATATGAAGCACAGAAAACAAAAAACCCCGCAAAAGCGAGGTTTCGTGAGCGCGACAGGATTCGAACCTGTGACCGTCTGCTTAGAAGGCAGATGCTCTATCCAGCTGAGCTACGCACCCTAAACTGTAAAAAAAAATTCCCGAAGGAATTTTAAATGTCGGGGTGGCAGG
>JAEXBA010000078.1 GCA_023457935.1 Bacteroidota bacterium | reverse complement strand
TGGATTCGGCTGAATGGAAGCATCCGCAAAGAAATACTGCTTCTTTTCACTCAGAATCATCATCATGGAAGCAATTTTCTGAACATTGGCTTCTTTCTCAATCACTTCCATAATCGGTTTCAGAACTGTCCGGTAATTTTTTGCGTAGCCTACAAGCAAAGCATCGGTATCACCGTGTTTCAGCATCAATGGTCCAAAATAATCACGCTGTCTTACGAGTCTTTTGGCAATATATTCGTTAACCCCTTTACGGTTGCGGAGTTTCCAGAGTGTATCGCGGTATTTAACGCGGTTTTCCTGCTGCTCGTCGTCATTCGGATCGATAATCGGAACATCGATTTCAATTCCGAATTTTTCCATCTGCTCAAGGATAAATTTCTTTTCACCAAGAAGAATCGGTTTCGCAATACCTTCTTCATACAGGATCTGCGCTGCCTTCAGAACATTGTATTCTTCGGCATTTCCTAAAGTAATTCTTTTCGGATTGGCCTTTGCACGGTTCTGCATCATTCGGATCAGCTTCTCATCGCGGCCCATTCTGTCGAGCAGTTCGTTCTCGTATGCCGTAAAATCGGAAATAGGATTACCAGCAATTCCGCTTTCCATTGCAGCTTTTGCAACCGCTATGGAAACGCGTGTCAAAAGACGGCTGTCAAAAGGTTTAGGTATAAAATATTCCGGACCGAAATTCAGGTTTTTCAAATTATAAGCCAAAATCACCATCTCCGGAACCGGTTCTTTTGCCAGATCCGCAATTGCGTGTACAGCTGCCAGTTTCATGGCTTCGTTAATTCCGCTTGCCTGAACGTCCAGTGCGCCGCGGAAAATATACGGAAACCCAAGAACGTTGTTCACCTGATTGGGATAATCGCTGCGGCCCGTTGCCATAATTACATCCTTACGGGTTTTCATCGCCAGATCATAATCAATTTCCGGAGTCGGATTTGCCAAACCGAATACAATCGGTTTATCATTCATGCTCAGCAGCATTTCCGGAGTCATCACATCTCCTTTCGAGAGTCCGACAAAAACATCCGCTCCTTTCAGTGCCTCTTCCAGTGTTTCAATATCGGTTTCAGCAACAAAATCCAGTTTCTCGGGTGTAAGATTTTCTCTTTTATGATTGATGACGCCTTTACTGTCGCACATCAGAATGTTTTTCGGATTAAGGCCTACTTCAATATAAAGTTTGGTACAGGCAATTGCTGCAGCTCCGGCTCCGTTAACAACCATTTTTACCTCATCGATATTTTTGCCGGCAATCTCAAGTGCGTTAATCAGTGCCGCAGCAGAAATAATGGCTGTTCCGTGCTGATCGTCGTGCATCAGCGGAATGTTAAGTTCTTCTTTCAGACGCTGCTCAATATAGAAAGCTTCGGGCGCTTTGATGTCTTCAAGGTTAATTCCTCCAAAAGTCGGGGCAATTCCTTTAACGATTTCAATGAATTTATCCGGATCCTTTTCGTTAATTTCAATATCAAAAACATTGATATCAGCAAAAATTTTGAAAAGCAGTCCTTTACCTTCCATTACAGGTTTTGAGGCTTCGGCACCGATGTCTCCAAGACCAAGAACCGCAGTTCCGTTGGAAATTACGGCCACCAGATTTCCTTTTCCGGTATAATCGTAAACAGTTTTTGGATCTTTCTCTATTTCCAGACATGGTATGGCCACGCCAGGCGAATAGGCAAGCGAAAGATCGCGCTGCGATGAATGCGGTTTGGAAGGTATTACTTCGATTTTGCCTTTCGGTTCGGCTTTATGATAATCAAGAGCGGCTTTATTGAAATTTCTTTCTGCTCTGTTGTTCTTCGGCATAAATATTTTGATTTTTGCAACAGGATTTCTCCTAGTTGAGAATGTATTTTATATGATAATCTACCAGACTTTCAATGGGTTTCTGAACGATTGTTCCTACGTGAAGATTCATTTCGGCCGCTGCAGCACGAAGAATATCTTCATAATAGAAAGCTATGGACCCGATGAAATTGATTTCGGCTTCCTTTGCTTCTTTGTACGGCAAAACCTGGTAATCGAAGAAATTTTTCATTTCATCGAAAACCATATTCTGAAAGTAAGGATGGTTTTTATGTTCAACCACAAATTTGTTAAAATCGGCTAAGTAGGCATTTGCACGCGGATTGTGATACATGTTTTTGATGGCTTCATCAATTCCAAGGTTGTATTTTTCCACAAAATGCTGATGCAGATCTTCCGGAAGTTTCTTCATAAAATACCTTCGGAGCAGACTTTTCCCGATCGCACTGCCGCTTCCCTCGTCACCAATAAGAAAACCGAGAGAAGGAAGTTCTCTTCTGATTTCATTTCCGTCAAAAAAACAGGAATTGGAACCGGTTCCCAGAATACAGACAATTGCAGGTTTGCCGTGGTAGGCCGAGTAAGCCGCAGCTGTAAGATCTTCTTTTACCCTGATATCGGCTTTACTGAAAACCTTCGTAAGTTCTTTGTGAACAACCGCCTGATTTTCGGCAACACCACAGCCGGAGCCGTAAAAAAACACGCGTCCCATCGAATCTTTTATCGATGTAAGACTGGCATTTTTCTCAATTTCGGGAACAATAAGTTCGGGGGAAATAATATTCGGATTGAAACCGATGGTTTCTGTTTTCAGGAAAATTTTTCCGAATTTATCCAGGATTACCCAATCGCATTTGGTGGAGCCACCGTCTACAATTGCTACCATATTTTAACAGTTTAAGTGTGCTAAAATATGAATTAAATTTAATTTTAAGTTAAAACATCAGTACTACTCCACGTTTTCATGGTCACTGTCGAACAGCCAGTCTTCAATTTCTTCTTCAAGATAGGCCGTCTGCAGCTGAATGGCATTCAGAAAATCGTCCGGAACCGGTTCACCTTCAGAATTCTCAAGATTCCAGAGTTCTTCGGACATATTTTCGTACTCAGAATAAATGCGCTTGAATCTTGTACTGCTTTTTTCAAGACTTTCAATCTTATTCTGCTGCCCTTTAAATTTTCTGTAAGTTCTTTTCGGTGTCATAGTTTTGTCTTAAAAAATTGTTTTCTTAATACGCGTAAAGTAGCTCTTCAAGACAAAAAATCATTTTCGCAAAACATTGAAAATGAAAAAATTATCAGGTAATATTCTCGTTTGGAGATATAAAATTATAAATTATTTCGACACAGCAAAATAATTTTTAAAAGTTTTTATATTCTTTAACAATAATTATAAATTTGCATCATAATACTGATTATGAAGAAACTGCTGCGGAAGCAAAAGCAAATTATCTTCTTTGTTATTGCCGGAGCTTTAAGTGCAGTGGTGGAGATTGGGGCTTTCAAAATCCTTAGTGTAATTATACCGGACTTCTTTGAAGCTGAAAAGAATTTCCTGGGTATACACTACCCATTCAGTAACATATTTTCAACGACAATTGCCATTATTTTCAATTATTACCTGAGTATCTGGTTTGTTTTTGAGCGCGGCAAGCATTCAAAAAGAAGAGAGTTCGCGTATTTCATGACGATTTCCTTCATCACGACACTGCTGAGTCTGTTTTTCTTCCAGATTTTCTATTCGTATGTATTCAAGGATAATTTTGATGTGAGGCTTTTTACTTTCAGTCCGGAAATGATTTCTAAAATTGCGGCCATCCTACTGGTTTCGATGATTAACTACACGGTGAAAAAAAAGATCATTTTCAACGGATAATTCCTATTTTAGCCAATCAGACTTGAATTGATATAATGTCGAAAATCCTTAATTACCTTTGGCGGGGCTGGATGATTCTGCTTGGAGCAGTTCTGACTCTTATTCTCGGTATTCCTGTTTACCTGCTTTCTTTCAGAAAAGAACATTACAAATACGCCTACAAGTTCATAAGAATCTGGTGTCTGGGAATGTTCCACGGCATGGGTTTCCGTTACGAGCGCATCAACCTCAGCAATGATATAATCAGAAAAGACAAACAGTATGTCATCATTGCCAACCATACTTCCATTATGGATGTTTTTCTTCCCTGCATACTTTTTCCTCATCATCCGCTGTGTTACGTGGGTAAAAAAGAGCTGGCGAAGATTCCCATTTTCGGAACAATCTATAAGAGAGTCTGCGTGATGGTGGACCGCGGTTCTGCGAGAAGCCGCGCTGAAGTTTACAGACGCTGTGCCGACAGGATGGAGGAAGGCGACAGCATTGTTATTTTTCCTGAAGGTGGAGTTCCTGATGACACTTCGGTGGTGCTTGACAGTTTTAAAGACGGCGCATTTACTTTATCTTCCAAACATCAGTCGCCGTTAGCAGTTTTCACCTTTGCCGGTCTGAAGGAAATGTTTCCCTTTGACAATTCCAAAGGTTACCCGGGAAAAGTGAAAATCTACTTCAACGGTATCCTGAATCATGAAATGGGCGTAAGCGAACTGAAGACCACCGCCCACCGTGAAATAAAAAATGTCCTCGACGGGCATTATGATAGCAAAAAATAAATATATTTGTTAAGCTAATCTTAACCGACATGTCTAATAACAACTCAAACAGCACCAACTGGGGACAGTTTGTTCCTTTGGTAACCGTATTCTTTTTCTGGGGATTTGTTGCGGCCAGCAACGATATTTTGATTCCTGTGTTCAAGAAGGCATTTAATCTTACCCAGAGCCAGAGCCAACTGGTATCGCTTGCTTTTTATATTGCATATACGGTAGGATCACTGATTTATCTTTTCATTTCAAAAGGAATGAAGCAGGATTTGGTGAACAGAATCGGTTACAAAAACGGTTTGATTTACGGCCTTCTGATTTCGGTTGTCGGTACTTTATTCTTTATTCCTGCAGCCAACAATGGCTCTTTTATACTGATGATTACCGGGCTTTTTGTAATCGGGCTTGGATTTTCGCTTTTACAGATTGTTGCCAATCCGCTGGCGATTGCTTTGGGACCGAAGGAAACCGGATCTCAGCGGCTTACGCTCGCCGGAGGTATTAATAACTTCGGAACAACTGTAGGTCCTTTAATTGTGTCTTTTGCAATTTTTGGTTCCGCATCTGCAGCCAATACCGAAGCAAGTATCGAAAGTGTAAAATTGCCTTATTTAGGTTTGGGTGTTGCTTTTTTGCTTGTTGCAATCCTTATTAAGTTCTCGAAACTGCCAAAAATCACATCTGTAGTAACCGAAAATACGGACGACGCTCCTGACGGACATCACCGGACTTCAGCATTTCAGTATCCTCAGCTTCTTCTGGGTATGATTGCCATTTTTGTTTATGTAGGTGTTGAAGTGGCTACGGCAAGTAACCTTCCGGCTTACATGGAAAAAGATCTTGGATTCGATACCAAAGATGTTGCCCCTTATATTTCCTTATACTGGGCCTCACTGATGATCGGACGTTGGGGCGGAGCTGTTGAAGCTTTTGACGTTACTGCCGGTGCAAAGAAAATTCTTCGGTTCCTGGCGCCTTATTTGGCGTTTGCTGTATTTCTTGGCGTAAATGCTATTGCACAGCATGACCTGAAGCCGTTTTATATTTACGGTGTTATTATTTTAGTAATGATTTTTGCAGATATTATGAGCAAAGGAAATCCAGCGAGAATGTTGCTGATTTTTTCTTTACTCGGAATTACCGCATTAATAACCGGAATGCTGACGACAGGAATGGTTTCCGTGTATGCCTTTACAAGTGTTGGTCTGTTCTGTTCCACACTTTGGCCATGTATTTTTGCCTTAGCCATTAACGGTTTGGGTAAACATACCAACGAAGGTTCAAGCTTCCTGATCATGATGATTATGGGCGGAGGAATTGTAAGTTGGCTGCAGGGTTACCTTGCCGACCATACCAATATTCATTTCAGTTACATCGTTGGCGTAATCTGTTTCGCATATCTGGCTTTTTATGCTGTGCGCGTTTCCGGCATTCTGAAATCTCAGGGTATTGATCTAAATAAAATGAAAACTGAAGGTGGCCATTAAGCCAAAAATTCATAAAAACATATTTTGGGCGGGTATTTTACTTGCCCAATTTATTTTATTCTTTCTGCTGTCGAAAACCGGTGCTGCGGTAAGAGCATTTGAAGCTTTCTTTGAAAGACAGAAAAGCGTTCATCAGAAAATATTCTCGGAATTCGGTTTTTCCGCTGGTGATGTATTCTACCTACTTTTAATTGTAGTAATTGTTTATCTGCTCTGGAACATCATCAGGAAGAAGAACAGAAAGAAATTTCTCACAGCATTGCTCATACTACTCAACGTGTTTTATTTCTTATATCAACTGTTCTGGGGAATGCTTTATTTTCAGAATCCACTGATTGAAAAACTGCCTTCAACGGAGCCCACGCTCGATTTTGCGAAAGAAACTGCGATAAGATACCTGCAACTCTGCAAGGAAGACCGCGCACAGCTAAAAGAAGACCGAAACGGAGTTTTTAAAGTCTGGGACCGGTCTGCGATAGAATCTGAAATTTTGCAGAACCAAAACAGATTACCAGGGCAAATTTCGGATAAAACCGGTTCAGGAGTTCATTCGTTCAAGCCGGCGCTTTGGAACAGAGCCATGAGCTATACCGGAATATCCGGTTACTACAACCCTTTTACAGCTGAAGCTCAGTACAACCAGTATTTACCTTCAACCTCAATTCCTTTTACTTTGGCCCATGAAAGCGCTCACCAAATGGGTTTTGCGCGGGAACAGGAAGCCAGCTTTATTGCGTACCTCATTGGAAAAGACTCTGAAAATAAAGAACTGCGCTACAGCACAAGATATTATGCACTCCGAAGTCTGCTTCATGCCATACAGGAAACCGATCCGGCTTTTGTTGAGAATATTTTACAGCAATACTCAGAAGGAATGAGACGTGACCGCCTTTATGAAAGAAATTTTGCGGTAAGGCATTCCGGACTGGCAGATGCTTTTTTTGCAGTTACAAATGATCTTTTTCTGAAATCCAACCAACAGGAAGGCAGTATTACCTACTCTTATTTTGTGGATTTGATGCTTCGGTATGAGGCACAAAAAAAGAATCGTGTTTCACAACACGATTCTAAAAACACAAATGATGAAAAAAAATTTATTGCCTTTGTAGCTAGAACGCTGTCAAAAGCTTCGTAAAAGTAAGACATAAATTTGATTTTGCAAAAAAAACCGAACTCTTTTTGTGTTAAATTTCACAAATACGACAAACAGCGTACCCGATTGCACCATATTTTCCGATTTGGAAATAAAAAAATCCCAAAGCAAAAGCTTTGGGATTTTGTAGCGAAGACGGAAGTATCTTTATAACACAATAAATCCCAATAAATAATTAAAAAACAGATTATTAGCAATTTATGAAATTTTACAACCAAACAAAACCCAATTAATATTATTAGATAATCT
>JAEXBA010000077.1 GCA_023457935.1 Bacteroidota bacterium | reverse complement strand
TTGGGGGGGGGGGCGCCCCCCCCCCCCCCGAAACTTTTTTTATAATCTGAAAAACGGTTTTATTTTCCTGCCGACTGCCTCTTTTACAGGTTCCTGCAGCCTTTGCTCAAACATCTCGAAAGAACATACAAAAAGCAGGAAGGAGAGTAGCTTTTTCATATACAGCAATTGACTGAAAAGTCTGAGGATTTTTGACAGTTCAAAAAAAGTTATTTTTTTTGATTTTTGCCATAATGTTACCAACAATCCTTTGAAAAATTACATCAAATTCGATATATTTGAGAAATTGATTAATAAAAACAACCATGTTCGACTTTCTTGCAGATTTGGATTCGCTTCACCGTATTTTTTGGTATGTCGCTTTAGCTTCCAGTTTGATTTTTTTGGTTCAAACGGTTCTTACTTTTCTCGGAAGTGATTCTTCAGATGGCGTAAATGCCGATTTCGACGGTAATCTTGATCATGCAGATGCACCCTTTCAGCTTTTTTCTTTGCGGAACCTTGTTAATTTCCTTTTGGGATTCGGATGGACAGGCGTTGCCTTTTATGAAAGCATTCAAAACAAATATCTGCTGATTGGTTTAGCAGTAATTGTCGGAATTGCATTTGTAATACTCTTTTTCTTTCTGATTCTTCAGATTTTGAAACTTACCGAAGACAATACTTTCAAAATTGAAAATCTTGTCGGCAAAAGCGGCGAAGTCTACATCAATATTCCTGCTGCAATGACCGGGTCGGGGAAGGTGCAGATTTCCTATAAAGGTTCCAACCATGAACTAACTGCAATGACAAGATCCGGGGAAGCTATTTCATCGAGCAGTTTTGTTCGTGTTGATGAGGTTCAGGACAAAGTTCTTATCGTTTCAAAAATTTAATTCAAAAAAAATTAACTCAAATCTATTATGGCAATTTCAGGTACCTTAATTATTATTTTGGTCGCGGTCTTTGTACTGTTCGTCACTTTTCTCGCATTAATTTCACGTTACAAACGCTGTCCTTCCGATAAAATCCTTGTTATTTACGGGAAAACGGGTGGAAGTTCAGCAAAATGTATTCATGGCGGCGGTGCTTTTGTCTGGCCGGTAATTCAGGATTACGCTTATCTTGATCTGAAACCGATTTCCATTGAAGCCAACCTTACCAATGCGCTTTCCAGACAGAATATCCGTGTGGACGTTCCCTGTCGATTCACCATCGCAATTTCTACAGAGCCCGATTCTATGGGAAATGCAGCGGAAAGATTGTTGGGACTAAGTCAGGATCAGATTCAGGAACTTGCAAAAGATATCCTTTTCGGACAGCTTCGTTTGGTGATTGCAACCATGACCATTGAAGAAATTAATTCGGACAGAGATAAGTTCCTTGATAATATTTCCAAAAATGTTGATACTGAACTGAAAAAAATCGGTCTGAAGTTGATCAACGTTAACGTTACCGATATTAAAGATGAATCCGGTTATATTGAAGCTCTGGGTAAAGAAGCAGCTGCAAAAGCGATCAACGAAGCAAAAATTTCTGTTGCCGAGCAGGAAAAAATCGGGGAAACCGGAAAAGCGGATGCAGACCGTACAAAAGACGTGCAGATTGCGGAAACTTTAAAAGACCGCGATGTGAAAATTGCCATTACGCAGAAAGACAGAGAAGTTAGCATTGCATCAGCAGCTAAGGACGAAAACATCGGTAAAGCGGAAGCTGAAAAGGAATCCAGAATTGCAACTTCTTTGGCAAACTCCATCGCAGTAAAAGGTGAAAACGAAGCCAAAATCACCATTGCCAATTCCGACGCGACAAGAAGGGAAAAAGAAGCAGAAGCTTTACGATTGGCTACAGCTGCGGAAAAAGTTCAGAGTGCAAGAGCGTTGGAGGAATCCTATGTTGCAGAACAGCAGGCGGAAACAGCGAGAGCAGAAAGGGAACGTTCCACTCAAAACGCGAACATCGTTGTTCCCGCAGAAATTGCAAAACAGAAAGCCATTATTGATGCTCAGGCGGAAGCTGAAAAAATCCGTCTTCAGGCAAAAGGAGAAGCAGACGCAATTTTTGCAAAAATGGAAGCCGAAGCAAAAGGTTTGTATGAAATTCTTACGAAACAGGCAGAAGGTTACGACAGAGTGGTCAAAGCTGCCGGCGGCGATGCTCAGAATGCATTCCAGTTACTATTGATTGAGAAACTTCCTGAACTGGTGAAAACGCAGGTTGAAGCGGTTAAAAATATCAAAATCGATAAAATTACCGTTTGGGACGGCGGAAATACTGCTGACGGAAATACTTCAACTGCCAATTTTGTTTCTGGAATGATGAGAACCGTGCCACCTTTGAATGATCTGTTCAATATGGCCGGACTGAACCTTCCTGATTATCTGAAAGGTAAAGATCCTGAAGAAGTAAAGAAAATCCTTCAGGTAAAAGCTCAGGAAAAACCAAAACCAACACCACCAAAACCTGAAAATCCCCAACCTGGAAATCAGGAAAATACTTAAATAAAAACAGCGCCGGTTTCGGCGCTGTTTTGTTTAGGAATCTTTCAGAACTGTTTCGTAGAGATCATTTCTCCGGTCTTTCATTACCTGAACGGAGCCATTGTGGTGCAGTTCTTTCAGCAGATTCAAATCAACATCTACAATCAGTGTCATTTCAGTATTTGGAGTGGCTTCTCCCTTAATTGCGTTGGACGGAAACGCAAAATCTGACGGAGTAAACACAGCGGCCTGTCCAAACTGAATGTCCATATTGTTAACGCCGGGCAGATTTCCTACACATCCGGCGATGGCAACATAACATTCGTTTTCAATAGCTCTTGCTGCGGCACATGCACGAACTCTTGTATAGGCATTCTGGGTGTCAGTGAGATAAGGAACCAGCAGCAGCTTCATTCCCTGATCGGCCAGAATTCGCGGAAGTTCAGGAAACTCAACATCATAGCAAACCAGAATTCCCACCTTACCGCAGTCGGTATCGAAAACTTTTACTTCCTTACCACCGATCATGCCGTAATATTTTCTTTCGTTGGGCGTAATATGAATTTTACGGTATTCATCACGTTTTCCGTCGCGGTGAAGCAGATAGCTTACGTTGTACATGTTTCCGTTTTCCATTATTGGCATTGAACCTGCCACGATATTCACATTGTAGGAAACGGCAAGCTCCGCAATTTTGTTGACGATTTCTTCGGTTTGATCTGCCAGTTTTTCCATGGCTTCACGTTCGTGAAGGTGATTGTACTCGGCAAGAAGCGGCGTGTTGAACAGTTCTGGGAATATGCAGAAATCCGATTTGTAACCGCTGATGGCATCAACAAAAAATTCGACCTGCTGATAAAAAGCATCAATATTTTTGAAATGACGCATCTGCCACTGTACCAAACCTAGCCGGATGACACTGTCCTGCATCGTGTTCTGTTTCTGCGTGAAGTAAATGTTGTTCCACTGCATCAGCACAGCATAGTTTCCGGATTCTTCGTCTTCAGGAAGGTATCCTTTCAGGATTTTTACCGGAGAAAAACTGTTGGAAAGCTGAAAGGTAAGCACGGGATCATAGATTTCCTTCTTCCGGACTTTCTTGATATAATCGCGCGGTTTCATTTCATCCGCATAAAGATGATAATTCGGAATTCGGCCGCCAACAATAATGGACCTGAGATTTTTTATTTCGCAGAGTTCTTTACGCGCGTCATAAAGCCGTCTTCCAAGACGAAGCGCACGGTATTCAGGATTCACGAACACTTCAATTCCGTAAAGGATATTTCCGCTGTTGGTATGTGTGTTGAAGGATTCGTTTCCGGTGATTTCTTCGTACGTATGATTGTCGCCGAAAAGTTCATATAAAACGATGATCGAAAGAGCCGCGGCTGCCAGTTTCCCGTCTACCGTTATGCAAAGCTGTCCTTCCGGAAAAATGGAAGTGAGTTTCTGTATGGTTCTTTTCGACCAGGTATTGTCGGCCATTTCAGGATAGGTTTCCTGCATTGAGGTTGCCAAATCTTCATAATCGTCCAGTGTAAGCCGTCTTATTTCTATCTGCATTGTTCTGCTTTTCTATTTTTATACTGTTATTGGAGCAGTCTGTTATTTTATTTTTTCTTAACCGAGACCGAGTTCCTTTACTGCTATTTCCCGCATTTCCACTTTCCGTACTTTTCCGGAAATCGTCATTGGAAATTCGTCGACAAACTTCCAGTATTTCGGAACTTTATAATGGGCAATCTGTTTTTTGCAGAATGTTACAAGTTCTTCTTCCGTAAGTGTTTTTCCCTCGCGCACTTTAATCCATGCCATTACTTCCTCACCAAATTTTTCACTTGGAACGCCAATAATCTGAACATCGAGAACATTCGGATACTGATACAGAAAATCTTCAATTTCCTTCGGTGAAATGTTTTCGCCTCCACGGATGATAAGATCCTTGATTCTTCCGGAAATGTGGATGTAACCTTCTTCATCCATCATCGCCAAATCTCCGGTATGCATCCATCGCGAATCGTCCAGAACCTGATGTGTAGCTTCAGGATTGTTCCAGTATTTCAGCATTACCGAATAACCTCTTGTGCAAAGTTCACCGTTTTCTCCACGGTTGACCACTGCGCCCGTTTCCGGATTGATGATTTTTATTTCGAGATGATCCTGAACTGTTCCAACGGAGTGAATTTGTTTTTCAAAAGGCGTTCCAATCTTGGTTTGCGTGGAAACCGGTGAAGTTTCTGTCATTCCGTAACAAATGGAAACTTCCTTCATGTTCATTAAATCTTCTACTTTCTTCATGACTTCCGGCGGACAAACCGAACCTGCCATTACACCTGTTCTGAGTGTCGACAGATCGAAATCCTGCGAAAGCATTTCATGAAGTTCTGCAATAAACATCGTCGGAACACCGTACAATGACGTACATTTTTCTTTTTCAACAACCTGAAGCGTTTTCACAGCGTCGAAGCTGTCATTCGGAATCACCATGGTTGCGCCATGCGTTGTACATGCCATATTTCCGATAACCATACCGAAACAGTGGAAAAATGGAACCGGAATACAGACGCGGTCTTTTTGAGAATAATTCAAACGGATGCCGATAAAATATCCGTTGTTCAGAATGTTGTGATGAGACAGCGTAACGCCTTTCGGGAAGCCTGTAGTTCCGCTTGTATACTGAATGTTGACAGGATGGTCGAACTCCACTTTTGTTTCCCATTCTGTGAGTGTTTCTTCGGAAATTTTTTCTGCACCCGAGAGAAACTGTTCCCAGGTTTCATCAAAGAAAATTTCATCTTTAAGATGCGTGGTAAATTCTCGTGCATCTTCGATCATCTCCTTGTAATTGCTGGATTTGAAACTCAAAGATGAAAAAATAAATCTGATTTCCGACTGATTCAGAACGAAAATAAGTTCACTGGTACGGTAAGCCGGATTAATGTTCACCATAATCACACCAATTCTTGCGGTGGCATACTGCAGCAAAACCCATTCGTAGCGGTTTGGAGACCAAATTCCGACGCGGTCGCCGTTTTTTGCGCCAAGATTGATAAGTGCTTTTGCAACCTGATCAACCTGCCCGTCAAATTCGCGGTAAGTAGCATGATAATTCTGATGCGAACAGACCAGCGCATCGTTGTTGGGGAATTTTTGTGCGGTATTTCGAAGATTGAAACCAATTGTTTCGCCCAAAAGCGGAACATCAGAATTTCCGTGAACATAGGATGGATTGAAACTCATAAAAAAGATGATATCCGTTTTCTAGAATATCATCTCTAAAATTACTGAATATTACGCAATCAATCTGTTAAAACGATACTAATTTAGCATAATTTCAACTGTATTTCTAATAATCGGGGTTTCTAAGGTTGCGGTTTTGTCGCGTTTCTTCCGGCTTCCAGAATCGGAAGATTTCCTTCAGTAGGAATGTAAATTACAGTTTTATCGTTCAGATTATTCTGCTGACGTACCCACAGATACTGAATGTATTTGTCCGTAAGAGCACCGTTTTCAATTTTTATTGCGGCAGACGCACCTTTTGCGCGTTCAACTTCGGCCTGGGCATTCAGTTTTTCGGCTTCAAGATTGGCTTTTGCTTCCTCAATTTTAATTCTTCTGTTCTGCTCTGCTTTTGCAAATTCTGCTTTTCCTTCCATTTCCTGCGACCAGACTCTGTATTTAGGATAGCCGAACATAATTCCCGCAATACCAAGAAGTATTAGTAATGCTGCAACAACCAATCCTGCCAGACTTAAATTTTTCATATTTTATTTTTTTGCATTTGTTTTCTTGTTCAGGGTTTCATAAATGTTGTGAATCAGTCCGTCTGCAACGGAAATTTTCGGTACAAAAATTTTATTGATGTCGCCCCACAACATTACTTTCGTGAAAATCTCCAGCGCCGGAACAATAACATCGGCACGGTCTTCGCGAATGCTGTATTTGCTCATTCTTTCCGGAACCGTTAAAGAACTCAGGTCTTTGTAGAAATTCTTCAGTGATGAAAGGAACAGCGGTTTACCGTCTTTGGTTTTACTCAAACTGAAAACTTTGTTGATATTTCCGCCGGAACCAATGGCAACAATCGGCTTTTTGCTGTTGATGTTTCTGCGGATTTCCTCTTTCATTTCTTTCCAGTGGTCTTCTGTCACCAGATTGCTCAGCAGTCTGATGGTACCGATATTGAAAGAATGTTTGTACTTCATTTTACCGTTTTCGTAGAAAGTAAGCTCAGTAGAACCGCCGCCAACATCAATGTACAGATAGGCGGAATCCTTATCAAGTCCTTCTGCAACATGATTTTCGTAGATTAATGTCGCTTCTTCGTCACCGGAAATAATTTCAATTTCAATTCCGGAATTTCCTTTGACAATCTGTCTTATTTCATCGCCGTTTCTGGCATCGCGCATGGCGGAAGTTGCGCAGGCGCGGTAATGTTCCACATTGTAGATTTTCATCAGATCCGAAAAAACACGCATGGAATCAATAACCATCTGTTCACGTTCCGGACCGATTTCTCCTTTTGAAAACACATCCATTCCCAGGCGGAGCGGAATTCTGAGAAGATTCAGTTTGGTGAATTCGGGTTTACCTTTTTTAACTTCTTTTACTTCGCTGATCAGCAGCCGGGCTGCATTACTTCCGATATCTATCGCTGCAAGTTTCATCTTATTTTGATTTCAGGTAATTGTACGTTTCAATTTGTGAACGGATTTCCGGCTCGTTTTTTCCGCGCGGAACATATTCGTTGCGGAGGTTTTTATCGAGAATTCTGGCCTTAACATTGTCTGCAAGCTGAATATCGAGAATGTCTTTTATTTCTTTCTTCAGATTCTGCTGTGTTACTTTTACTGCGGCTTCAATACGGTAATCAAGGTTTCTCGTCATCCAGTCTGCCGAAGAAATATAAGTGTCTTCTGCGCCGCGGTTATAAAAATACATGACACGCGCATGTTCCAGATATTCGTCTACAATGGAAACTGCATGGATTTTTGTTTTGAATTCCTTTTGATTTACTGCACAGTAAATTCCGCGAACCACCATTTTCACACTTACTCCGGCATGTGCGGCTTCGTACATTTTTTTGATGCATTCTCTGTCGCTTAATGAATTTACTTTTACAATGATTTCCGCTTTTCGGCCGGCTTTGGCTTCTTCAATTTCCTTATCGATATGCCAGAAAATCTTTTCGCGCATAAAAGTCGGACAAACCAAAAGTTTCTTACAGGTTTTCAGAACCGGAATAAAATCTTCCTTCGGTTTTTTCAGAACATTGAAAATCTTATTGATGTCGGCCATAATTCCACGATCCGAAGTCATCAGAAGATGATCACCGTAAATTCTTGCCGTTTTCTCGTTAAAGTTTCCGGTGCTCACAAAACCGTACTGAAAGGTTTTTCCGTTCACTCTTTTCTTAATTACACAAAGTTTGGCGTGAACCTTTTTGTTGGGAATTCCGGTAAGGACTTTAATTCCTTCCGGCTCCAGAATTTCTTTCCATTCAAGGTTGCTTTCTTCATCGAATCTTGCGCGAAGTTCAAGCATTACGGTAACATCTTTTCCGTTTCTTGCCGCATGAATAAGCGCATTGATAATTTTTGAGCTGCTCGCCAAACGGTACGCAGTAATCTGAATTGATTTCACATCCGGATCCATCGCAGATTCGCGCAGAAGATCAATTACCGGACGGTAATCGTGATATGGAAAAGTGAGGAGAACATCTTCCTTCAGAATTGTTTCGGTAATCCGGTGATCGTTCGGAAATTTTGGATGAAGAAAAGAAGTTCGTTCTATAGGTTTCTGATACTGTTTGAAAACATCAGGAAAATCCATGAAATGTCGGAAATTATGAATTTTTCCACCCGGAATAATGCTGTCTCGTTTGGTGAGATTCAGTTTGCGGATCAGGAATTCAAGCAGCGCTTTATCCATGTTTTTATCGAATGTAAAACGCGTCGGTTTTCCTTTTCTCCTGCTTTTAATTCCTTTTTCAATTTTGGCAGCAAGTGTGGTTCTGATGTCATTATCCAAATCGAATTCTGCATCTTTTGTCACTTTGAAAGCATTCGCCACAAAATCATCGTAGCCAAAGAAATTGAAAATTTCCGGAAGCATGAAAGTCACCACATCTTCCAGCAACATGACGTGTTTTTCGTCGTTTTCTGCAGGCAGCATCACAAAACGACCGATAAATCTTGAAGGCATTTCGATGATGGCAAAATTACTTTCATACTGCCATTCGCTGCGGCGCATTGCAACACCCAGATACAGACTTTTATCGCGCATATACGGCATCGGACGGTTTTCCTGAAGGAGAATCGGAACAATATGAGATTCCACCACCTCGTCAAAATATTTTTTTACGAATTCTTTCTGAGTTTCGGTGAGATCTTTGGCAGTTTTGATGAACACTTTCTGTTCCGCCATTTCCGCCTGAATTTTCCGCCAGATTTTATCAAACGTTTTTTGCTGTTCAATTGCGATATCATTGATTTTTGCCAGAATTTTTGAAGGTGGCTGAAAAAACGAATCGGTAATAAATTTATCCTTGAACTCCATTGCACGGCGCAATCCTGCGACACGAACGCGGAAAAACTCATCAAGATTGTTGGAAAAAATTCCTAAAAACCGAATTCTGATATGAAGCGGAACTTTTTCATCCATCGCTTCCTGCAAAACTCTTTCATTAAAAGCTAACCATGTAACATCTCTCGGATTAAACTGCAACGACATAAACTAAATTTGATTTTCCTCAAAAATACGGATTTTAGAGCAGATAATGATGATTGAAGTCAGACTGCAGATGCTAAATTTTCGTTAATTTTGGGACAATTGCCGGATTATTTTAAGGATTTTTCCTCAAAATAAAATTATTCGCGCAGAAAGAATCTTTAGAGGAACAAGAATGAGCAGAAAACTATGAAACTTGCTGCGTTGAGAATTTATATCTATAAAATAAAGCTTCAATATAGAGGAAGTTATCCTTAGAAAAAATAATAAAGCCGTCCCAAATCTGGAACGGCTTCACTTTTCTTTTCATTCTAATTTACTCCGCCCATGCAATAGGGATAAAAGCATTAACATAACCGTCCGGACCAACCTGTGCTGTTCCAAGGTTTACGGTTGTTGTTCCATAGCCAACCCAACCGCCTTGTCCCTGATCTGCTGAAAAGGTATAAGTTCCGGCCGGTAGGTTTTCGAAATACGCAGGTAACTGACGGAAACCGCCGCCATACTGAAAGTTCGATTCGTCATACACCTGTCCTGTGGCAGTGTTTGTGGCGTACACATTTCCCATATCGTAGCTTCCGGTAAGGGTAGTGGTGCCATTCTGGTTTTTGATTCCCACCCTGATCTGGTAAACCTGATTCTGTGGTTTCTTCCTTCTTTCAAGGTTGCTTTTTTCGGAAAGCGAAGTTTGGTTTACATCAGAGTAGTTTTCATCTGCACGGCATGAAGTTAATGTAGCAGAGATTCCGGCAGTTACGATAACTGCAAAAAGAAGATTTTTCATAATAATTTTTTTTGGTATAGTAAAATTAGTGCGGAATTTACCTGTATAGTGTTAAGTATTAGTTAATTAATATATAATTATCCTGACTGTTTTGAATTAAGGAACTACTGATGTTTATTGAAATATGATTGAAACGAAACAGAATTTCCAGCCCTGATGGAGCGGCATGTTTGAGCTCTTTTCTTTGCGGCGGCGCAGCCGCCGCAAAGAAAAAGCGAGTAGCGACAGCAGGTTCCCGGCTCCAAATATTTCATATTGACACTTGGTAATTACTGATTTCATCAAACTTCTGTCAATTTGTCACAATTTTTTCCTTGGTATATTTTTAGAGATTTAGAGAGCAAATTCAAATTTTAAATAATTAAAAAATAATAATAAAATGAGTAAAATAATTGGAATCGACTTAGGAACAACCAACTCTTGTGTTGCCGTAATGGAGGGAAAAGACCCTGTTGTTATTCCTAACGCTGAAGGTAAAAGAACAACACCGTCTGTTGTTGCCTTCACTAAAGACGGAGAAAGACTGGTGGGAGATCCTGCAAAAAGACAGGCTGTAACCAATCCGCACAACACGGTATATTCTATCAAAAGATTTATCGGGACACACTTTAAAGACGATGCAAAGGAAGTTTCAAGAGTTCCTTACACCGTAGTTGCAGGTCCGAACGATACTGTAAAAGTAAAAATTGACGACAGAGAATATACGCCACAGGAAATTTCGGCAATGATTCTTCAGAAAATGAAGAAAACGGCGGAAGATTATCTGGGTCAGGAAGTAACAAGAGCGGTAATTACAGTTCCGGCTTACTTCAACGATTCTCAGAGACAGTCCACTAAAGAAGCCGGTGAAATTGCAGGTCTGAAAGTGGAAAGAATCATCAACGAACCAACTGCAGCAGCTTTAGCTTACGGTTTGGATAAAAATCACAAAGACCAAAAAATTGCGGTGTACGATTTAGGTGGTGGTACTTTCGATATCTCAATACTTGATTTGGGTGACGGCGTTTTCGAAGTATTGTCAACAAACGGTGATACGCATTTAGGTGGTGACGACTTTGATGATGTAATTATCAACTGGTTGGCTTCTGAATTCCAGAATGAAGAAGGAGTAGATTTGAAAGGTGATGCCATCGCACTTCAGCGTTTGAAAGAAGCGGCAGAGAAAGCAAAAATTGAACTTTCGGCTTCTACACAAACTGAAATCAACCTTCCTTATATTACCGCAACAGCTTCAGGTCCAAAACACTTGGTGAAATCTTTGTCAAGAGCGAAATTCGAGCAATTGGCGGCAGATTTGGTAAGACGTTCAATGGAGCCGGTTGCAAAAGCACTTTCTGATGCAGGTTTATCAAAATCTGATATTGATGAAGTAATTTTGGTAGGTGGTTCAACAAGAATTCCGGTAATTCAGGAAGAAGTAGAAAAATTCTTCGGCAAAAAACCGTCAAAAGGAGTAAATCCGGATGAAGTTGTAGCGATTGGAGCTGCAATTCAGGGTGGAGTTTTAACCGGTGATGTGAAAGACGTTCTTCTTCTGGATGTTACACCACTTTCACTCGGTATTGAAACAATGGGTTCAGTTTTCACTAAATTAATTGAAGCGAACACCACCATTCCAACTAAAAAATCTGAAGTTTTCTCTACAGCGTCTGACAATCAGCCTGCAGTAAGCATCAGAGTTGGACAGGGAGAAAGACCGATGTTTAACGACAACAAAGAAATCGGACGTTTCGACTTGACAGATATTCCACCTGCACCAAGAGGTGTTCCTCAAATTGAAGTTACTTTCGATATCGACGCAAACGGTATTTTGAGCGTTTCTGCGAAAGATAAAGGAACAGGTAAAGAACAATCGATTAAAATTCAGGCGTCTTCAGGACTTTCTGATGAAGAAATCGAAAGAATGAAGAAAGAGGCAGAACAGAATTCTGCAGCCGATGCGAAAAGAAAAGAAGAAGCCGATTTGGTAAACAAAGCCGACGGACAAATCTTCCAGACTGAAAAGCAACTGAAAGAATTCGGTGACAAGATTTCTGCGGACAAAAAATCTGCAATTGAAGCTGCTGCTGCAGAACTGAAAACTGCTTTCGATGCAAAAGATATGGAGGCAATCAAAACAAAATCTGAAGCATTAGACAACGCCTGGATGGCAGCTTCTGAAGAATTGTACAACGCACAGGCGCAAGCTCAACCTGGAGCGGATGCAGGACAGGAAGGAGCTCAGGCAAATGGGGGAGGAGCAGATGATGTTCAGGATGCGGATTTTGAAGAAGTCAAGTAAGTTAAGTAACAAACGATAATCAATAAGTACTAAATCGCTGTAAACTATTTGTTTACGGCGATTTTTAATTTTAATCCATTTTAAATAGTTGTCGATTTTAATCGATTTTTATCATATATTTGTATCACATTTGTACCGCGCTAAAAGTACGGACTATCTGCGCCTTATTATGTCTTAAATGGCCTTAATGAAATTTATTTTATTTGTAATTCTCTAAATATGAAACTTTTATGGGTTTTAGTAAGCTGAAAATTCCGAAGCTTTGCGAATTCTGCGAAAAACCGTTTGAAGCCAAAACGGTAGCGACAAGATTTTGCTCAAAGTATTGTTCCGAAAAAAATATTAAAAAGCAAAAACAACTAGAGAAAGAAGATCAGGCGAAGCAAAATTTATTGGAACAGTCCAAAAGCAAAATTGCCGAGGTTCAGTCGCGACCATTTATCTCCGTCTCCGAAGCAAAAATGCTTTTTGGAATTTCAAAAGATACTATTCACAGGCTGATTAAAAGTGGCAGAGTTCCGGCACATAATTTTGGACAGCGATTAACAAGGGTAAGTCGACTTGACTTAGAAAAATTGTTCACAGCGGTCGAGATTGCTGAAGAAAAAACAAAACCTTTGGAAGAGCAAAATTATTTTGAAATAGGTAATTGCTTTACGATTTCTGAGGCAAGTGCAAAGTTTCACGCAGACCCAGGAACGGTTTTAAAAGCAATAAAAAAACATAAGATTCCTACGAAAAAAGTTGGAAGTTTTGTGTATGTCCCAAAAGTTCTGATTAACCAGATATTTGATCCACAATGAGAGAATTATCGAAAACCAAAGTCACTGTGCGCCTTCGTAAGGCAGAGTTTCGCAAGGAATGGTATATTTATCTTGAAAGTTATCCAGTGAGTGTTCCGGGAAAGAAGAATCTACAGAGAATCCGGGAATATTTGAACCGCAGTGTTACCACGGTGGTCTTCGACAAGAATAGACCTGCGCGAACAAAGGAAGATTCGGTATCCTATAAACCCAAAAGGGATGATAATGGAATTATTGTTTGCAAAAGCAAAACCGACCAAGAAACCATGATTTATGCAGATTCCCTTCGGAAGCTACGCCAAAGAGAATTTGATACTGTGGAACTCTACAGCGAACTTGATAAATTCCAGGCGGAACAGAAAGAAAAGTCAGAAGAAAATTTTGTTAAGTACTTCGAAGGTTTAATTAAAAAACGCCACAGAAACAGTTCTGAATCTATCAGAATTAACTGGGAGCGCGCCATTCACTTTTTGACTGAGTTTGGAGGTGAAATTATTCCGTTTTACAAGATTGACATTAAGTTTTGCGAGAATTTTAAAAACTATCTATTAACAGCACCAAGGGGCGGAAACAAAACAGGGACACTTTCTAAAAATAGCGCGGGAACATACTTTTCTATTTTCAAGGCAGCATTAAGGCAGGCATTTATTGACGGTTATTTCCTTTCCGAAATTTCCGCGAAAATTAAAGGTATTGCTGATGAAGAATCTCGGCGTGAATATCTCACAATTGAAGAGCTGAACAAATTGGCTTCAACCTATTGTGAAAATGAAGTGATGAAACGCGCGGCGCTTTTTTCTGCCCTAACCGGACTTCGCTTATCCGATATTCAAAAACTAAAATGGAAGGAAATCAGTGTTGAAAGTGGCTTGCCAAAAATCCATTTTACACAGCAAAAAACGAAAGGCGTGGAATATATGCCCATTTCGGAACAGGCATTAGAACTTTGCGGCGAAAGAAGACTGCCGGATGATTTAGTCTTTGAAGGATTGCCAAATTCAGCGTGGATTTCCCGACCTCTGAAAAAATGGATTGAAAGCGCCGGAATTACAAAGAAAATCACATTTCACAATTTCAGACATACTTTTGCAACACTACAGCTTTCGAGCGGAACCGACATTTACACGGTAAGTAAAATGCTTGGTCATACGAATGTGAAAACAACACAGGTTTATGCAAAAGTGGTGGACGAGAAGAAAAATAAGGCAGCAAAAGCCATCCAATTAAAAATGTCAGAAAAGTAAGGTCTATGAAACAAAAGTATTATGATTTAATCCTTCAGATTTTTCTTGTAGTTATAGCTTGCGTTGTAGTAGGATTTGTGTCAAGATATTACTATTTGAGGGAGTCGGATGATGAATTTGGAGGGACTATTATCTTTTGGGGAGCTACAGCTTTTGCCTTTGTGATATATGTCTTAATAGTCATCATATTGGATGAATTTTTAAGGAGAATTCCAATTGTAGAATATTTTAGAAAAAAATTGATGAAGGATGAAGCTTCTGAACAGATAGAAATAAGTATTCCTACTCCGGCAGATTCAAAGGAAATTTCAGATTCATCCGAAAATTTGAAAAAAGAATCAGACTTAATGGAAGTCGGACAAAATTTTGAAAAGGAAAATCGGGATTCTGAAAGAGAAAAACCAACTGAGAAAAATCCGATTCAACAGCCGGCAGGTGAAGAACTGGCAATAAAAACCGATGTTATTAATGAAGCAGAATCTCAGAAAAACGAAAATCCTCAAGAGAATATTGAGGAAAATGAAAGTGATTCAGACGGTCTTTCTGAAATTGAAAAAATAAGGATTCGTGCTAAATTGAAGGAAGAAGAAATCCTAAAGGAAAAAATTGACTTCATAGTGAAGTACACGCAGGAGAAGTTCGCTCCTTATACTTCTGATAAAGACGTGAACAGACTTTGCGATTCCTTGGTTGGCTTTCTGTCTGAAGGTAAAATTGACGGTAAGGACGCTGTAAAAATAAATACACTTAAAACCATTGATTTAATGCATTTCGGTTGGAATTCGTGGAATTATTATCGTGGAAATAATCAGCGAAAAGATGTTGCGAGGTTCCTGAAAACTGTTTTCGCTCAAAGTTTTAGAGAAATGGAGGAATCAACGATAGAAAAATTACTTTCTTCAAGAAAAAATGACGGATTAATTAAAATCGATGAAAACCTGCTTCAATAAAGAGAAAATTATCTTTTCATAAATCAAAAACAAACACCAAATCAAATATGATTTTTGTATGATTTAATCATTTTTAATCATACGAAAAACACACATAGAACATAAATTATCATTGCACCATAATAATTAAAAACAATCATTATGGACAGCAAAGAAATTTCCTTTGAAACCCTGCCGAAAGCAGTCGCGTTTCTAAATGAGCAGATCGCAGAACTTAAAACACTTTTCGAAAACAGTACTTCTACTGCAATTCCATCTGCTCAGAAAATCCCAATCGACATTGATGCTGCTTGCCAAATTATCGGCAAAGCGAAACCAACCGTGTACACACTTGTCCGTACGCGGCAAATTCCGTGTTATAAAAGCGGTAAGAAACTTTACTTTTTTGAAGACGAGTTGCTGGAATGGATTCGGAACGGAAGAAGAAAAACGATGGATGAAATCGAATCTGAAGCAAGTAGGAATTTCAGAAGATTACGAAAATAGGCGGTATGAAGAACAACAGCGACCTGTACAAATCCAGTTCTAATTCCACGACTATTTACGACCGAATCATCCGCTATATTGGTAAAAAATACCAAATCCGGTACAACGAGATTGCGCTCGAATTCGAAATCAGAACGGAAAATACAGACTGGACGGAACTCAATCTTAATTCCCTGTACATCGAACTCATTCAGGTGGGAATCAACATCACGCTGGGCAAACTGGAAATCCTGATGCGAAGTCATTTGATACAAAGGTACAATCCGTTGGAAGAATATTTCCACAACCTTCCGAAATGGGACGACGAGGATCATATCAAAAAACTGAGCAGTTTCGTCAAAACCACGGATGACATTTTCTTTCAGAAACATTTTGAAAAGTGGATTACCAGAACAGTTCTCTGTGCATTAAAGACTGGCTATATCAACAAGCAGTGTTTGGTTTTGTACAACACCGAGCAGAATAGTGGAAAAACCACTTTCTTAAGATTCCTGATTCCGGCAAGTTTGGAAAAATATTTCATTGAAGATATCGGCGTGGACAAAGACGGACTCATAGCGCTCTGCAAAAATATGTTGGTCAATATCGACGAACTTTCGGTGATGTCGAAAACCGATGTCAATATTCTGAAATCCTTTATTTCGAAAAACACCGTCAATACGCGACTGCCTTATGACCGTAAATCCTCACTGATGCACCGGACGGCTTCATTCTGTGGATCAACGAACCGTTTTGATTTTCTGACGGACGAAACCGGAAGTGTGCGATGGCAGATTTTTGAAGTGTTAAGTATTGACTTCAACTATTCCAATGAAATTGACATTGAAAAAGTGTGGTCACAGGCATACTATAATGCTTTTGAAAGAAAAAATTACAATCCCGAACTTACAGCAGAAGATATTTTGGAAAACAAAAAAACGTAATGACCGGTTCAAGCAAGTGACGCTCGAACAGGAAATCATTCTGACTCATTTTGAAAAATCGGAACTGCAAAGCGAATTTCTGACGCCTTCCGACATTATGCTCGCGATGAATAACGCACTCGGTGTTCGACTGAACATTATCAGAATCGGAAAAGCACTTACCGCCTTGAAATATGAGAGAGTCAAACATCCTAAACGGCAAGTTTACGGCTATCTCATCAGAAGGAAAACGGAATAAACATAAAAAATTCAAAAATCTCCTATTCTCTTACCTGTTACCTAAAACAATCTCAAATCACCATTAATAAAGCATTTATATAAGGTAGGTATCTATTATTTCTTCTTACCTAATTACCTAAACATAAGATTAAAAAGAAAGAAGGTAGGATGGTAACCAAAGGTAAGGAAGTAAATGCCTTTAATCTATGATGAACAAAGACTTAGGTAAGTAGGTAGCCAAAAATGAAAAAAACTCTATAGAATTAAATCAAAACTAAAAAACACAACATTATGAACTGTCAGCAAGCCAACGACAACATCAGCATCAGAGAAGTCCTTGAAAGTTTTTCTCTTTTCCCAAGCAAAGAAAACCACAGAACTGCATTTTATTTTGCCCTTGACCGAGAGGAAAGAACGCCAAGTCTTTCCGTCGATTACAACAAAAACACCGCATTCGATTTCGGAACCGGAAAAAAATATGATAATGTTTCCATTGTTCAAGCCATCAAACGGTGCAGCGTTTCCGATGCATTGGAATATCTGGAAAGGTTTGATTATTCAAAACCAACTCAACGATTTGAAAAAGATGTGAACCAATCACCAAAATCCAACTATCAGATTCTGGAAGCAAAAGCAGTGGAGCATCGTTCACTGATTCAATATCTGAAAAGTAGAAAACTCGAATCACAAATCTCGGAACTGAAAGAAATCCATTACGAACTCAGCGGACGAAATTATTTCGGAATCGGATTCAAAAATGATTCCGGAGGATATGAAATCCGAAACCCTCACATCAAAATTTGCCTTGGTAAAAAAGACATTACTTCCATCAAAAGTCAGTCAGAAATTTCACAAAATCAATCTCAAACTTTACGGATTTTTGAAGGCTTCACCGATTATCTTTCTTTCAAAATTTTGGAACAGCATCTTGAAAAATCACCATCAGATTACCTGATTCTAAACTCCGTTTCGATGATCAACCGGGCTACTGATTTGGTCAAAACTTACCCCAATATCGAACTTTATTTAGACAACGACCGAACCGGAAACGAAGTCACCGAAATATTAAACAGAAGGTTTCCCGAAACCGAAGACTGCCGCATTCTGTACAGGAATCATAAAGACCTGAACGAGTTTCTAACCAGTGGAAACATGCGTAAAATAACCATAGGTGAGGAAATTGAAGATCTGCCTAAAATCAGTGCACGTAAAATCGGCAGATAGTTAGTGCAAAAAGTACCCAATGTTTACAATAAGCGCTGCGCCCTTACTGCAAAATTGGAACTTTTTGGTTTTCTCCTGTCGTCGAAAACATTTTTGAAACCGCTGAAATAGAAAATAACAACACAACAATATTTAACACAAAAAAATTAAACAACACAAAATGGAAAAAGACCCGTGGGAAGATTTCATCCGTGAAATCACCAAACAGCAGGAACAGAAATCTGCTTTGGAAAAAAGAAAAAAATACTTTCAGACCATCGGCAGAAAAGGTGGTCTGAAAAAGAAAACATCGAGCCAACTGACCCGAACAATTTCGACACGATTAACGGAAAAAGAGTTTCTGGAAATTGAAAAAAAAGCCGCGCTATACAACCTGAGAATTTCAAAATATGTCCGCTTAATTTTGACCGAAACAGAACTTAAAATCAAGGAATTTGCAACCGACAAATTATTGCTTGAATACGGTAACAATTTCATCAGAATCAAAAACCTCCTCCGGCATCGTGAGTTTTCAAAACTGGATCATACGAAAGTCGTTCTTCGGAAAATTGAAGAAGTCACGGATTTGATTTACCGTTACCTCTATGAGAAAATGAACAGGCAAAATTCTGAAGAAACCGAAAATCAAAGTTCCAATGAATAACAGTGCTACTACCAGACGAATCACCAAAATTGCCATTGAATATAACGGCAATGACAAGGGAACTGCGGAACGCGTGTATCAGAACAATCTGATGAGCCGGGATCCTGCATTACAGTTCAAGGAAATGAAAACCGTCGCCGACAGAAATAAAAATGTGAAGAATTGGGCTTTGACCGGATATATTTCTCCTGAGAAATCCATTGGTGACAAACTCACCAACGAGCAACTGACCGATATTGCATTAAAAGCGTTGAAGAAAATCGGCGTGACGGAGGGCAATCAGATGGTATTGGATATTCATTCTTCTACAAAGCAAAAGCATATTCATTTTATTGTCAATCGGGTAAATACAGATGGAATCAATACCATCAAAGCACACAAGGTCGGAGATAATTTTGGAAAAGCGGTTCGCGAAGTCTGCAAGGAACTTAATCTTAAAACGGATATAGAAATCGGGATAGAAAAGAAACAGCAGATGTTTAATGCACTGAATTCTTGTCTTCAAAAATCAAAAAACTTTGAAGAACTGATTAAGAATATGAGAAATCTCGGTTTCCGAGTGACGCTTTCAAACAATGTAAAAGACGGAATTTCGGGAATGCGGATTGTGAGGTTTGAAGACATCAACCATCAAACCGAACGGATTTACAAACCCGGCTACAAACTTTCTGAAATCACGAACAAGGTCAAGATAAAGGACATTAAACTGAAACTTGAAGAAAACTTTGATAAATCACGGAATTTCAGTCCGACTGCAAACGTTGAGTCCAGTAATAATGAAAGCAAGAAATCACCTTCTGCCGCTAAACATATTGCAAATATGATAGAAGAATTTATGAAACCCACCTATACTGCAGCACCTGACGACGAATTAATAAAAAAGAAAAAACGAAAATTCAGATAAAATGGAAAATCAAAATACCCCACAAAAAGATGGATTTGAATTACTGAAAAAAGTAATTCAGTCTAATGAGAAAAACGCCTTAAGCATCCAAGAATTTGCCCAAAAACAAAAGGAATCCATAACGGTTATGAACGGATTATTGACCGACCTCAAACAAGTGGAAACCCATATCAAACAAATAGCGGACGAAATTCCTAAGACGGTTTATTTAGTGCATTCCCCTGAAACCCAAGCCTCGGTTGATGGTCTGAGTGATCAACTCAACAAGAGAGATTTTCGGAAATATTACTCGTCGGTTATGATGGTTCTGGCGACATTGACGATAGTTGTTTTGGGCACAATATCAAGAAAATGGTTCTCAGAAAGCATCCGCACCAAAACCGAAATCCGGCAGCAGATTCTGGAGGAAATCAGGGATGATGGTCAGTCAATTTATGAAGTTAAGGATTATCAGCAGCTGGAACACAACACCGAAATGATGAACAAATGGATGGATGCTTATCCGAAATACGGAAATGAGTTTATAAAGTTTAAGAAGGGGTTTGAGAGTAGGTAATTCTGTGTAAACAAAAATTATTATCTTTACATAACGTTGAGGAACTGGTAAACCTAAGACTACGAAGGGAATGAGGATGAAAGTCCTCATTCTTTTGTATTACAAATAAACCCAAAATTATGAGAATAGAAGGTCTACAAACCTATAGCGAAGTAATTGCATACTTAGAAAAGAAAAAAAGAAATTATCATCTTCTGTTCGGAAATGGTTTCAGTATGGCTTATGATCCCAAAATTTTTTCATATAATGCACTAAGTGATTTTATCGAAAATACAAAGGATGAGTTCTTGCATAAATTATTTGAAGTAGCCAATACGAAAAATTTCGAATTGATTATGCAACAATTGGATAATTTTGTTGAAATCGCAAAAGTTTTTGGTATTGATGAAAACTTCATCAGTAAAATTGTAGAAGCAAATACAACGCTGAAAAATAGTTTAATCGAAGCAGTTAAAGAACTGCACCCCGAGCATGTTTTTATAGTAGAAGAAAGTAGAAGTAAGAAATGCCATATTTTTCTAGATAATTTTTTGTCAAAAGGTGGTAAAATCTTTTCAACAAATTACGATTTACTGATGTATTGGGTTTTAATGAGAAATTCTTCCAAATGGGCGATCGATGGATTTGGAAGAGAATTATTAAATCCTGAAGAATTGAAAAGAGGAGAGGAGGCAGAATGGTCTGAATTAATATGGGGAGTTAATAAGGAAAAGCAGAATATATTCTATCTTCATGGAACTTTGCCAATTTTTGATACCGGCACTGAAATAGTTAAAGAAGAGTATGATTCTAGACATTACCTTTTACAGAAAATAAGCGAAAAAATGGAAGCAAGATCTTATCCCATTTTTGTTACTGCCGGTAATGCTCAAGAAAAACTTAATCAAATAGCACACAATAAATATTTGGCATTTTGTTACGATAAATTTTCAAATATTGAAGGGTCTTTAATTGTATTTGGATTTAATTTTGGAGAGTATGATTTGCATATTATTGATGCCATAAATAAAGCGTGTAATCAAGGTTTGAAAGGTGCAGAAATATTAAGGAGTGTATATATTGGAGTTTACTCCGATGAAAGTCTTGACTATTTGGAGTCTATTAAAGAAAAATTTAGATGCAAAGTTAATTTCTTTAATGCAAGGACTGTTAAAATTTGGGATTAGGAAGGTGAACTTGATAACTATGCTAAAGTTTAGTTTTATGCTAATTATGACATTTTTGTCCAATTTATTTCATAAAAAACTGGACATTTTTTATTAATTTAACGCTAGGAACATTCGGGATATTCATCATACAATACAGGTACGAAGAATTTTGAGTGAAGAAGTATTTTTCTACATCAAGGTAAATTTAAGTAATAGGTGAGCTTGATCATCCTATGCTATTGTATTGATTTTTCTCTCTTTTTTCCTTGCCCATTCCAAAAATGTTCAATATATTTGAATGTTCAATGTCATTGAACACTGTTTTTTATTGAACAAAATGTATAAAGAAACTGATATTATATACGAAGCAATCGCTAATCTGGAAGTAAATACCGGATTACAGATTGATGTGGAAACAAGCCGTAAAGAGTATGATGCAGTGGTGCAGATTGATGGGCAAACTTTTTATGTTGATGCAAAGGCGAATGTAAGAAAAGCAAATGTTGGAATTATTCTTTCAAGATTGCAGAATCAGCAGAATGGCAAAAACTGGCTTTTGATTGCAGATTACCTGGCTAAGGATGTTGCAGAGACCCTGCATCAACAAAATTTTAATTATTTAGATACTGCGGGGAATGCTTTTATTAAAGCCGAAAATCTGTTTGTTTTTGTGGAAGGCAAGAAAAAAAGCACTTCTGATAAAATAAATCAAAGTTATGTTTTTCAGGAAGTCGGGCTGAAACTGCTGCTGTTTCTGATTTCAGATTCTGAAAATCTTCAGTTATCTTATCGATCGCTTGCGGAAAAAACAGGAATATCTTTAGGTTCTGTAAGTAATATTTTCAGGGGTTTGCAGGAGGGTAATTTTATCGTAAAATCTCAAAGAAAAAGAGTCCTCAAAAATATTGACACGCTCTTGGAACGTTGGGTAATTGCCTATAACGAAATCCTTAAACCCCGTGTTTTGCGTAAGAAATACAGATTGGCAAACGAAGATTCTGATTTGAGTTCTGCAGATGCTGAAAAACTTGGCTTTTTTTGGGGCGGCGAATCTGCCGCAGGCATCATTACCAATTATCTTAAATCTTCCAATCACACCATATATTACGATGGCGAACTTTCCAATTTGGTAAAGGAACTTAAAATGATTCCCGATGCCAATGGTAACATAGAAGTTTACAACACTTTCTGGACCGAAGACCTTCAACTGAAATATCCCAATACCGCACCACCTTTGGTAGTTTATGCAGATTTAATGGGAACCAACAGCAGCAGAAATATCGAAGCCGCTAAAATGATTTTGGAGAATGGATTATAAGGTTGAAAGTAAAAATATTGAGCATCCGTTGCTGAAACCGGTGCTCGAGGAATTGATTCCTGTTTTTGAAAAGCGTGGGATCAAATTCTATGTTATTGGTGCGGTTGCAAGAGATATTATTCTCGATCTGCATAATGAAAAATCAAACCGGGTTACGATGGATTTGGATTTGGCGATCGCCATCAGTCATTGGGATGATTTTGAAAACATTTCAGCAGATATTTTGTCTTTGCCCAATTTCACAAAAGATCCAAATCAGCAGCAGCGGTTTCTGTTTCGGGAGAAATTTCAGGTAGATATAGTTCCTTATGGCAACATTAAAGACCAAAACGATAAAATCTACTGGCCGCCTGATGAATCCTTTGCAATGTCTGTAATTGGTTTTGAGGAAGCCGAACAAAACCTTCTTTCCATCAATCTCGATAATGAACTGCATTTTGATATCGTATCACTGGAAGGTGTTTTTCTATTGAAATTATTTGCCTGGAAAGACCGTTTTCTCACCAATTCCAAAGACGCTGAGGATTTAGGATTTATCCTGACTAATTACTTTAACATCAATCGGGAGATTTCTCACCAAGAACCTTACGCCAAAGTTTACGATTTAGTGGATTTTACCGAAATGAAAGCAGGAGCCATTATCCTCACTATCAAACTGAATGAAATGCTTCAAGAAAGTTCTTCGGTAAAAACGAAACTACATTCACTTTTTGAAGAAGAAATCGGTAAAGAAGAAGCAAGCCCGCTCTTCAACCAAATTATAGAAACAAACAACAACCTGAAGTTTGATGATGTGGCAGAAGCCATTGCACTCATCAACGAAGAAATAAACTAACTATGAGCAACAAACCTGAAAATACAGAAGAAATCGTTCTGGAAGACAATCAGATTCTGTGCGTATTAACCGGTGTAGCGAAAAAATCAAGTGCCAAAGAAGAAAACCTGCAGTCCACCATCCTAATGCTGAATGAGGAATATGGTTTCGACCTTTCGGATATGGAACGGGATTTCACCATTACTTTTACTGATCCGGATAGTGGAAAAAACAAAAAACAGAAAGTAGAACTGGTAATTTTTGATAAAGGAACTAAGCACGAACAGGAAAACATCATTCGCATTGCAACAGTGCAGGACGACAAAACCAAGGAAAACGACAAAAAGAAAGGTGTGCGAATGACTTTGGAAAATGCAATGGCAGCAGTTGATAATTGCGAATTCGGTTTGTGGACCAACGGAATCGATATCAAATACCTGCAGCGTGAAGATGATGCCGTTGGTTTCGATTATATTTTCAGCGATCTGTCAGATATCCCCGGTTTTGGTGAGGATATCAACGATTTGGAAAGACCGGAACGCTCACACAGCCGTAAACCTGCCAACGATTCCTTAATTAAGGTATTCAAGCGTTCTCACGATTATATTTACGGTAACGAAGGACGGAAGAAAGATGCGTTTTGGCAGTTGCTCTACCTTATTTTCTGTAAACTGTATGATGAAAAGCGCAGGTTTACCGACCACGAAAAGGGAATTTCTTACCGCAAGAAATTTTGGGTAGGCGTAAAGGAACAGAACTCAAACGAAGGCAGAAAAGCCGTTGCCGACAGAATAAAATCGCTGTTTACTGAACTGAAGAAAGATGATGTGTTTTCCGGTGTGTTTGATGGGCACGAAACCATTGACCTTACCGACAAAGGTTTGGCATTTATCGCCGGCGAACTCGCAAAATATTCTTTTTTGGATGCAACGGTAGATGTGAAAGGTTTGGCGTATGAAACCATTGTGAGCAACACTTTGAAACAGGAAGCCGGGCAGTTTTTTACCCCGAGAAATATCGTTCGGGCAATGGTGGAAATGCTGAATCCTGATGAAAACACCCGTGTTCTGGATCCGGCATGCGGTTCGGGAGGATTTCTGGTGATGGTTCTCGACCACGTGCGTAAGAAAATTGCTGCCGAAATGTATCCTGAACTGGATGAAGTGCTGATTACCGAAAAATACAACTCTTACGAAGTAAACGAGCGTGTTCGCAAGTATGCCGAAAACAGCATTTTCGGGTTCGATTTTGATCCCGATTTAAAGAAAGCGGCACGAATGAATATGGTAATGGCAGGTGACGGACACGCCAATATTTTCCACGTGAATTCGCTGGCTTATCCCAATTGGGAGCATCCGCAGGAAATTGAAAAGATTAAAAAGGCGATTGAAAAAAGTCTGAAAGAAATGAAAGACATCACCAACAATTATACGCCCGATGCTCGCGGAAAGTTCGATATGGTGTTTACCAATCCGCCGTTTGGTGCCAAAGTGAAAGTGGATGAAGATATTGCAAAACGCTATTTTCTGTCTAAATATTCTGATGCGCCGGAGGTTCTCTTTATTGAGGCGTGTTACGATTTTCTGAAAGAAGGCGGCAAAATGGCGATTGTGTTGCCCGACGGAATTTTGGGAAATCCCAACACTTTGCCGGTTCGTGAGTGGATATTGGACAAGTTCAAAATTCTGGCTTCGGTAGATTTGGCGGTGGAGGCGTTCTTGCCGCAGGTTGGAGTGCAGGCATCACTGCTTTTTCTGGAAAAGAAAACCGAAAACCAAAGAAACCTGGTGCACGATGGCGGCGAAGATTACGACGTATTTATGGCGATTGCCGAAAAATTAGGAAAAGACCGAAGAGGCGTTCCCATTTATGTAAGAGATGAAGACGGTGCCGAAATTCTTTTTGAAACAGAGAAAAAATATCTGGCTTACAATATAAAAGGACAGGCTTATGTGAAATCCCGTAATGAAAAAGTGAAGCAGTTGGATGATGATTTGCCTGCAATTACACAGGAATTTCTAAATTTTCTTCACAAATAATTATTATGAAATTTAATCAAGTGAATATTAAGAATATTTATGAAGAAGATAAGAAAATAAAGGCAAATTTTTTTCTCTCAGATGGATATTCTTTCAAAAATATATTGAGACAAAGAAGTTCAAATACACTTTCTGATTTAACTGAAAGTATTAGCAATATTGGCGTTAATAATCGGTATTATGTAAAAAATCGAAACTATGGTGTTCCATTTGTTTCAAATACAAATTTAAGTAATGCATCTCCTATGGAAAATATTAAATATGTTTCTAGGAAAAGGTGTTTTAATGCTAGTCGATTAATAGAAAAAGAAATGTTACTATTTTCAGCAATAGGTACAATTGGAGAAGTAAACTTTGCAACTGACGAAATGGAAGGAGCGATGACTCCCATTGGGAATATCATCAGAGTAAAATTCAAAAATAAATCCGGCTTTTATTATGCTTTTTTTAAAAGCAAATATGGAAGAAGTGTAATTAATCAATTAGGAAGTGGTTCAGTCCAAACATATCTAGATCCTACAACTTTTTCAAAGGTACAAATTCCTATTTTTGATAATTTTTTTGTTGAAAAAATCCACAACCTGATTGTAGATGCCGCAGCACTGCGCGTGGAAGCCAATAAATTGTTGAGAGAGGCGGTGGAAGTTTTTGATGTATTTAATGAAGAATATATTTCAGGAGGATTTGTAACAAAAAAGATTTCAATAAATAAAGTTTCGGTTCAAAATAAAAGATTTGATGCAAATTATAATGTAGTTTCAAGTATTGTTGAAGATAAATTAAGAGGTGTAAAATATTTCAAAATTTCAGAATTAGCAGATAGTATTTTTATGGGACCTCGGTCAAAAAGGAATTATGTTGCCAATGGTGTTCCATTTCTCTCAACTTCGGAAATGCAGAAATTGAATCCAACCAAAACTGAAAAATACATAAGTGAAAAAAATGCTGGAGGATTTTATGTGAAAAAAGGTTGGCTTTTAACTACAAGAAGTGGCACATTAGGAGACACAATATTTACTTTCCCTGTAATTGATAATTACGCGGTTTCAGAAGATGCGATTAGAATTGTTATTAAAGATGATTCAGCATTAAGTAATAAATATGTTTTTGCTTTTTTAAAATCAAATATTGGAAGAAATTCTTTGGTTTCTGGCTCTTACGGCTCTGTAATTCTTCATCTTAATGAAGATTTTATTGGCGATATTAAAGTTCCTGTTTTGCAAGATAAGATTGAATTCGTAGAAAGAAATGTTTCAGTTTATGTTAGTAATATGAATGAAGCAATAATAAAAGAAAACCAAGCAATCGACCTTATAGAAAAAGAAATTGACCAATGGCAACAGTAATTAAACCCCCATATTTCGAAGAGGTGGTAAACGCCGGAGAAAAAAAACTTCTGGATTTTCTGGAAGTGAACCTTCCCGATGATTATTACCTGATTCCCAATGTGGAACTGGCTTCCACCAATCCCAAAAACCACCGCACACAGTATTGGGAATACGACCTGATTGTGGTAACACCGCATGCCGTTTTCAACATCGAAAACAAAGACTGGAAAGGCCGTATAGAAGGCGACGACAATTACTGGTATCTGAACGACCAACAGAAACCCAATCCTTTGAAATTGGGCAGTTTCAAAACAAAGATACTCGCCTCAAAACTTAAAGAGGAGAATTTTGCATTTGGTAAAGCGTGGATTAGTACAATTTTGACGCTTTCATATGACAATTTGCAGCAACCTTTAATTTTTGGCGATGCAAAAAATGCAACATTTTACCTAAATCAGAAATTGATCGATTATCTGACTACTTCTGATAATGATAAAATGACCGAAAACAGAATTGTTGATGTTCAAAAAGATATTGTAAAATTTCTTTCTGGAGAGCAAAATAAAAAATCACCTGAAGAAAAGCGTATAGTTCAAGGTTATGAAATTGTAGAAATCCTGGATCAACAAACCAACTTCACCGAATATCTGGTAAAGGAAGAAGGAAATACACCGGTGCGCCGCCGCATTAAGGAATATGCGCTGCAGGTAACCGGAATGTCGCCCGAAGAACTAAGAAACCGCGAAGACCGGATAAAAAACCAATACAATGCCCTGAAAAACCTGAAAGGAAAACCCTTCATCCTGAATGTGGAGTTTATTGTAGATAATGAAAACCATTTGTTCTACGAGATTTCAGATTTTCTGGAAGAGAATTCACTGCGTTCCGAAGCACGGCACAAAACCTTTACCTTCAAAGAAAAACTACAGATTGTAGAAAATATAATGGTGGCACTGAAAGAAGCCCATTTGAAAGGAATTTTCCACCGCGACATCAACCCCGAAAATGTGTATCTGGCAAGTGGTTACGCGTATTTAGGGAATTTCGGTAAATCTTATTTTCTGGACCATAATGAGGAAGGCTACACCGTAATGCCTACCATAAACCAAACCAACGCAACCGCGTATCATGCCCTGGAACTTACGGTGAACGATGCAAATGCTTCTTCGGATATTTATTCTTTGGGCGTTCTTATTTATTGGCTCTTTACAGAAAAAGAACCGTTTCCGTCACCGTATGAATTAGACAAATTGGGCGGAAAACTTCCTGAAAACCTCTTGCCTTCTAAAGTAAATCCTAATCTTCCGCTTTGGCTGGATGAAGTGTGCCGCAAAACCATTCTTACCGACGACCAACAGCGGCTGCAAACCGTGGAAGAACTGCAGCAACTTATTGCGTCCTCTATGGAAAGCAAATCAGATACTTCACCGGCACCAAAACCGAATCCTGTTCCTGTTTCTGCAACAACTTTTGAAGAACTGAAGGAAGGCGATACCATTGATAATACCTATATCATTCACAATCTTTTAGGAAAAGGCGGATATTCTAAAGTGTTTAAGGTAAAGCACCGCATTCAGGATAAATTTTACACGATGAAACTCTTTAATGAGAGTGTGAATTTCAATTCGGTAAAAGATGAATACGAAGCATTAAGAAATCTGCGCCACCCGAATATTGTAAAATTTGAATGGAACGGCGAAGCCAATACCGGACAGTTTTACACCGTAATGGAATTTTTGGACGGTGAAAATTTAAGCCATTACACTAAAACCGATGCAAGATTGCCGATTCATAAAGTGGTGCAGTTGGCAAAAGATATGTTGGCGGCGCTGGTAGAAATGCAGGCACAGGAAAAACCGATAATGCACCGCGACATCAAACCGCAAAACATCATTTGGGACAAAGGTGAGCGTTTTGTGCTGATTGATTTCAATGTGGCATCATCCAATCTTCAAAACAAAGATTTTGTGGGCACCAATCCGTATCTCGCACCGGATTTAATTCAGGGAGATATGAAAGTGCATTGGGATAATTCTGCAGATATCTTTTCGCTGGGTGTTACCTTGTATGAATTGGCTTGCAAGCAATATCCGTGGCACACAAAGAAAACTCCTGTGATGAGCATTGCGCCAAACGACCCAAAAAAAGTAGAGCCAAAACTGTCCCGCGAATTTGCAGACTTTCTTTTGAAAGCAATTTCTACGGATAAGAATATCCGCTTCAAAAATGCTTTGGAAATGCAGGAAGCACTGGCGGAAATTCAGGACAATTTCTTGGACGAACTGCCTTCTGAAGATGATGGTCTTTCCACCCGAAACCGTTTGTATCATACGCAAGTTTTTATTCGTCAGGGAACTTATAATATTAAAATTTATAACCGGCAGAATACCTATGTCAACCTTTCGGAATCGGTGAATCATCTGCTTTCGGAATTCAGGTCAAAATTCAAATCTTTCCGTTTGAAATTAGATGAACCGATGCGTTTGATTCTTCGTGTGGATAATGAAGATATCATCAATGAAAATTTCTGGAATGGAGGAGCAAAAACTTTTACAGAAGGTAATATCGAAAGAGTGCATACTGCGCTGAAAAGACTTTTTGAGGAGAACCGTGATAAGATTAAGGCCTATAAAATTGATGTGGAGGGAGCGAACATTGTAGATTATATCAACTCGCTTTACAGTCAATCTAAATACGGGAATTTCGGAACAAGGGTAAGCGCAAATCCAACCGATAAAAATCTGGATGAAGCCACTTACACCGAAACCAAACTGGATAAGAAACTGATTCCGGCAATTGTGGACGGCACTTACAAACTATTGATAATAACCGGAAATGCAGGTGATGGTAAAACTGCGTTTATTAAAAAGATTGAGAAAAGTCCGCATGTAAAGGATGTAGAACATTTTGAACATGAGAACGGTGCAAGGTTCAAAATAAATGGCGTTCAGTATGAAAGCAATTATGATGGTTCGCAAGATGAAAACGATAATGTGAACAATGATGTTCTGGAGAAATTCTTTGAACCTTTTGAAGGACTTAAAAATTATGACCAAGCCAAAGAAGGGCGTATCATTGCCATAAACGAAGGTCGTTTGGTGGAGTTTTTTGAAACTTCCCGAAAACATAAAAACCTTGCGGATGTAATTGATAATTATTTCAATAAAGAAGGCCATTATCAGTTGCCAAACGGTTTGATGATTATCAATCTTAATCTCCGTTCGGTGGTGGCTGAAAACGGTGAGGACGGAAGTCTTTTCAAGCAGCAGATAAAACAGTTGACCAAAAAAGAACTCTGGAAAAACTGCGACAGTTGCGAACTTGCCAAAGACTGTTTCATTAAATATAATGTAGAAAGTTTCAACGATTCAGCATCCGGAAATGAAGTCATTACAAGAATGGAATGGCTGCTGCGCACTGTAAGTCTGAAGCGCGAACTGCACATCACAATGCGTGACTTGCGTTCTTTTATTGCTTATCTGCTTACAAGAGATTATTCGTGTGAAGATGTGAAATTTGTTTTGAGTCAGCGCTCTACTCAGGAACTATTTTATTGGCAGTTATTCTATTTCAATATTTCTAATCCACTCATGGACGAAGAAGCGGATAAGGACCGGCTTGTAAAATTGGTTCGTGAAACCGATATTGGCGAAGTTGCTGTTCCAAACCTTGACAGTGAACTTTTCTTTACTCAACACAAAGAAAAAGATTATCTGGAATTCGCGGAAAGGGAGAGCAATTTATTGGAAGTATTTAATGATAATAAATCTTTTGTTCCGGCCCACGAACTGGAACCGGAATTAATTTCAATAATTCGTGAAAAGCATAAATCGTTTATCCGCCATCAGTATTTTGAAGCCAAGTTTTTCAATTTGGTTACAGAAGTAGTAGAAGTTCAGGATGAAGATGGTGGAGTTCAGAAAATAACAAAACCTGCCTATTTATTGAGAATTCCTTACAAATCAGTTTTTGAATTTGTAAATATTCTTCGGGCAGATAAATTGGATGAGTCCATAATGCAAAGTGTTTCCCGCGCCATTTCACTAAATGAGGGCTGTAATAACAAAACACTGGACAAATCTAATCTGGTTATTTCTTCTACAGAGGTAAAAGACCATAAAGGAAAATCCTTCAAACTGTTTCCGCTTACAGATTTTGAAATGGTTGTGAATAAGACAGACCATTTAACAAAATATCTGGAGTATGAAGCCGACAGTTTAACCTTCCGGAACAGAATACACAAGCATATTGCGCTTACTATTTCTCTGGATTTGTATGAGATGCTGTATTTCATTCACAAAGGTTTCAGTCCGTCGCTGAATGATATGAAAGGAAAGTTCATAGAACTTCTTGTATTTAAGAACCTGCTGGAAAACCTCAATTACAATGAAATCGTGGTAACACCGGATAACAAAGAATTCTTCTCGGTGAAGAAAGATGAATCAAACAGAATAGCCATTAACAAACTTGCTTACTGATTATGCCGATAAAACTAAATAAAGACGAAAGTGTTTTCAGAAACGAATTGATTTTTGCTCCGGACGCAAAGTTGATTAATATTGATAATACGCTTGTTAATCTCTTTATGCTTCTGAAGCACAATGGGAATCGTCCGTCGCAGAGAACAAGGAGAGGTGAAAATGTATTCATAAGTTTAGAAAAGTTAAGAATGATATTTTCAAAATTGGAGGAAGATGGAGAATTGTCTGGTTTCAACGAAAATCCGGAAGCCGCAGAACTATGGTTGCGAACCAATCTTGTTAATCTTGTAAACCGCGGTAATAGCGATAAAGAAGAAATTTCTTCGCTAAAACCAATACACTTACAGAGTTATAGAGTCCGTAACGCTCAAAAAACCAGAGACTATTATACCGCAGACCAGGTATATCTCATGTTAGGTCAAGACCCTAAAGTAAAGGAGAGTTTAATTAATTTTTTGTCGGAAGGCTGGGATTCTACAACAAATCAACTTCTTAGTGGAAATAGACTGGACATTGACAGTTTGGGAATTTTATACTTGATGAAGAATATATCACCAGGATTTTTGGAAAGCAATAGCAGTCTCAATAAGGTGAAACCAATTTTAGAAGAGCAAAACAAAAAGTATTGTGAAGATGTTCGGAAATTATTGGTATATAAAAATGAGATTCCGCGTGGTGTTCTTATTGAATACTTAAAAATTATAACTTCGTTTCACCTGGCACTTTATATCAACAAACTGATTTATCTGTTACCGAAAATGGTTGAAGCAGGGACTAAAGATATTGAAGACGATTGGGCTGTGGTGCTTGATATTACAGATGATTTTGAAAGTAAGATTTCATCATTAGCAATTGCTGATGCAGAAAAGACATATAATTCACTTTATAAATACATTAAGGCATGTTTCAAAATCAATAGTATCATTAATAAACTTCATTTAGATAAATCAGATTCTTCATCTATTGATAAAGCACTTCATATTCTTAAATACAATATGCAGGAACACGAAACTTTATTCCGAGCATTTTGGGATATTGTCTACAATCAGCAGGATGACGCCGACAAAGAATTGCTTTTGGATAAAGTAAAATATGAAGAAACATATTTTGATAAATATGTTGAGATTTTAGTAAAGGAAAAAGGTCCTTATCAGCATAAATATCACATGCAGTTTATTGACTCTTTATGTCAGAAAAATAATGAAAGAGGTTTTCTTGCTCAGGGACGAAGCAAAAAGCATCCACGGAGATTTGTACTGGGAACACGGCTTTTAGAAACACTGGTACAGATTCAGGTATTGGATCGTGAAGATGATAAATTTATTACACGCAGTCTATCCATTGAAGAACTGATGGAAAATCTGCGTGAAAGATATGGTTTGATTATCAATGGTCAGAATGAAGAACGCTTTAAGGATGCTGATCTGCATACCAATATTGCATTTAAGGAAAATGTGGAAGCCTTCAAACTGAAATTAAGACAGATTGGTTTCTATAATGATTTAAGTGATGCCTATATTCTACAGAAAATAAGACCTCGTTACGCACTAAAATAAACTAAAACCGATGGAAGTAAAAAATATTTCACTGTATTACAAATATATTATTGACCTGATAGTTGAACTATACAGAACCGAACTGCAGGAGGCAAAACCCGGACACTGTATGAAAATTACCGGAATGGGTGATGAGGAAATGATGATGTTGTCGGAATCTCTTTCTGAAGAATTTGATAATCTTGATACTTTTATAATTGATGAAAACAGGTCGGATTCCCCGTTTATTTCAGCAACCAAACTGATTGAATACCGTAATCAGCAGCGTAAGCCGCTGTTAGTCTTAATCCCTTCAAACAAAAGAACAGCGGCAGAAGACTCCTATGGTAATGCTACTTTCAAGGAAATTTCTCTTGAACCGGTTGAAACGGAATTAAAAAACCGATTATTAGACAAATTGCCGGCTTTGGTAAAAACTTATGTAGTTCAAATTTTTTCCATTGTGAAAATTGACGACCTTAAACAGAGTAATGTTATTGATTACTTGTTGGCAATTGAAAATGATGGTTATGATTTGGAATCAGTGGGGCGTCATCTCAATTTACTGTCTTTGTTTCCGGATACAGATTTGCTGAAAGATGAAAAACTTTTTCGGTCAAGGCTATATCTGAATATTGAAAGCACAAAACTTCTTTGCCAGTTTAATAAACCGCTTTATGACCGGGTTGAAGAACTGAAAATTGATAAAGATACCTTACAGAGGAGTTTTATTGAACTTTTTAAGAAGGAAACTCAAATTACTTCTGCGTTTGTCCTAGTCAATACTGTATCAGAAGATTATCCACATTTATGGTTTAATAACTGGAAAATTCCAGATTTGAACTTCAAAGATATTAAACTGCAGATTCTGGAAATCAGATCAACGGATTTTGCAGAGGAAGAGGGCAAAAAAGTCCTCTTGGCTAAAAATACCGCCAATGCAAAAGTTATTATTCGCTATAAAACTACCCCAGAACCTAAAACACTTGAGAATTTAAAACACTTTAAGGTTGTTTTGATGTCTGTTGATGGCGGTGCCGGGCAGGAAATTAATGTCCTGCGAAAGGCACCTAATACCACCTCCAATTTGCCTTACAGAGAAGCAAAAGTGGAGTTAAACTCTAATTCAATGGAAGAAGGTTCATACTTTTTCAAGGTAATAGCAGAGGACGAAAATGGAAACATTCTGAACAGTAACGATGACTTTTACGATGCTAATATTCAGAAAAGTTGGGAAGAACAGGGGAAAACCGCTGAAGTAAAAGCAGAACTGAATTATAAATTGACTTGTGATTCTGAAGATTTTGATTATTTCTTTGACGAGAATCCTGAGAAAGAAGAAAACACGAGGAAAGATAAATTGAATAATGTTCTTCAGGCATTTTTCAAATTCAATATTGAAAACTTAAGAAATAATAATCCTATTTCTCTGCCGGTTCCTAGTGAAACATCCAATGTATGGCTCAATGATGCAAAACCAAAGTTGAATTCTACTTTCCATATTAACTACTCACCAAGGCACAATTATCAGGTAATTATTTCAAGTAAGTTGCGCCTAATTGAAAATGAATTTTTAGCAAATCCTGAGGTTTTAGGTCATATCAGTGTTTCGTTAAGCAATAATACAACAGCTACAGGGCTACAAAACTGCTTTTTAGAGAAAAGTCCGCTAACTGATATTGCACCGTCAAGGTTGTTGGCACTTCGTCAGCAGGTATTTGTGGCAATTCAGAATTCTAATGATAAAGGTAATGGTATTATAGAAACAACTAATCTATATGAGATAAAAGACCTTGTTGATGATTATGCTTTTGAATATCAGAAATGGTTGGATACTTTATATACTCAGTTAGATTCAGCAGCCGGTGTTGTAGAAAAGGACAAAGAATTGAGGATGTTATTTTCTGAAGTTCAGTATCTGGATATGGTTAAGGTAAAATCAAAATTACCAAACGGCCAACCGGTTTCTGCAATTTTGATGTCGCCGCTTCATCCTTTGAGATTAGCATGGTTTGTAAGTTTAATGGAGTTATTTGAAGACTGGCATCAGAAAACTTTAAATTATAATGGACATATTAGGGATTGGAGCAATCTTGAGAATATTTTCCTGGGGCAACTTACCCCTCAAAATAACCCTTATGTTATTGTTGACCCGAATAATTTTTCAAATTTTGATTATCTGGGGGATCTTTCATTCGGTTGGGGTATTTATCTGAATTCGGATCTTTCAGACCGAAAAGACACTTTAGTTCCAATGAATCATCAGGTAAAATATTACTTCCGTTCGCTTTTGAATATTTCTTATTCTAATCTGGTGAATAACGATGTGAGCAAACCAGTGGTTGTTAAGAGTATAAAAAACTTTTTGATTCAGCATCCATATACAGATAAACTGATTATCAATCTCTTCAATGTAGGTGATGGTGAAATCTTTGCTGATGCAATGGTTCAGGTAAGTAAAATCAAAGAGTATGTTGATACAAAATTTGAAATTAGAATTTTTGTTGGTGAAGATTCTCTAATAGAAAATGGATTGGCATTGAAAGAATTGATCAATCCCGAAAGTCAGGTAACAGAAGAAGCAGAATTATTTTCACAACCTTCTAAAAACAGACTGTTTCCTAAATTAAGATATTCAATTAATCAGATTGAAGATTACTTGAAGACGCCGGCGAAATACGATTCACATTTAAGTTTCCTGGTAAATCCGTTTGCTTCGGATGTAACCCTGCATAAACCTTACCGTGTCTATAAAGTGGATTATTTGAACGGATTAATTCTAGACAACGCAATTGAAGTAGTTGAAAAACAGAACGGCAATAACATTTCCTGGTATTCATTTATTGATTTTGGTGAAAATTCAAAAAAGCCTTTGAATAGTTTATATACTACTTTTCAGTCATTTACTGCAGGTGCATTGGCTTCCCACAAAACAGACGCTGTTCCGGCTATTAATCTCAATTTGGTTGATAGGGACAGGGTTTTATTATCACATCTTCACGAATTTTCAGATTGGGTGATTACATTCGACAAGAATCTGGGACCACAGGTGTTCGATATGCCATCTGATGATGGGGAAATACCTTTTCTTTTGGATTATATTCCCGGAGAAGAAGTTACAGGGGTTTCTTCTTATCTTACTACAAAACCGTCAAGTGAGATTGTCGGAATTTTAGGGCCGCATTTTCAGGATTTTGGTATAGATGTATCAGGTGAAGATGGTCAGGCAGCACTGCAGGTGTTATTGGAGGACTTAAGGGCAATCAGCAGCTCTCTTGTAATGCAATTGAATTCATCAAAGAATAAAGCATTTGAAGTGATTGGTTCTGCTTTTGCAAAACGGGTACTTGAGAAAAAAGGATTGCTTGAAAACGCCTTCTTGATTCCAATTGATTTACACCAGAATCTGTTTGATAATTTGGATTCCAACTCAAAAAGTAGGGCAGATAACCTGTTTATTTCAATAGACAAGGAAACTTCAACCATAAATGTTTCAGTTCTTGAAATTAAATGCCGAAAGTCACTTGGCATTTCTGAGCGTGAGGATTTAAAGATGAAAATGATTGATCAGATTGATAATACGATTTTCGCTCTGAAACAACATTATGACCCTAATAATTTTACTTCTGAAGACAGGTTGGATAGAGAAATCAAAAACAAAGAATTGAAATCTTTACTCGCTTTCTATATTGACAGGGCTTTTAGATACAAGTATATTTCTGAAAACGCATACAATACTTATTGGAGCTTTATTCAGAATTTGGATAAAGGTTTCAAATTTAAGTTTAATCGTGTAGGGTTCATTTTCGATTTCAGTTTCCATCAAAAGCATCTAAAAGAAACATTGGATGATGATACTGTTTTATTCACATTTGGTGAAAAACTGATTGCCGAGATTCTGGATCCTTATTCGGATTTGAATACGCGTCGTTTGGAAGACGAAGAATTCAGACTGGAATTTGAAAACGCATTTGATACTAAAAACAAACTTGATCCTTTTATTCAGCAATTCAAATCCAAATTAAAAACACCGGAAGATTCAACAGTTATTAAAGTTGCACAAGAAAATGAATCTTTTGGTGATACAGCTGAAATAAATGAACCTGAGCCAGAAAAGGAACTGATGACAGAGGATTTTTCAGATGAAATACCAAATAGTAATGCTAAAGAACAACCAGAGGAATCAGCGGAAGTCCTTGAAGAAAAAGAAGTGGAAATCAAAGATGTTGATTTTGATATTCTTGTTGGCAAAGCAAATGCAAGTTCTCAATATGGAATACTTGGTAAAACCATTCAGAATAAAACCATTGCAATGGATCTTTCAGATACCAATACTATAAGTCTTTTTGGAGTTCAGGGAGGTGGAAAGAGTTATACCATTGGAACCGTTTCCGAAATGGTTCTGAAACAGTTTGGTAATATCAACAAGCTGCCATCACCATTGGCAGGAGTTATCTTTCATTACAGTGAAAGTATGGATTATGAACCAGAATTTACTTCTATGATTTATCCAAATGATAATACTTCAGAGGTTGAAAAATTAAAAACGGTTTACGGAGCAGAACCTGATTCTCTTGATAAGGTAGTTATTCTGACACCATTAGACAAAGTTGAGGAAAGAAAAGAAGAATTCCCGTCAATCGAGATAAGACCTTTGATGTTCAGTTCGCAGGAATTGAATGTTCAGGATTGGTTATTTCTTTTAGGTGCCATCGGAAATGATTCTTCATATATCAAACAGCTGAAATACATTATGAAGGAGCACCGCCGTAATATTACGATGAGTGCAATTCGGGAAAGTGTAGAAAACTCTGATTTACTTTCAAACACGCAAAAGCAATTGGCGAAACAGAAGCTGAATTTTGCTCAGGAATATATTGATGATGAAGTTTCGTTAAGTTCAGTCCTTGAACCCGGTAAACTGGTGATTGTTGACCTTCGGGATGAATTCATTGTGAAGGATGAAGCTTTAGGATTATTTGTGATAATGCTTAATATTTTTTCTGGTGTCCGGGAATTTAAAGGAAAACACTTCAATAAGTTCATTGTGTTCGATGAAGCACATAAATATATGGACAATAAGGATCTTACAGGAAGTATAGTTACGGCTATTCGAGAAATGCGACACAAAGGAGTTTCGATTATGATTGCAAGTCAGGATCCACCAAGTTTACCGAATGAAATTATTGAGTTGAGCAGCATGGTGCTTTTACACAAGTTTAATTCACCACAATGGCTGAAACACATTCAGAAATCTGTAATTCAGTTAAATGGACTTACGCCTGCTGATATGAGTATTCTGAAACCTGGAGAAGCATTTCTATGGGCGACAAAAGCAAATGATCACAGCCTGACACTAAAACCTGTGAAGATTTCTACAAGACCGAGAGTAACCAAGCACGGAGGTGCAACCAAACAGGCAACAGGAAATTAATGGAGTATAAATTTTTTACAGGAATAGGGACGCGAGAATTGAATGAGGATGTTATTCTGATTGAAGATATTAGTCAGTCTGCTACCTTGTTTCTGGTGGTAGATGGTATGGGCGGTTATCAGAAAGGTGAAATTGCCGCAAAAATTATCAGTGAAAATATTGCAACTCACTTGCGCTCAATTTCCAAATTTGACAATCAGGGAATTGAAAATGCATGTAAAAAAGCCAATCTTGCAATAAAACAATTTAATACTGAAAATGCAATTACTTCCGGAGCGACTGTTGGTGGAATTTTGCTCTCTGAAAAAAGAGCCATTTCTTTTTGGATTGGTGATGTGAAAATTTATCATTTCAAAGATGGTAAGTTAGCCTGGCAGTCTAAAAGTCATACTTTATTAAATGAAATGCTGGAAACAGATGCAATTCGTTCTCCCGAAATGCATAAAAGATATAGCCATATAGTAAAGCGGTCAATTGCTGGAAAACGGGAAAACAGTAAACCTGAGTTTTTTGAAATCGAAAATCTTACTGGAAACAGTTCTTTTATCATTTGTTCAGACGGTGTCCACAACACAATGACCGCAGAACACTTGCTATTACTTTTTAGTGTGCGAAATGGTTTGTCAGATGTGGAAAATTATTTGAAGGAGCATGCGAAGGATAATTATAGTTTGGTATTTTTAAATAATATTAAGTGGAAGTAGTAAAATGATTACAACAGGGAAATTCTTCACATTGAGGCAGATTACAGTTTGAAAAGTTCGCGGGTAATCTGGATACTGAACCATCTGGTGAACCGCTACGGCAAGCCCGAGAAAATACGCATGGATAATGGACCGGAGTTTATAGCAAATA
>JAEXBA010000076.1 GCA_023457935.1 Bacteroidota bacterium | reverse complement strand
CCGTATTCTGTTTCTGCAATCATGTAGTCTACCACTGCGTTCAGATCGCCGGTTTCGTCAAAAATCCGCAGCTGTCTGTCGGCACCGGTTCCGCGCCGCATCATTTCCCATGCATATTCCACTTCTTGCCGGCTTCCAAGCTCATCTACAACGTCGTCAATAAACTCAAGAAGTTCCCGCAGAAGGTATTCATAAGGAACGCTTTCTTCCTTGCCAAAATCGATAAGATGTGCATGTATGCCGTCTTTGGCTGCACGCCATTTGTTTTCGTTAATGAGCAGACGTCTGTACGACCTGAAACTCAGGTTCTGCTGATGCAGTTTGTATAATTTTGCTGTAACGGCCTGCATTATTGCAGCCAGACAAACGGTTTCGTCAATTCTTAGAGGCATGTCGCAAATACGGAATTCAATGGTAGGGTAGAACGGGTGAACGCGTAAATCCCACCATATTTTCTTGGCATTGTCAATGGTTCCGGTTTTGATCATTAAGTTTACGTAGGCGTCAAATTCCGCTGCGCTGCTGAAGTAGCTCGGAATTCCGGTTCTTGGAAATTTTACGAACACTTCCTGGCGGTACGATTTGAAACCTGTTCTTCTTCCCAGCCAAAACGGAGAATTGGTGGAAAGCGCATAAATGTGCGGCAAGAAGTAACGCATGGCGTTCTGGATTCGCACACCTTCTTCACGGTCAGGAATTCCAACGTGAACATGAAGCCCAAAAATCAGGTTGGAACGCGCCACGTCGCCCAAATCATGGACAATTTTGTCGTAACGGTCATCTTTGGTGATCGTCATGTCCTGCCATCTGGAAAAAGGATGGGTTCCGCCGCCGGAAACCCTAAGATTCTGTTCGTGTGCAACGGTAATGAGTCTTTGTCGCAGCGAAAGAAGTTCGTTGCGGCAATCCTGAATGTTGTCGCAGATTCCGGTTTCCATTTCCACAACGGATTCGTGCATCTCGTGTTTCAGATGTTCTTCCAGAGTTGCTTTTCCGCCTTCAATAATTTTAGAAACGTGAGAAACAAGGTCTCTTGATTCCGCGTCGATGATTTGATATTCTTCTTCAACGCCAAGCGTAAATCTGTGCATAGCTATTGTGTTTTTTTCTGAAATCCCGGCTGATTGCTGCCAACCAACCGGAAAATGTCTTTTTATTTCTTTTTGATGGAATCCGTCACAAAGGTTCCCCAGGAAATATTCATTTTCCCCGGAACATACTCTTTCGCTTTTTCGATCGCCAGTTTTGCGGCATGTTCAATAATCCAGGCAAAATTTTCTTCACCTACAGAGTTTCTGTCGGCATCAGGAGCCGGATTACAGAAATCGATTGCGTAAGGAATTCCGTCGCGCACTGCAAATTCAACAGTATTAAAGTCGTAACCCAAAGCTTCATTCATTTTAATGGTATAATCATGAATGGTCTTCAGCAGTTTTTCTCTTTCTGTGCCCTGGGTTTTGTGTTCTGTGGCATAGCGCAGGTGATGAGGATTTCTTGGTTCATACGGCATAATGTGAACATACTTTTTGCCTAAACAGTACACGCGGTAATAGTCGTCGAAAACAATTTCTTCCTGCACCATCATCACCAGCTGTTCTGTTTCACCAAGCTTGTTCCACATATCTTCCGCGTTTTCAACACGGTAAACGTTTCTCCAGCCGCCACCGTCGTGTGGTTTCATATAAGCCGGAAATCCGATGTATTCAAAAATATAGTCCCAGTCATGCGGGAATTTCAGGTTTCTGAAAGAAGTTTCCGTTGTATTGGTTGGTCTTTCGTGGGACGGAAGCAAAACTGTTTTCGGCAATGGAATTCCCAGTTTGCTCATCAGTGCATTGTTGAAAAATTTTTCATCAGCGCTCCACCAGAAAGGATTGTTGATTACATAAGTTCCGTTTACTGCGGCGTTTTTCAGATATGCTCTGTAAAAAGGAACGTCCTGCGAAATTCGGTCAATAATTACAGCGTAGCCGTAATCTGCGCCCTGTTCAAGTTTATCAATCATCACCGGTTCAGCGGTTACTTCGCCTTCTCCCAGCTCATTAATTTTAGCGATTACTTCCCATGGAAAAGTGTCTTCCATTCCGAATAATATACCTACTTTCTTTGCCATAATATGTTTATTTTTGTCTGATATTGAGTTTATTACTGTTTTTTCACTGATTAATTACCGAACAGCCGGCCCACGAACATTGGGAAAACCATGCGCCACAACGGCCAGTCGTGCGCAATCCATTTTCTTTCGTCGTACCAGTGGTTAATTCCTTTTGAGCCTAAAATTCCGGCCATTTCTTTTGTCTGTTCAAGGCAAATATCCTGATCGGAAGTGCTTAAAACGATATGCATGTGTTTGTATTTCCACGCTTCATCATTCCTTACAAATTCGCGCGGACAGTTGAAATATACAAGGTCATCCGAGTAACCGTCCATAAAATCCCGGATGGTGAACGCCCCGGAAAGGCAGAACAGATGGGATACCAAATCCGGAAAACGGAATGCCAGATTGGAGGCATGATAACCGCCAAAACTTGCTCCGGCAAGCGCAACACGGTGTGTCTGATGGGTTTTCTGCAGATAAGGAATATATTCCTGCCGCATAAACTGAACCCAAAGCTCGTAATTGCGGATTCGGTCTGCAGGATGAATACCTTTGTCATAAAGGCTCAGTCCGTCGATTGTCTGGATGTTGTAGAGTTTTACAATTCCCTGATCCACAAACCAGCTGATGCTTTCATTAAGCTTGAAGTCGTGGTTCTGCGTATAAGAACCGCGTGAAGTAGGGAACATGATAACGGGATGGCCATAATGTCCCGTAACTTCAACATTAAGGCTCATTCCTAAAATGTGTGAATAGAAATCGGTGTGTTCAATCCGAGGCATAGTTTATTTTTTTGAATGATTTTTTTGTGAGTTTTTTATTCGCAGAATGCTCAGATAATTCTGAACATCAGGCGGTTGGCTTGTCTTTTGGAGGAATTACATTGAGAATTTCTCGGGTAATGAGATCTCCGGCGTGTTCCAGGCATTGCTGAATTCTTTCTTCGTCTGCTGATTTGAAAACGATACCGATATGATAATCCATCGGCAGGAATTTTACAACCTCTTCACATTTAAAAGGTGTAGTATCAGGATTTTTGTCTTTTACCAAAGAGATTACAAGTCCGGAAAAGAATCCTGTCGGTTTTTCAACTTCATACTTTTCATTGCGAAGCAGTGCGCTTTCAAGTCTTGCCCATTCGCGCCAGATATTGATGCCGGTTGCCGCTTCCACAAGATCGGGAATATTGGCTCCTCCGACGCGGGATGCTGTTTCCAGGAAATAATATTTTCCGTCTGTTCCTTTAATATATTCACTGTGGGTGGCACCGTTTACAAGACCGAATCTGGTAAGTACCTGGGCATTGATTTCCTCAAGGTCTTTATTTTCCTGCGAATAGCGATTCAGTGTTTTTGTCCGGAAAACACCACCATCGTGAGAAACCGTCATCGGCGGAGCCAGATATTTTGAAGAACAGTGGAATACAATTTCTTTTTGGTATACCAGACAGTCTACGTGATAAACGTCGCCGGGTTTAAAGCTTTCCAACAGAAACAGATGCCGCTCTTCTTTAAGATTTTCAAGCGCCGGCCACAGTTCTTCTGCAGTTTTTATTTTTTTTATTCCGCTTGCAGAAGCTTCAGAACGCGGTTTCAGAACCCACGGACCGGGAACTTTCTCAATGAATTCCCTTACTTCCTCATCATTAAAAACAGCGGTAAATTCCGGTACACTGATGCCTGAATTTTTGGCCATTTGGCGCATCGCGAGTTTATCGCGGAAATAGCGGTGCGTAGTCTGTCCCATTCCCGGAATCCGGAAAGTTTCGCGTATTAAGGCCGCTTTTTCAACGTCGTAATCATCAAGGGCAATTACAGCATCCACTTTTCTGGTTTTCATCAGGAAAGAAAATCCCTGTACAAGATGGTCCAGATTCCAGATCGAAGGTGAAACCTCGCCCATGTAGAACACTTCATCGATAGCGTGCCAGGGCCAGTTTTTCTCTTTTAATTTTTCAGAAGTAATCAGAATTACCTTGTTGCCAAGCCGCTTCATCTCGTCTATAAAATCGTACCCTTTATAATAGCATGATATGCAGACAATAGTTTTTTCCCTCATATAACCGTTTTTGAAAAATTATTGAATTTTCAGAAAAGATTATTAAATTTTATTAAATAATCAATATCGTTTTTAAACAATCAGTTAATATATGAAAATCCACTTTCAATTATACAGAGAAAAAATGGAACAGCCGAATATTTTTCTAAAAATTTTCAAGAAAATCAATCAGTAATTGGACGCCGTATCCTGTTGCGGCTTTTTCTTTAGCGTACTGAACATTTCCGAAGGCAACACCTGCGATATCAAGGTGCGCCCAGTTGGAGTGCCCTTCAGTAAACTGTTCAAGGAATTTTGCGGCGACAATGCAGTCTCCAACGGGTTTCAGAGAGATATTTTTGAAATCGGCAACATCCGACTGAAAGTCATCTTTCCAGATATCCCAAAGCGGCATATTCCAAAGACGCTGGTTCGTTCTGTCTCCTGATTTTTCGAGTGAATTTTTCAATTCCTCACTGTTGCTGAAAAGAGCCCCGCAGGTGTTTCCGAACATTCTCACGGAGCTTCCGGTAAGCGTGGCCAAATCAATCAGCGCATCGGTTTTGTAGTTTTTGGAAAGATAGGAAAGTCCGTCTGCCAGTGTTATGCGGCCTTCTGCGTCGGTATTCAGAACCTCAATGGTCTTGCCGTTGTACGCTGTAATGACATCGCTTGGGATATAGGCAGTACTAGAAACAGCATTGTCGGTAATGGGTAAAACTGCTGTGATGTTAACGGGAAGTTTCATCTCCGCAGCAGCAATTAAAGTTCCAATAACGGCAGTGGCGCCACCCATATCGGATTTCATGTAATGCATGTTGTCCGATGATTTTATGGATATTCCGCCGGTATCAAAAAGTACACATTTACCAACTAAACCTACTGTTTTTGCCGATTTTTTGCCGTAGTTGTATTCAATAACCGTAAACGCGGCTTCCTGAGAGCTTCCCTGATTTACGGCCAGAAAAGCGCCCAATCCCAGTTTTTCAGATTTTTTGCGGTCGAAAACAGTGAGTTTGAAGCCATATTTTTCTGAAATTTCTTTAAGATAGTTTGAAATGTGCGAAACCTGCTTAAAATTCTGTGGTTTGTTGAGCCAGTCCATGCAGGCAAACTGACCTTCGCAGATTGCTTTGGTCTTCAGGGAAATTTCTTTGATCTTCTTTGCCGGCAAATCAACTGAAAGTTCAAATTTCTTGCCGTAAAACGGATGTTTTTCCTCAAAAGGATATTCATATGTACCTAAATACAGTCCTGAAATTACGGCTTCTTGGAAACCGTCATCGAGTTCATGAATATTTACCGTAGAGGGAGCTTCCTTGATTTTTTTTCTGAAATCGTAAGCAAATTTTGAAGCTACAGACTGTACTTCGTGATCGGCAGGATTTTCTCCCAGACCGATAAGGAAAGTAACTTCGGATTCGTAAACGATGATGAACGACTCGTTTTTCTTGGCAGAAAAGAAACTGCCGGTAGAGTTTTCATACTTTTTACGGATGTTTTTCCACTGTTCTTCAGTATAAAAATTAAAATTCTGCTGTATTTTTTGGGAAGGTGTCCTGCTGATTTTCATTATTTGGGATTTGACTGTTTACTTGATGTTTTTAAAATATATTGACCATTGCTGTCTCAGATTTCAGTGGTCTCGTTTTTTTCAATTTCGGCTTTTATAGCGAGTTCTTTCGGGTCTTCCTGTGTGTCGAAGAACAGCCATTCTACCGCGCGCGGAAATTCCTGCGACCAGAAAAATTCCTGATGCCTGCCTTCCGGATTGATGCTCATTTTGAAATCAAACTGTACGGAATACTGATTCTCCGAGCTGTCCATCCGTTGCTGAAATTCCAGCATTCTCTCGGTCATTTCGGAACCTTCAATAACGCCGCCGTACATATAAATCTTTGTTTCATACGGATTCTTGAAATTCATCATCGGAAAATCGTATTCAGGATTTACCCAAAGCGAAGGCGAAAAAATCATGAGTTTTGAATAGACTTCAGGATAGAGAAAGCCACCGTAAATACTGATTAATCCGCCCAAAGAACTCCCGCCGATTCCGGTGAATTCGCGTTCCGGTTTGGTACGGTAAACGCTGTCTACGTATGGTTTCAGCGTGTCTGCCATAAAGCGTACATACTTTTTTCCTTCAGCATTTTTTGCAATTGAGGCCGAATCCAGAACATATTCGTTGATGCGGTCTTCGTGGCCGTTTTCAATGGCAATAATAATAATGTCTCCACGGCCGTATTCAGCGAGAATTGAAAGTTTCTGATCGATTTCCCAGTTACCGAACGGAGAACCTTCATTAAAAAGATTCTGCGCATCCTGAAGATAAAGAACCGGATACTTTTTATCAGTTTTTCGGTAATTATAAGGAAGCAGAGCCCAGACTTTTCGGGTTTTGTCGAGCTGAGGAATATAAAATTTTTCAGAAATCAGCTCAATTTCAGGAGAGAATTCCTTTTTGAATGGTCCCCAGTTCAAACGCCATTTTTCGACGTGATCCGCAGTTTCCTGTATGCCCTTGGAGATTTTTCGGTTTGGGTTGATGTTTCCGTAACGGTCAATTTCAACACTTTCCCAACCGCCTTTGGTGAATTTGTATTCAATTTTGCCTTTCAGAAAGCGGTCCGGAATTTCAAGGAAATAGCGGCCGTCATCAAGCGGTTCCATGATGTACGCTGCATCGCGCGGATCCCACTTGTTAAAAGTTCCTGTAAGATAAACCGGTCTTTCATCTATTTCGTCAGTAGTAAGGTAGAACTTCATTCTCAGTACGTCATTTTGATGCTATAAATTTAGGGAATTTAATACCGAACTTATATAGGGTGGAAAAACTTGCCGGGCATTTTTATAAAAATTAACCGAAAAGAAAATCAGTTCAGAATAAATTGTTGAAGAATTTAAACATTTATTAATCAGATAAATGGGCGAAAAATGAATTGTAATGCTGAATTTTGCTTTACAGACAGAAGGATTTCATCGCTGCAGATAAATCCTGCACTCATTATTTTCAACGGTGTAAAATATTAAGTTCTTTATATGCGTGAAATAGTGATTAATTCGTATATTTCCCGTGAAAATTATTACAATAAAAACACATGTTCACCGTACATCCTCACTCTCTTTTTACTGATCACGACATCTATCTTTTCCGCGAAGGAAAACATTACCGCCTTTATGATAAATTCGGTTCACATTCTGCTGAAGTGGAAGGGAAGAAAGGGGTTTATTTTGCCGTTTGGGCGCCACACGCCAAAGAAGTTTCCGTAATTGGGAACTTTAACGGGTGGCATTCAGAAGCACACAAACTGTATCCAAGATGGGACGGTTCCGGAATCTGGGAAGGATTTATTGAAGGCCTGAACTGGGGAACACTTTACAAATACGGCATCAGAACATACAAAGGTGAACTTCTTGAAAAAAGCGATCCCTATGCGTTAAGTTGGGAACAGAATGTGCAGGCAGCATCTTTGGTTTCTACAACATGGTTCGACTGGAGTGATGAAAAATGGCTTCAGGAACGCTATAAAAGCAACAGTCTGAAGGCGCCGGTTGCGGTATACGAAATGCATCTTGGAAGCTGGATGCGCGGAACTGATGATCCGGACCGGTTTTTCAATTACCGCGAAATCGCTGAAAGACTGATTCCCTATATCAAGGAAATGGGTTTCACACATGTTGAATTCATGCCGGTAATGGAACATCCTTATGAACCAAGCTGGGGTTATCAGATTACCGGTTTTTATGCGGCAAATTCGCGTTTCGGTTCGCCTCAGGATCTGATGTTTCTGATTAATGAACTTCACAAAAATAATATTGGTGTAATTCTCGACTGGGTTCCGTCCCATTTTCCGGGCGACGCCAACGGCCTTCATTTCTTCGACGGTACTTTCCTTTATGAACATGAAGATCCGCGTTTAGGTTTCCATCCGCAGTGGAATTCACATATTTTCAATTACGGAAGACCTGAAGTGAAATCGTTCTTGATTTCAAATGCGCTGTTCTGGCTGGACCGTTATCATGTTGACGGACTGCGTGTTGATGCAGTAACTTCAATTCTTTATCTGGATTATGCCAGGGAAGAAGGACAGTGGATTCCGAATATGTTTGGGGGAAATGTAAACCTCGAAGCGAAAGATTTTCTGCAGGATTTCAATACAACCGTTTACAAGGAATTTCCTGATGTTATGACTATTGCTGAAGAAAGTTCAGATTTTCCGATGCTTACAAAACCTGTTCACGACGGTGGAATCGGTTTTGGTATGAAATGGATGATGGGATGGATGCACGACACGCTGAAATACTTCAAGGAAGATCCAATCAACCGGAAATACCATCACAACAAACTGAGTTTTGCCTCAATGTACATGTACAACGAAAACTATATGATGCCGCTTTCTCATGATGAAGTGGTTCATGGCAAAGCCAGCATGATTTATAAAATGCCTGGCGACGAATGGCAGAAATTTGCCAATCTTCGTGCGCTTTACACGTATATGTTTACGCATCCGGGTGCAAAACTGCTTTTTATGGGTAACGAATTCGGGCAGACCCATGAATGGAAATTTGCAGAATCTCTGGACTGGCATCTTCTGGAACATAAAGTTCATAAAGGACTTCAGGATTATGTGAAGGATCTTGTCCATCTGTACAGAACGGAAACCTCCATGTATCAGGAACAGTTCAGCCCGAACGGTTTTGAATGGGTTGAAGCGAACGACGGCAATAATTCCATCTATATTTACCTTAGAAAAGGAGAAAGTGAAGACGATGTAACCATGACAGTTCTGAATCTTACACCGCGGGTTTTCGATTATAAAATCGGAGTGGACGAAGGTACAAGCTGGGAAGTGATTCTTAATTCTGATGATGAGAAATATGGCGGAAGCGGCGTAAATGCCGAAATCGTTGATGAAGAAGATGATGAATGGATGTTCCGCGCCAATGCCATAATCCTCAAATTACCGCCTCTGTCCGGTGTTGTTCTGAAACAGAAAAAGAAGAAAAAAACGGCAGCGTCAAAACGTTCCTCCAAGAAAACCGAACCCAATCTTGAAGGGGAAATTCAGGTAAAGAATACTGCGAGGAAGCCTGCTGCCAAGAAAGTACATACTAAAACTGAGAACAGTGATCCGCTTGTGTCTGCGAATACAGTTACCGGCGCTGAAAAGGAAACTAAAATTGGTGCGAAAGCGGTTTCGGGAAAGAAGAAAGTCGCCTCTGCGGCCAAAAAGACTCCAATGGCTTCCAAGAATGCGGTAAGGGTGAAACCGGTTTCTAAAGAAAGTATTATTTCTGCTGAAGTCGTTTCAGGCAGCAAGGGAGAAGCTAAAATATCATCATCGTCAATTTTGGCAGAAAAAAAATCAGCAACGCGGCAGAAGCCCAAGGATGCTGTAGTTGCCCGTAAGTCGGAAAACGATTCTGCAAAGACCGAGGCAAAAGTGTCAAGAGTGAAAAAGGCAGCAGATGATGCAAAGAAAGAAATCGATTAAATCAGTTGAAATCAATAAGGTTTTAAAATAAAGGTTGAGTTCATTCAAAAAATAAACTATGAAAATCTTTCATTTAAGTATGGAATGCTATCCGGTAGCAAAAGTCGGTGGACTGGCTGATGTTGTGGGTGCGCTTCCGAAATACCAGAACAAAATAGAAGGTATTGATGCCAAAGTGGTAATGCCGTGGTACAACAAGCCGTTTGTTCACGATCATGATTTTGAGGTCGTTTTCGACGGAATTATCCATCAGGGGCCCAACCAACTGCAGGTTTTGGTAATGAAAGAAAAAAACAGTGTATTGGGATTTGAGCTTTTTCTTGTGAAAATTCCCGGGCTTTTGGATCGGGACAATCCTTACGGTTACCGCGATGAAAGCTGGCAGTTTCTGGCATTTCAGCAGGGTATTCTGCACTGGCTTACAGCAATGAAGATCCGTCCCGACGTACTGCACTGTCACGATTATCATACCGGCCTTGTTCCTTTTATGATTGAAAACTGTCCGGAATTCCGCTTTCTGAAAGGGGTGAAGACAGTTGGAACCATCCATAATGGCGAATACCAGGGACAGATGAAATGGGAAATGCTTCAGTATTTTCCCTGGATCGACGGCTACACTGATCTCCGAATTCTCGACTGGGCCGGCTGGATTAATCCCTTGGCTACAATGATTAAGACCTGTCACCGCTTCAATGCAGTTTCAGGAGGTTATATGGAAGAGCTTTATCAGGATTTCAAAGGCCTGGAAAGTCTTGTTCAGCAGGAACACTGGAAAGCTTCAGGAATTATTAACGGCATCGACACTGAAGTCTGGAATCCAAAAACCGATGATTTCCTCGACTATAATTTTGATTACAGCAATGCACAGGAAGGAAAATGGCGCAATAAAAAAGAACTTTGTGAAGAATACGGTTTGACTCCGGATTTACCGCTTTTTGGCTTTATCGGGAGATTCGCGGGCGAAAAAGGAGCGGATTTGCTTCCCGATATTGTTTGGCAAAGTATTCAGCAGACGTATGGCGCCCTGAATATCATTATTTTAGGTTCCGGTGAAAAATATGTGGAAGACCGCTTAAAGGATCTTGATTACCATTATTCCAATTTCGCATTGGATTTGGGCTATAAGGAATATCTGTCGCACAAAATTTATGCTTCCGCAGATTTTCTTCTGATGCCTTCACGTGTTGAACCGTGCGGCCTCAACCAAATGTACGCAATGCGCTACGGAACGGTTCCTATTGTGCGTTATACCGGTGGCCTGCGGGATACTGTTCAGGATATTTCCAGCGGTGGAGCAGGAATTAACTTCGGTAATGCATCGGCAGAAGATGCGGTGCATGCAATGCACCGTGCGATGAGTATTTACCATGAGCCAGGGCTGATGACTGATTTAATTCATACTAACATGAATTTTGATTTTTCATGGGATAAATCCGCCGAAAATTATGTAAATTTATACAGGAATTAAAGAGGAGTTTTCACCTTTAATTCAGTATTATTACGAAGTAAATTGTAACAAAAACTCAAATCATATGAAGCCGAACGTACTTTCAATCGTTCTGGGAGGTGGTCGCGGTACGCGTCTTTTTCCGTTGACTTATTCACGATCCAAACCTGCAGTACCCATTGCAGGAAAATACCGGTTGGTAGACATTCCGATTTCCAACTGTCTCAACTCAGGGTACAACAAAATCATGGTGCTCACGCAGTTTAATTCTGCATCACTCAATTCGCACATCAAAAATTCCTACCACTTTGATATTTTTTCCAAGGGTTTTGTGGATATTCTTGCGGCAGAGCAGAACGTGGAAAATGATTCCTGGTATCAGGGAACTGCCGATGCGGTTCGCCAGTCCATGAAACACATGGATAAATACGATTACGATTATGTTCTCATTTTGTCCGGTGACCAGCTTTATCAGATGGATTTCCGTGAAATGATTGATTTCCACTGTAAAAATGAAGGCGATATCACCATCGCAACAATTCCGGTGAATGCTAAAGATGCAACTGGATTCGGAATATTGAAATCCGATGATGAAGGAAACATAACAGCATTTACAGAAAAACCTTCTTCGGATGTTCTGGGCGAATGGACTTCCGAAGTTTCTGAAAAGAGCAGAAGTGAAGGCAAAGAATATCTGGCGTCTATGGGAATTTATGTTTTCAACAAGAATATTATCAAAAAGCTTTTTGAAGAAAACGACGGCGATGACTTTGGTAAAGATCTGATTCCTGCATCAATCGGTAAACTGAAAACACTGAGCTTCCAGTATGAAGGCTACTGGACGGATATCGGTACCATCGATTCATTCTACGAAGCCAATATTGATCTTTGTCAGGATTTTCCGAAATTCAACCTCTTCAGTACATCACCGATTTTTACAAGAGCGAGAATGCTTCCGCCATCCAAAATTCTGGGTTCATATGTAAGCAGAGCTATTTTTGGCGACGGCTGTATTATTATGGCAGACAAAATAGAGAATTCCATCATCGGTAACAGAACGAGAATCGACCGTGGAAGTACAATAATGAACTCGTATGTGATGGGAGCCGATTTCTATCAGGATACACAGGAAATAATATCAAACGACCTGAAAGGTCAGCCAAACCTGGGAATCGGTAAATACTGTTTCATTGATAAAGCTATTATTGATAAAAACTGCCGGATTGGTGACAATGTGAAGATTATTGGCGGCGCTCATCTTGCAGACGGCGATTACGATACGCACTCCATTAAAGATGGAATTGTGGTTATGAAGAAAGGCGCCGTTGTAAAACCGGGAACTCATATCGGAGGATAAGATTCCAATTATAAACACATAAAAAGCAATGAAAAATTTCAAAACTTTTCTGCTTGCATTCGGATTGATGCTGTTTTCCGCTCTGGCTTTCGGACAGTCTAAAGTGGAATGGCAAGAGCAGAAAGAGTATCATGCAGTGATGAGCAAAACTTTTCATCCTGCAGAAGAGGGTAATTTTGAACCTGTGAAAATGCGCAGTGCGGAACTGGCTGCAAAAGCGGTTGCTTGGAGAAAATCTGAAATTCCCGCGGATGTTCAGGACAAGAAAGCAGTGAAAAAATCGCTGAATACACTTTGCAAAGAGTCAAAAAAACTGAACAGATCTGTAAAAAAGGGAGCCACCAATGAGGAACTCAAAACACAGCTGTTTGCGCTTCACGACACTTTTCATACCATCGTAGGGTTGTGCAATCCTAAAGATGAACATGATGATCATGAACATTAATATTTTGTAAATTAAACTTAAAGCTCCTTCAGCAGAAGGAGTTTTTTTATGGAGGAATTGTTGGCTCCGTCTCTTCAAGCATAGTATATTAACGCAAAAAAATCCTATTTTTGCCGCATGCGTTGGTTCAGGTTTGGGGCACTTATTGTGCTGTTTTTACTGGGAGTGTATTGGGCTGCCATGTATTTCTTTGTTGATGAAAGTAAAAGTTTTACGGTTGAAAAGGAAATTGATTATCCTATCGACAAAGTTTTTCCTCAGTTCAACAGTCTGCAGAATTTCACGCGCTGGAACAATTACTTTTCCTCTTCCAAAACAATGACGCTGGATTATTACAGTCCGTACACCGGAAAAGGTAATGCGCTGAGCTTTGAAGATTCCAGGAAAAACTCTGAAGGAGAAATGTTTATCCGCTACGAAAACCCAAACAAAACCCTGAAATACCAACTGTTTGAAGGCAGAAAAAATGCTCCTACCAATATTGATATCAAGTTTGTGCCGGTTTCTCCTGAAAAAACGAAAATCATCTGGTATGTTCACACACCGAAAAAGGAAGTTCTCAAAAGAGCGGTGAATCTTTGGACGCAGGACGAATTCGTGGAAAATCTGGATAAAAGTATGGTGAATCTGCGGAATCTTTTGGGCAATAAAGTGGAGAAAGACCAGTTTCTTACGGATATCAAATACGACAGTCTGATGGTTGAACAGCAGCCGGGACAGCTCGTTTTAGGTATTAATGTAACGACTTCCAACAAGAAAGATGCGCTTTTCAGAAATATTATTCTGAACCATAATAAGATTTACAATTACGTTACCAACGACATGGGAAAAACTGATGACGAATTCGGTTTTCCGGTGCTCATCACAAATCCAAATAATTTTAAAGATAAGGAAGTGTCTTATTTCGTCGGAATTCCGCTTTCCAAAAGAAGCAGTGTGTCCGATAACAGTTTCAGTTTCAGAACAGTAAATGAATCTGAAGCGTATGTTATGTATTTTAAAGGCGACTATGCTAACCGTGTAAAATCAGTTCAGCAGCTTTTGCTTAAAGCCAAACGCGACAGCATGAGAAACGGTGAGCTTCAGCAGGTTTTTCTGGAAACGCCGGAGCAGGGAAAAGATGTTCTGATGAAGCTTTCGCTGCCGGTTTACAGGTAATACCTTTGTCATAATCACATTCATTGATAATTTAGATTAAAAGCGGCTTCCAAATCGCTTTTTTTTATTAAATTTGGAGATTAAAATTTTAAAGAAAACCCTGTAACAGAACCCCTGTAATAATGGACAAATTTTCGTTTCTTAATGCGGCTCATTCGCAACTTATTGAGGACTTATATCAGCAGTATCTAAAATATCCGGACAGCCTGGAACCTTCCTGGAAAGCATTTTTTCAGGGATTTGATTTTGCGCTGGAAAACTATTCGGACGAAGATATCTCTGCCGGTACAGCTTCAGCGCCCGTAAACTATGCAAATGCGGCGGTTGCCAACAATACCGTTTCAGAAGATATTCAGAAGGAATTCAAGGTTGTAAATCTTATTGAGGCATACCGTCACCGCGGTCATCTGTTTACGAAAACCAACCCGGTTCGCGAAAGAAGACATTATGAACCGACTCTGGATATTGAAAATTTCGGATTAACAAAGGAAGACCTGAACAGGAAATTCAATTCAGCTCTTGAAGTAGGAATGCCTGCTGCTGCAACACTTTCTGAAATTATCAGACACATGGATAACATTTACTGCGATTCTATCGGAATTGAGTATATGCACATTCACAATGTTGAGGAGAAACAGTGGATCCGTGAGTTTCTGCAGATCAACGAAAATCATGCATCGCTGAATGCTGAGGAAAAAACTGAAATTCTTCACAAACTGAATCAGGCCGTTGCTTTTGAAAATTATCTTCATACAAAATTTGTCGGTCAGAAGCGTTTCTCACTGGAAGGCGGTGAATCTCTTATTCCTGCACTCGATCAGCTTATTTCAAAATCCTCACAGTTGGGTGTTGATGAAGTGGTTTTGGGAATGGCGCACAGAGGCCGTCTTAATGTTCTCACCAATATTTTCGGAAAATCATACAAGCAGATTTTCTCCGAGTTTGAAGGAAAAGAATTTGAAGAAGATGTATTCTCCGGTGATGTGAAATATCATTTGGGTTCATCAAAAACCATAAAAACAGCTTCCGGTGAGGAAGTGAAAATCAACCTTACACCAAACCCGTCGCACCTTGAAACTGTTGCTGCTTTGGTAGAAGGAATCTGCCGGGCAAAGGTTGATAACGAATACAAAGATTACAGCAAAGTACTGCCAATCGTTATTCACGGAGACGGAGCTATTGCCGGACAGGGCATTGTCTACGAAATTGCACAGATGATGACGCTGGATGGTTATAAAACCGGCGGAACGGTTCACATTGTTGTAAACAATCAGGTTTCCTTCACGACAAACTATCTTGATGCAAGATCCTCGGTATACTGTACCGATGTTGCAAAAGTTACCGCTTCACCGGCGCTTCATGTAAATGCTGATGATGTGGAAGCTGTTGTTCACGCTATAAGATTTGCAGCACAGTACCGTGCGAAGTTCGGAAAAGACGTTTACATCGATCTTTTGGGTTACAGAAAATACGGTCATAACGAAGGTGATGAACCGAGGTTTACACAGCCCAATCTTTATAAAATTATTTCAAAACACGACAATCCGCGTGAAATCTACAAACAGAAACTCGTTAAGGAAGGAATTGTTTCCGATGAGGTTCTGAAAAAAATGGAAACCGATTTCAAAGCTTTACTGGATGTAGATTTCGACGCTGCCAAGGAAATTGAAAAAAATGCCATGGCAATTTTTATGGAAGAGCTGTGGTCGAAATATCCTATTGGTGCGAAAGGCGCAGTTTTGGAAGATTATGACACCACATTTGCGCTTGAAGATCTTAAAGCTCTGGCAGTGAAGATTTCGACACTTCCTGGTGACAAGAAATTTATCAATAAAATTACGCGTCTGTTTGACGGAAGGCTGAAACAGGTTGAAAACAACTCGCTCGACTGGGCGATGGGCGAACTTTTGGCTTATGCAACGCTTCTTGCCGAAGGTTCCAATGTCAGAATTTCCGGTGAAGATGTAGAGAGAGGAACATTCTCGCACCGCCACGCTGTAGTTAAAACAGAAGATACCGAAGAAGAATATGTGCCGTTGAAGTATGTGAACGAGAATCAGCTTTTTGATGTGTACAACTCACATCTTTCCGAATACGGAGTTCTTGGTTTCGATTACGGTTATGCAATGGCCGCTCCGAATACGTTAACCGTTTGGGAAGCACAGTTTGGAGATTTTACCAATGGTGCACAGATTATTGTTGATCAGTATCTGGTTTCTGCTGAGGACAAGTGGAAAATCCAGGACGGTTTGGTAATGCTTCTTCCACACGGTTCAGAAGGTCAGGGCGCAGAACACTCTTCGGCGCGACTTGAAAGATTTCTGACGCTTTGTGCAAACGAAAACATTATTGTTGCCAATATCACGAGTCCTGCCAACTATTTCCACCTGTTGAGAAGACAGCTGAAATTCCCTTTCAGAAAACCGTTGGTAGTAATGTCGCCAAAATCATTGCTGAGACATCCGAAAGTGGTTTCGCCGCTTGAGGATTTGGCAAACGGTACATTCCAGCCGATTATTGATGATGCCTCTGCAGATCCTGCAAAAGTGGAAAGACTGGTACTTTGTTCAGGCAAACTGTACTATGAACTTTTGGCCAAGAAAGAGGAAACCAATGACGAAACAGTTGCAATAGTAAGATTCGAACAGCTTTATCCGCTTCACATGGATAAAATCGAAGAAATTTTTGCAAAATATTCCAACAGAAAATCCCTGATCTGGGCTCAGGAGGAACCGGAAAACATGGGTGCCTGGTCTTTCATTCTGAGAAACTTCAGAGATACAGGAATCCAGGTTGTAGCGCCAATCGCAAGCGGAACTCCGGCGCCTGGAAGCCACAAAATGTTTGAAAAGAACCAGACAGGTGTCATCAACGCAGTATTCAACTGTGATGACGTACCAAAATCAAGACCCGTAACAGCATAATTCAAATAAAAAATTAAAAAAATAATATACAGATGTCAGTATTAGAAATGAAAGTTCCTTCGCCGGGAGAATCCATCACCGAGGTTGAAATCGCAACCTGGCTTGTAAAAGACGGCGATTATGTAGAAAAAGACCAACCGATTGCTGAAGTTGATTCAGACAAGGCAACGCTTGAACTTCCTGCTGAAGAGAGCGGTGTCATCACTTTGAAAGCCGAAGAAGGTGAACTGGTACAGGTAGGACAGGTAGTTTGTTTAATTGATATGGATGCTGCAAAACCGGAAGGCGGAGCATCTGAACCTGCAAAAACTGAAGTTCCTAAAGCTGACGAAAACAAAGAAGCTCCGAAAGCTGAAGAAAAAGTAGTGGAAAAACCTGCTGCAACTTATGCAAGCGGAACTCCTTCTCCTGCTGCCAAAAAAATTCTTGATGAGAAAGGAATTGATGCGGGGCAGGTTTCAGGAAGCGGCAGAGACGGCAGAATTACTAAGGAAGACGCACAGACGGCTTCGGTTCCTGCAATGGGCGCTGCAGCTTCAACAGGTGGTTCCAGAGCGCAATCTTCTACAAAACTGTCAATGCTGAGAAGAAAACTGGCAACAAGACTGGTTTCTGTTAAGAATGAAACGGCTATGCTGACTACTTTTAATGAAGTAGACATGTCCGAAATCTTCAGAATCAGAAAGCAGTATAAAGAGGAATTTGCTGCAAAACACGGTGTTGGCCTTGGTTTCATGTCGTTCTTTACAAAAGCGGTAACCAGAGCACTTCAGATGTATCCGGATGTAAATGCTTCTATTGACGGCGATTATAAAATCAATTATGATTTCTGCGATATTTCAATTGCAGTTTCCGGTCCGAAAGGTTTAATGGTTCCGGTATTGAGAAATGCTGAAAACATGTCTTTCAGAGGCGTTGAAGCCAACATTAAAACTCTTGCTGAAAAAGTAAGAGACGGTGATATTACTGTTGATGAAATGACGGGCGGAACGTTCACGATTACAAACGGTGGCGTTTTCGGATCAATGCTTTCAACACCGATTATCAATCCTCCGCAATCCGCTATTTTGGGTATGCACAACATCATTCAAAGACCGATTGCGGTTGACGGCCAGGTTGTTATTCACCCAATGATGTATGTTGCGATGTCTTATGACCACAGAATCATAGACGGCAGGGAATCAGTTGGATTCCTGGTTGCGGTGAAAGAAGGTATCGATAACCCGGTAGAAATTCTGATGGGTGGTGACGAAAGAAAGGCACTTGAACTTTAAGAAATAATGGAAACCTGCAGCAATGCAGGTTTTTTTATACTTTTAGCTGTAAATTTTATGAAATTTTAGGAATTTTTACAAAAGCTTAATAAAAGGGCGAGGAATTTGTAATATTCTGTACAAACAAAAACGTAAAGCGATGTTTTCCAAAACAACACATTCAATTAAAGTCACTGTAGTTCCCGAATACGACAGTAAAAACTCTTATCCCTCCGATAACCGTTTCGTATTCAAATATTATATTTCAATTGAAAATTTGGGAACTGAACCTGTAAAACTGCTGAAAAGGAAATGGCTTATTTATGATGTAGGTTTCGGTTTTACTGAAGTGAGCGGTGACGGTGTGATTGGCTTAACTCCCGAAATTCTTCCTGACGACACCTTTACGTATTTTTCAAATGTAATGCTGCGGTCAGGCGTAGGAAATATGAGCGGAAAATATTTGCTGAAAGATCTTAACAGCGGAGACAGTTTTGAAATTGATATACCGAAATTCAATCTTCTTTCAGAAGTTTTCAGTAATTAACCTACCAGAAATATTATATGAAGCTGCCGGAGTTTTCCGGCAGCTTTTTTTATTATGCATTGCGTTTGATATTTTTTATAACTTTATAAAAACTAAAACTTCAAACCATGCAAAACGATTTCTTACACCGGAAGCTCAGTTTCGCACCTGTACTGCACAGTATGGCGCAGGAATACAAAGACATTATTGTAGACCACAACAAGCTGGAAGAGGTGAAAAACAGTACCGCTTCCATCATCAATCTGGAGGAAAACCAGAAACGCATCCGTAACAGAATTGCACGCGAAAACACCAGCTACAACAAAGCATTGGAACGTATTAATCATACCAATGATTTTGTGGATGTTTCAACACTTCTGAAAATTCTGAACATCTCCAAATCCCTTTGCCGCATTTTATACAACGGGCGACCAGTGGGAAGCGGATTCCTGATTTCAGGAAACGTAATTCTTACCAACCATCATGTTATTGCTGATGAAATTTACGGCAAAGACTGCTATGTACAGTTTAATTATGAAAACGGCATTGATGGCCATCTGCTGAAATGGACAAAATTCAAACTTGATCCTTCTGCTTTCTTTGTAACTTCCTCTCTTGATGCAGATGCCGAAAATTCCTTAACCGGCCTGGATTTTACAATGATTGCTGTCGAAACCGAGAACGAAGAAAAAATAAAGATTTCAGATTTTCCCGCGTTGGAACTTGACGGTAATTTCGGAAAAATCATCAAAGGTGAAAGTATTATTATCATTCAGCATCCTGGCGGTTTGCCTAAAAAGACAACGCTCAACAACAATTCGTTTTTTTCAGAGTCTAAGGACCTGCTTATTTATGAAACTGATACTTTGCCGGGTTCCTCGGGCTCTTTGGTTTTGGGATTGGGAACCTGCGAGGTAATAGCGCTGCATCAGAAAGGCATTCCGAAGCAGGACGAAAACGGAAATGTACTCACCAAAGACGGACGGGTTGCCGATTCAAATACACCGGATGAAGATATTGACTGGCTCGGAAATGCAGGAATCAAAATTAGCAGAATACTTGAAGTTCTGGATAAAATGAAAATTGAAGGTCCGCAGAAGGAAATCAAACAGAAAATCCTGGAACGTACCAAGAACAATAAAAAAATCCTGAACGATAAGAATCCGTCCGGCCTTCCTCAGCCGCAGAAACCCTCTCCACAAAAGCCAAAGGAGCAGGAAAAAGCAGCTTTTAAAGGTAAAGTGCCGTTTCTTGTGATGATGAAGAATTCTGAAAAAATCATCCGTGAATTTGGAAAAACCGTTGCTGAAAAATATGATCCTGATTTTGAGCTCGCTTTGGCGATGCAGATATCCGCTGTTGAGGACAAGCAGGAACTGTTCACGTTGCGGATGAACGTCGGGAACAGAAATCCAAACGAAGTTGCCCAGGAACTTCTTACAATCAGGAATATAAAACATGCCGAATACGACAGTGAAATTCTTCTGAATACCACCATTGAAAATGAAGAAACCATTGCCTCATCCAAAACGCTTGAATCGCTGGCAGATGACGGTTCAGAAAAATACTTTACCGATCTGTACGGAAAACTGAGTCCATATGTAAAGGATTTCACCTCGCAGGATTATCGGAAATGGAACTGGAAAGCCAGCGGTTATTCCGGTGGAATTACAGATGTCATCGGAAATTCTGTAAAACTGGTTCAGTTTGATACCGGTTATGTCATCCATCCGAAAATAATCGGCGCATTTGATTTTGAAAACGATTTTGATTTTGTAAATGAAGACCGCGACGCACACGACGATGGAGGAAAAACAGTTGCATTTGCCGATTTCGGTCATGGCGGAAGAACCGGAAGCATCATTGGCGGTAATCCCGGAGCGGTTTTGCAGAACAATATGAACGGAAATGCCGGTTTGCTTTATCAGAACCGGGTAAAGATTATTCCGTTTCGCGTGGCGAAGGATGTTATTATTCTTGGTCGGCAGGCAGAATTGGCCAGAGCCGTAGATTCCGCAATTGCGATGGGTGCAAAAGTAATTACGACAAGTATGGGCCTTCCGCCTACATTGACCACTTTTCAGCTGGCCAAAAAAGCCTATGAAAAAGGCGTGATCTGGGTTTGTGCTGCCGGAAACGAAGTGGGAGAAGTGGTAGCGCCTGCAGTTCACGAAGGAACTATTGCTGTAGCAGCTTCCAATCCGATGGATGCGGAGTGGAAAGGTTCCAGCAGAGGAAAAGAAGTTGACATTACTGCACCGGGCATGCATATTTACGTACCGAGATTTGAAAAGAAAGGTGTTTTTTCAATGAGTTACGGGCACGGCACGAGTTACGCAACGCCTCATGTGGCATCGGCTGCAGTGTTATGGTATCACGTAAACCGCGAAAAACTTGCCACTTATCACGGTTTTGAAATTGTTGAAGCGTTCCGTTACTGTCTGAAGAAATCAGCGAGGAAAAGCAAAGATCTTCCTGCAGGTTTCGGCGCTGGAATTCTCAATATTGATGCACTTCTAAAAACGCCAATTCCGCCAAAATCACAGCTTGAAAATGCCTATAAGAATGTAAAAATTGATGCAGTGGCTGCACGATTCAGAACGGTAACCGAATCTATAAAAATGATCTGGAACGGACTGATGCGCACCAAAAGAAAATGGCTGAACGGAGAGGAAAGTCTGAAGTACAGCGAAAATCTGTCAGCAGATGCTTCCAAAACACTGGAAAAACTCAATTCTTCACCGGAAAAACCATTGGGAAATCTGAGTGAGGAGAAACAGTTGGAGATTTTCAATGAACTGCGCAAATCTGTACTTTAAAAACTACCGCCATGAAAAATACATTCGATTTTCATTTTCACCTGCTTTTCAAACATTTTATAAGCGTTCAGAAAAACGGTCAGAAGCTTCCGCTTGATAAGGATTTCAAAACAAAAGGCGTAATGGCTGCACTGGATGAACTGATGGGAAACGCATTCGACAGCCAGTCGTCACCATCAATGGTGAAGAAAAGTTCTTTAAAATGCGGTGTCACGGCGCTGCTCGCTATGGAATACGCATTTGCAGAAAATATCAGCGGAATGATCCGGGGTTTCAGCAACGATAATCTGCCCATTGACTGGGGTTTTATCGACCGTGTTAAGGATCGCAAAACCACATATTTTGATCTTTTCAAAACAGAAATAAGCTACTATAAAAACAGTGAAAAGATGCTGGATGAGAAATTCAACATACGCTTTCTCACCCGTAAGCAGTCACCAAAAATGCGGATGGACAATCCTGCAAAAACATATCTCGCTTTTTCTGTTGAAGGGGCACACAACTTTTCAGAAGCCAAAATCAGAACTGCTAATGCTTTTACTGATCCGTCTGCTGCCTACAGAAAGATTCAGGATGATCCGGCAAATATTGATCTTTTCAGCGTGAATCTCACACATCTCAGTGAAATACCCGAACAGCCGATGGGCGGCTTTGCTCAGGGCCTTACGAGTACAGCGCAAATGGCTTTCCGCAGTAAAGATTTCACACCAAAAACCGGCTTCGGCCTGACGGAGAAAGCGAGAACATTCATCAAAACACTGTATACTCATCCGTTTCCGACACTGATCGATATCAAACATATGTCGGTGTACACACGTTATAAGTTTTATCAGTTCCGCGAAGATTTAATTGAACAGAATCCTAAAATTGCCAATCTACCTGTTATTTCCTCGCATACGGGTTTCACTTTCTGTTCACTTGAAGAATTTCTTGAAGGTAAACAGTACAAAAACGAAGTGACCTTTATTGACGGACAGAAAATAACTTCTATTCAGGCCAAGAACCGGAAAGTCGGGAAAACCAATTTTCTGCTGAATAATAAACTGTGCTCCAATCCGTGGACAATCAATCTTTTTGATGAAGAAATAGTCGAAATTATGCGGAGCGGCGGAATGATTGGCATTTCAATGGATCAGCGTGTTTTGGGAGCATCGAAAACAATGATGGACGGAATTCGCGGCGAGTATTTTAAAGATTCCGAAGCGATACCGCTGCTGGAATGGGAAAAATGGTTCAAAGAAGGAAAGCTCGACGTAGAAAAATACGAAGAACCGCTGCGCAGAACAGACCGCGAAATACGGCATATTCTGCTGTTCTGCCACCAGATTGCGTACGCTGTAAAACTTGGATATAAAAACCTGAACTGGACCGGCAAGAGTTCACCATGGGATCACCTTTGCATCGGCTCTGATTTTGACGGTTTAATCAATCCGATTAACGGTTATGAAGATGTCACCAAAATTTCAAATCTCAGAAACGACCTGTTCCGGTTTCTTCCGCTTGCTGAAAAAAATATGGAGCTTTTTCCCGAAGTAAAAGTCTTCCGGCGCAATCCGGACGGAAATATCGACGAAAAGCATCTGTCGGAATGCATCTCCAAATTTCTGTTGGAAAACGGACAGAAACTTCTTGAGCGATTTCTAGAAAACTGGAAATAAATTCTTTTAACTAAATATTTAGTTTATGCGAAATGTCAGTTTCTGATTGTACTGTACAGTTCTGGTTTTAACTAACTTTATTGTATTAAAATACAAACAGAATGACAGAAATTACAGATTTTCAGAAACTGGAAACCAAAGAGGCTCTGCTGAGATTTTTAGAGGAACATCAGGACGAAAATCCCGAATACAAAGGTGCGCTGGAGAAATATCTTTACGAAGAAGAGCTCCGCAAACTGCAGGGAGAACTGGTGAATTTCCAGAACTGGGTTCAGAAAAGCGGCAAAAAAATCGCGATTATTTTTGAAGGGAGAGACGCTTCGGGAAAAGGCGGAACCATCAAAAGGTTCGCAGAGCATCTGAATCCGAGAGCAATGCGTCTGGTGGCACTGAACAAACCTACCGATGTGGAACGTGGCCAGTGGTATTTCCGCAGATACATTAAAGAACTGCCGAATGCAGGGGAAATCGTTTTTTTCGACCGCAGCTGGTACAACCGTGCCGTGGTGGAACCTGTAATGGGATTCTGTACGCCGCAGCAATACGAAAGTTTCATGGTTCAGGTGCCGGAATTTGAACACATGCTTTATGAAGCTGGAACTACGATTATCAAATTCTGGTTCTCTGTCAATAAGGATCAGCAGCTGTACCGCTTCAACAGACGACTCAGAAATCCGCTGAAGATGTGGAAATATTCGCCGGTAGACGAAAAAGGGCAGGAACTTTGGGATACATTTACTTTTTACAAAGACCAGATGTTTTCGCGGACGCACAATGCTTTTTCACCGTGGGTAATTGTAAAATCCGACAATAAACTGCATGCGCGCCTTGAAGCCATCCGATATGTACTTTCTCTGTTCAATTATGAAGGCAAGGAAAATGCTACGGTAAACCTGAATCCGGATCCAAACGTGGTACAGCGCTACTTCAGAATGGTAAAACAAATTGATCTTTAATTCCAAATTCAGAATCTCATTATGAAAATTACACAGGAACAATACGAAATACTGAATTCTAAAAAAGGAATTTACGCTTTGCTTCAGAATGAAAATCTGGATGTTGAAAAGGCACAGCGTTTTCTGAAATATGAAAAACGGCTTGGAAAACTTCAGGAAGAAATGATTAAGCTGCTGAATTGGGTTGTGGATAACCAGAAAAGAGTAGTGGTGATTTTCGAAGGGCGCGACGCTGCCGGAAAAGGCGGTGCCATCCGGAGAATTACCGAAAACCTGAACCCACGGCAACACCGTGTGGTTGCACTTCCGAAACCCGACGAAGTGGAACAGGGGCAATGGTATTTTCAGCGGTACATCAATCAGCTTCCGAAAGCAGGAGAAATTGTGTTTTTCGACCGTAGTTGGTACAACCGTGCCATCGTAGAACCGGTGAACGGCTTCTGTACGAAAGAAGAATATGTCATTTTTATGGAACAGGTGAATGAGTTCGAAAAAATGATTATGACTTCCGGAACATATCTGCTGAAACTTTATTTTTCCATTTCAAAGGACGAGCAGGAAAAACGTTTTGCTGATATCATCAACAATCCGCTGAAGAAATGGAAATACAGCGATGTTGATAAAAAAGCTCTGCAACTTTGGGATACCTACACGGAATACAAGGAAAAAATGTTTGATAAAACCAATACCAGCTTTGCGCCCTGGAAGGTTCTGAAAGCCAACCGTAAAGGCAAAGCCCGCCTGGAAGCGTTGGAATATATTCTGGCCAGTATTCCGTACACAGTGAAGGATGAAGAAGTTCTCCGCCATCAGGAAATTGATTAATCAGACGGTAAAATAGAAAAGCGCGGATTTTTTCCGCGCTTTTTTTGTTGAATGAATTTCCGGGGTATTCGAATATGTTGTTTACAGCATTTTGAGATTCTTGTAAAGCACTTCCTGAACTTCATCATTCCTTGTCAGCATCAGTTTCTGAAATCCGAGAAGTGAAATTTTGGCGCAGACTTCAGCATCGTCGCCTGCCCGGTGATGGTTGAATGAAATATGATGCTGCTCGGCCAGAGATTTCAGTCCGTACCGAGGGAGGTTTTTCCAGGATTTCTTGGCAATCTGAATGGAACACAGGTATTTCAGTTTCGGCTTGAAAATTCCGTAATAATCGAGGCAGCCACGTAAAACTGAGGCATCAAACGATGCGTTGTGCGCAATCATCAGGTTTCCGTACATCATTTCTTCGGCTTCGTACCAAATCTCATCAAAAGTGGGAGCGTGGAGGACATCTTCAGGATAAATACCGTGAACAGCGATGTTATGACGGTTGAAATACGGAAAGCTGGGAGGTTTGATCAGCCAGGTTCTGGTTTCCACAATCTCACCGTTTTCCACAAGGCAGATTCCCATTTCACAGGCGGAATTGCGCTCATGCGTGGCAGTTTCAAAATCAATAGCGCAGAAATCGAGCATCAGAGGATTTTCTTCATTTCGGAACTGTATGCTTCAAAATTGGCCAAATCATCATGACTGCCGCCTTTTATTTCTATGAACTTCTTTTCCTGCTCAGGTTTTTCGGCTTTCAGAACGTCAAAAAGTTTTCTGCCGGATTTGATCGGAACAACAAAGTCTTTGTCACCATGGAAATGGTAAACCGGACAATTCACTTCCGGAATATTTTTGTTTGAATGAAAATGATAGGTCATTTTTGGAGAAATACGTTCGGTCGCTGCATTCGGAATCCAGCGGTTTACCAAATCCTGGAGATTGAAAAATGTTGCTTCCAGAATCAGTTTTTTCGGTTCATTGTCGGCCGCCATTTTTACTGCAAAAGCGCCACCCAGACTTCTTCCGTACACAATTACATTTTCCTCACCGTATTTTTCGGTAAGAAAATCGTAGCAGAACTGTGCATCCGAGAACAGATAGTCTTCGTTTCGCGGCCCCGTACTTTTACCATAATTGCGGTAGTCGGGAACCAATACGTCATAACCGAATCTAATGAATTCGGAAGCAATTTTTCCCCAGCGGACAAGGTTGTCTGCATTACCGTGAAAATAAAGAATGACGCCTTTGGGATTTTCAGTTTTAAAATGAAGCGCATTAATTTTGCCCTCAAAAGGTGTCTCAAAAAAATGTTCTTCAAACCTGCAGTCGAAATCATAGCTGAAATCTTCCGGCAGTTTTACCGGAAGAAAAACTACTTTTTCCTGCAGATACTGTATGAGTTTAGGCATTTTCTTCTATGCGGTTGATGAGGATCTTATCTACTCGCTGCCCGTCTTTGTCTATAATTTCCAGTTCAAGATCCTCAATTTTTATTTTGTCGCCAATTTGAGGAATACGGTGCAGTTCGCTGATAAAAAGCCCAACCAGTGTTGTGTAATTGTCTTTGTTATTGGGTTCAAAATCCAGACCGAAGTATTTTGTGAATTCCACAATCGGAAACTGTCCGTCTGCAAGCCAGGATTTTTCTGAACGTTCTGTAATCCGATAATCAAAATAATCAAACGAAGTAGTGTCGCCCACAAGCGCTTCCGTTACATCGTACATGGTTACCATTCCGGCTGTGTTTCCGTATTCGTCGATCACAATTCCGTAATGGTTTTTTTCTTTTTTGAAAAGTTCCATCACTTTATAAGCCAGATAATTTTCATTCAGAAAAACCGGCTGACGGATGTACTTCTTGATATCGAAAGGCACACTGTCGTCAATCGGAAAAAGATCTTTCAGCAGAATAACGCCTGCAATATCATCAGAATTATGACCGTTTCGTACCGGATATGCATTGTGTTTCTCTTCGCGGATTTTTGAGAGAATACTTTCCAAACTTTCGTCAAGCTCAAAGAAAACGATGTCGGTTCTGTGCGTCATCAGCGTGTTCACTTTACGGTCGCCCAGTTCGAAAACACGTTCCACAATATCATGTTCGATAACGTCGATTTCCCCTTCCTGCGCACTTTCTTTTACAATGGATTTAATTTCTTCTTCGGTAACGATACTGTCGGAACTGCCTTTAATACAAAGTATTTTCAGAATAAGATTGTTGGTAAAAGTAAGCAGCCATACAAACGGCGCTGTTATTTTGGACAGAATATCCATGGGTTTTGCCAGTACCGTGATGATGCTTTCCGGAAACGACATTCCGATTCTTTTTGGCAACAGTTCACCCAAAACAATGGAAACATAAGTGATGAAAATAACAATTCCTGTTGTTGCAAGCGACTTGGAATATGGCTGAAGAACCTCAAATTTGTTCAGAAAATCCTGAAAATCATTGGTGAGGTTTTCGCCGGAATAAACCCCGAGTAAAATACCGATCAGCGTAATCCCGATCTGTACAGTCGAGAGAAATTTTGTTGGATTTTCAGAAAGTTCGAGTGCTTTTTTTGCGCCGCCACTGCCTTTTTTGCTGGCGTTTTCCAGCTTGAATTTCCGCGAGGACACGAGCGACATTTCGGACATAGCAAAAATTCCGTTCAGTAAAACAAGCGCAATAATGATGATGATTTCCATTAAAAATAATTAGATGATAAAAATAGGAAAACGATTTTGAACCATCAATTCCGGTGATTAATATTCAGGCTTGTTTTGGAAAAGTTAATCTCTGTCTGCGGTTCGTCGATATCTTCAAAAATTTCGCTGAGAACACGGTGATATTCCTTAAAAGTGTGTACGTTCAGGTGGCCGGCTTTCAAAATCAGATACAGCCGCGTGTTTTCCGGCTGAATTTCAGAAAGTTCTATGGCTGTGCGTACCGGAACCAGTTTGTCATCGCTTCCGTGAATGATCTTGATAGGGCAGTCAACACCTTTAAGGTATTTGTAAGTGGGAAGATTGAAACGCATGAAATATCTTGCCGGCAGCCAGGGCAGATAACGGTTGATGGATCTTTCCAGCGAATAAATAGGTGAATTGAGAATCAGAATACGCGGATGGTTCCGGGTGGCAACCCTCGCTGCAAAAGGCGTTCCGATACTTCTGCCATAAACTACAATCCGCTCTTCTGGAACCTGCGCTTTCACAAGATCATACACAAACTGAATGTCGTGTTTCATGCCCTGCGAAGTCCTTTTTCCTGTACTTTTGCCGAATCCGCGGTAATCCATCATGATAACGTCGTAGTTCAATCGTGTAAAATCCACCGCAAATTTTCCCCAACCTTTGATGCTTTTGGTATTGCCTTTCAGATAAAATACAATACCTTTTGGCTTCTCAGTTTTAAAATGCAGATAACTGATTTTAACGCCCGGAGCAGTTTCTGCGAAAAGTTCTTCTGCCTGCAGATTATCGTAGGCAAATTTGAAATCTTCCGGAAGTTTTTCGGGATGAAAGAAGAATTTCTGCTGAAAAAAATAGATAATCAGACCTATAACAAGCGTTACGGCAACAATAATAAGGAGTATGCTGTAGAGGTCTAATTTCACAGAAAAAAGATAGCAATAATTTATGGTTTAGAATTGTGCAGCACCAAATATTCCCACGGCTGTAAATTCATGGAAGTATTTTTCTGCAGCGTCTGCTGTTTTCCGCTGAAAAGATTGGTGTACGTTCCGGCATCAAAGGAAGTATCAAGATTTACACTTACCGGTTTTTTGCTGAGATTGAAAATTGAAATCACTTTATCTCCGTTTTTCTCACGCACAAAAGCGATGACTTCATTCATTTTATCATTTTTGATTCTCACCATTTCTCCGCCCCATTTTCCGTTCCAGAGTGCTAGGTTTTTGTGTTTCAGCGCGAAAAGTTTTGTATAAAGTTCTTCGTTTTCATGTTTTTTCCAGACAATCGGATCTTTCTCAAAAAACTGCAGAGATCGGTCGAGTCCGGCTTCCTGTCCGTTATAAACCAGCGGCATTCCGTCGAACAAAGCAGTGAAAACGATAGAAGCTTTCAGCCCGTCTCCGAAATTGCTGTACTGATTTCCTTCCCACGAATTTTTATCGTGATTGTCAATAAAATTCATGCGGATTCCTTCCTTCGGAAAAATGGAAACATGTTCTGCAATATAAGCTCCGGCCATATTTTCAGGATTTTTATTTCCCATTGCAATCTGATGCAGGAAATTCCATAAAGTCCAGTTGAACGTCGCATCAAAAGCGTTGCGGTGCAATTCCCGGTCTTCGGCTTCAGCCAACATAAAAACCGGTTTCAGTTCCCAAAGTTCTTTGCGTGCGTTTTCCCAAAATTCTATCGGAACAAAACTCGCCATATCGCAACGGTAACCGTCAATATTGTATTCTTTCACCCAGAATTTCAGTGCATCGGTAATGTATTTTCTGAGTTCGGGTTTGCTGTAATCAAAATCAATAATATCGTCATAATCGCGCCACGGCGTCGGTTCAAATTTACCTTCACGAGATTTGATGTACCAATCCGGATGATCTTTCACCAGATGATTGTCCCAACTGCTGTGATTGGCAACCCAATCCAAAATCACATACATTCCCTGTTTGTGAATGGCGTTTACCAAATTCTGAAAATCTTTTTTCGTTCCGAATTCCGGATTCACGTCCAGATAATCTTTCACGGAATAATAACTTCCCAAACTTCCTTTTCTGTTCTCTTCGCCAATCGGCTGAACCGGCATTAACCAAATAATGTCAATTCCCATTTTTTTGAGTCGCGGAAGTTGCTTTTCAACGGCTTTGAAAGTTCCTTCCTGAGAAAACTGACGGACGTTCAGTTCATAAACGGTGGCGTTTTTCACCCATTCCGGATTGGTGAGTTCCACATATTTTTTCGGTTGATATCGTGCGTCGGTAGATTGTGCCATTGTTGCGGAAAAATAAAATAAGAACAGGATTGAAGCCAGTATTGTACGTTTCATCACCTTGTAATTTTGAATCTTTTAATTGAATAAAAATAACGAATTTATCGGGAACTGCGGTTATTTTTGACTATTCAAATTTTCTTTTATGATTCCGAAAAAAATACATTACTGCTGGTTTGGCGGCCACGAAAAAAGTGATCTTGCCAAACACTGCATCGAAACATGGAAAAATGTTCATCCTGATTATGAAATCATTGAATGGAATGAAAGCAATTCTCCGATTGATGACAACAATTACGTTCGTGAAGCTTTCGAGCAGGGAAAATGGGCATTTGTTTCGGATTATGTGCGTTCAAAAGTGATGTATGAGCACGGCGGAATTTACATGGATACCGATATGGAACTGAAACTTCCGCTGGACGAATTTCTGAATGAAAAGGCAGTTTGTGGTTTCGAAGTGAAAGGTGTTCCGTATTCTGCATTCTGGATGGCCGAACCGAAACATCAGCTTTCCAAAGATTTCATGAAATATTACAATGAACAGGAAGGTTTTGTGGAACGCATCAACACGGATATTTTTTCGGAAATGTTGGAAAAGGAATACGGTGCAGACCGAAATTCAGACACCATTCAGAAACTAAAGCATGACGTTACGCTTTATCCGTCGGTTTATTTTTCCCAGGATTTACCAAAAAATTACGTGAGTCATCATTTCAACGGTTCGTGGTTTGGCGGCGATGATGAAAATACCCACAAAAAAATGGTGAATGTTTATGGTTTGCTTGAACGGTTAATCAATTATCCGGGCGCAGAAAAATCCGTTGAAAGTGTTTTGAATGAGCACAAAATTATCGATGTGAATCAGCTTCTTGATTTAATTCCTAAAGAGAAAATTGAGGAATATCTGAATTCCGGAACAAAAAATTAAGACAAATACTTTTCAACGGTCTCTTCAAACTTCGAAATATCAAACGGTTTTGCGAGAAAAGCGTCTGCGCCGGCTTCTGCAGCTAGTTCATCAATATTGCTGTTGGCGGTAAAATACACCACGGGAATGTGTTTCAGATCTGCACTTGATTTCAGGAGTTTTGTTGCTTCAATTCCGCTGATATCAGGAAGCCAGTTGTCCATGAAGATCAGATTGGGCATATATTCGCGGATCT
>JAEXBA010000075.1 GCA_023457935.1 Bacteroidota bacterium | reverse complement strand
GCCTGAAATAGACTGTTTTTTGACTTTTTTAGCTTTGTTTTTCGAAAAATCAAAAATAGAAAACTTCAAAAATCGGATTTTTAAACAAAGCGAAAAAAAAAGACTGTCCTTTTGAGACAGCCTCTTCTGTTTTTTTCTGAAAATAAGGAAAACCTGTAAGCCGGATTCTGTATCCGCCATGGCGGACGCCTGTTATTTATCTGCGTTTCACATTGCTGCAAAACTTTAGCTGGTTACCCCTCGGCATTGGACGAGCCGCCCTTAACTGCCGATATACTTACCATTGCACCGCATAGAGTTTACCTGGTTTCACTACAGCCGAACTGTACATACTTTCTGTTGCACTTGTCCTCGCATTACTGCGGACGGATGTTATCCGCTATGCTGCTCTTTGGTGTCCGGACTTTCCTACCCCGCCGAAACGGAATCAACAGGCCGGTTTTCCTGTGGGCTGCAAAGGTAAGCAAATTTAAAACAGATGTGAACAACATCCGAAACTGCGCCCCGGATGGAACGGTATGTGTGAGCTCTTTTTGCAGATTTTTATAGAAAATGTGCAAAAAAGCGAGTAGTGACAGCCGGAAATGTGCGCCAAAAAAAAGATTATTTTCTTAGTAAAGATCTAAATGTGAGCCCAAATGTTTATTTTCGTGCTGAAAAAATTGAAAATTGGTTACGCGCGAAAAGGAATTTGCTCAGCTGGTAAAAGATAATCAGGGCCTGATTATCAAGGTTTCGCGGCTTTATACCAATACTCTGGAAGATGAGCAGGATCTTTTTCAGGAAATCGTGTTACAATTATGGCGAAGCTACGACACATTTAAAGGAGACTCGAAGATTTCGACCTGGATGTACCGCGTGGCATTGAATACTGCCATTACACTCTTCCGCAAGAAAACCAAATCTCCGCAAACGGACGAACTGATGGACTTCCACTACAAAGATTTTGTGGAAGATGATGATGAAAAACAGATGCAGATTGCGCTGCTGTATAAAGTGGTAAAAATGCTTCCGCAGGTTGAAAGAGCTATTGTAATGATGTATCTGGACGATCTGCCGTACCGTGATATCGCCGAAAACCTCGGAATTACCGAAGTGAACGCGCGAGTGAAAATGAACCGTCTGAAAAAGACCTTAAAAGAACTGATGGAAAAACATGCCTGATTTCGATATTGACAGTCTGAAAAAAACCTGGCAGGAAACGCCGGTGAAACCCAAATACGGAAGTTCGGATATTCTGGAAATGCTGAACAGCAGATCGCGTAATTACGTGAAATATATTTTCTGGATCAGTGTAGCGGAATTCCTGTTTTTTCTTGGGATTACCGTTTATTACATTCTGAACGGTGACGACGGCAGCAGCTTTATCAGAATTCTTGAAAAAATCGGCGTCAAGAGAACAGACAAACTGGTGATGGATTTTGAGCATCTTTACTTCGCACTCAAAATGATCAGTTTGTTGGTTACAGCGTTCTTTGTGGTTATTTTCTACCGTAGTTACCGGAAAATTCATGTAGAATCGAACCTCAAGAAATTTATTCTTCAGATTGTGCGGTTCCGGAAAGTGGTGAACGCTTTTATTTTCACCAATATTGCATTATTGGTAGTTTTTACCGTCGTGCTGACAATGTTTGTATTCAATACGCTGTCTGCTCAGGATGTTCACCTGAACAATCCGACGCTGATCGGATTTGTTACCGGAATTGTCATCACCTTACTTCTGAGCATCGCGCTGATCTGGCTGTATTACCGTGTAGTTTACGGAATTTTGGTTGGGCGTTTGGGAAGAAACCTGAAGCAGCTGAAAGAGATTGAGGAAAGCGAGCAGGAGTTATGAATGATGAGTTATGAGTTATGAGTTATGAGTTATGAGTTATGGAAAGTAAGTCTTTACTGAATAAAAAAATCCGGAAAATTTTCCGGATTTCTTATTTTTTATAGTTCTTTTCTGAGCCGTGCTACCGGAATACTGAGCTGTTCGCGGTATTTTGCAATGGTTCTTCTCGCGATGTTGTATCCTTTTTCTTTCAGAATTCCGACAAGAGCATCATCAGTATAAGGTTTTCTCTTATTCTCACGGTCAATGGCTTCCTGAAGATGCTGTTTTATTTCTTTGGTTGAAACTTCTTCACCGTCATCATTGGTTAATGAATCGGAGAACAGATCTTTTAAAAGAACGATTCCGTTAGGAGTATCGGCATATTTGCTTTTTACCACACGTGAAATTGTGGAAATATCAAAACCGGTAATATCTGCAACGTCTTTCAGAATCATCGGTTTCAGGGATTTATCGTCACCGGTAAGGAAATATTCTTTCTGAAGCTTTACAATTGCCGTAATCGTCTGCAGAAGCGTATTCTGACGCTGATTAATAGCATCAATATACCACTTTGCTGCATCCAGTTTCTGTTTGATGAAAAGTGCTGCCTGCTTGTGTTCCGCAGAATTTTTATCGTGAGAATAAGTGGTAAGAATATCTTTATATTCTTCCGAAACCCTTAAAGTAGGAGCGTTTTTGCTGTTCAGCAAAGGAACTACCTGTCCGTCTTTCACCTGAATGGCAAAATCGGGAATAATTTCCTGATTGATGGTAATAGTCTGTGTATCGAAGTTGCCGCCAACCTTTGGAGAAAGTTTGGAAATTTCCTCCAGTGCATCTTTAAGATCTTCTTCTTCCACATCATACTTCTGCATGATCTTGTTGTAATGCTTATTCGTGAGCGCATCAAACTGAAAACGCAGAATATTGGCAGCCAAAGAAATAGCTTTGTCCGAAGTTACTTTCTTCTCAATCTGAAGTAACAGGCATTCCTGAAGTCCGCGGGCGCCAACTCCTGGCGGATCCAGCTTCTGAATGTAGTTTTCAAGAATATCCTCTACCTTTTCTTTTGTAGTATAGATTCCCTGAGAAAACGCAAGATCATCAACTAAAGACTTAGTTTCACGGCGAAGATATCCGTCGGTATCAAGATTTCCGATGATGTATTCGGCAATTTTAAGATCTTCTTCGTCAATATTAATGAGGTTGATCTGTTCAAGAAGATATTCGTAAAGTGACTGCCCTTCCGTTAAAAGCGACTGATTGTCGAATTCTTCATCATCTGCGGAATAATTGCTTGATGCGGTTTTATAGGAAGGTTCGTCATCAAAAATGTATTCATCCACATCAAAATCCGTGTCGATGGATTCGTTGCCTTCATCTTCGTATTCGCTTGGAGCATCGTCGTAGCTGTCTTCGTTGTTTTCCTCCGCTCTTTCCAAAGCCGGATTTTCTTCGAGTTCACGCTCCAGCTCTTCTTCAAATTCAAGCGTATGCAGCTGAATAAGCTTCATCAGTTGAATCTGTTGCGGGGCAAGTTTCTGCCCAAGTTTCATTTGGAGGTGTTGTTTCAGCATACTCTTTTCTCTATAATCTTCTTAAGCACAAAAATAGCTGAATTGGGGCGCTCTTGCTTATAAATTTAGGTAAAAAAATTATAAAATTTTGTTAAAACTCAGCGTTCTTCGGGGTTCTCGGGAACGGAATGACATCGCGGATGTTCGTCATACCCGTTACAAAAAGAACCAGTCTTTCCAAACCTAAACCAAAACCAGCATGCGGAACCGAACCGAATTTTCTGGTATCAAGATACCACCACAGTTCATGTTCGTCAACATGCATATCACTCATCTTCTGTTTCAGTACATCTATTCTCTCTTCTCTCTGCGAACCGCCGATGATTTCACCGATTCCCGGGAAAAGAACGTCCATCGCGGCAACCGTTTTATTGTCTTCATTCAGACGCATGTAAAATGCCTTGATTTCCTTTGGATAATCAAACAGGACAACGGGTGTCTCAAAATGTTTTTCAACAAGGAACCGTTCGTGTTCCGACTGTAAATCAACGCCCCAGTTTTCAACCGGAAACTGGAATTTTCCTTTTTTGTTTTCCTTTGAATTCATCAGAATTTCTATCGCTTCTGTATACGAAACTCTTTTGAAACGCTTTTTGATAATATTTTCCAGCTTTTCAATAAGGCCTTCTTTGGCTCGGTCTTTTTCCGGTTTTGTTTTCTGTTCTTCTGCAAAACGCTTGTCCAGGAAAGCCAGATCTTCCTTACAGTTATCCAGAACATACTGAATAACGTATTTCAGAAAATCCTCGGCCAGATCAATATTGTCTTCCAGATTATTAAATGCCACTTCCGGCTCCACCATCCAGAATTCTGCAAGGTGACGCGTTGTGTTGGAGTTTTCTGCTCGGAAAGTCGGTCCGAATGTGTAGACTCTTCCCAATCCCATTGCCGCTGTTTCAGCTTCAAGCTGTCCGGAAACCGTAAGATTGGTTTTCTTCCCGAAGAAATCCTGTGCAAAATCAATTTCACCAACTTCATCACGCGGAATTTCATTCAGATCAAAATTTGTAACTCCGAACATTTCGCCGGCTCCTTCTGCATCAGCCCCGGTAATTATCGGCGTATTGATGTAAAAGAAATCGTTTTTATTAAAGAATTCATGTATTGCAAAACTCACCGCACTTCTCGCTCTGAAAACCGCTCCGAAAAGATTGGTTCTGAACCGTAAATGTGCCTGATCGCGCAGTACTTCCAGTGAATGTTTTTTTGGCTGAAGAACCGTTTTCTCCATTTCTTCAGAAAAGTTGTCACCTAGAACCTGAATTTTCTTTGCAAGAATTTCAATGCTCTGTCCGGCGCCCTGACTTTCCACCACTTCACCGGTAATCTTCAGTGAAGAAGCAGTTTTGATATTTTTAATTGTAGCTTCATCAAAATTCTCAAAATCTACCACCACCTGGAGGTTTTCGATGGTAGAACCGTCGTTCAGCGCTATAAAACGGTTGGAGCGGAAAGCCCTTACCCAACCCTGAACGGTGATATCGTGATGAAGCAGTTTTTTATAATCTGCAAGCAGATTTTTTATCGTCTTTCTTTCCATTACATTACATCTGATAAGCGGCAAATTTACGGATTTTTGGTGTAATTTTTGCTGTATTCCTATTCAAAAGAAAAGGATTTAAAATGTTTTGAAATCCTTTGTTTTTTATTCGTCGTTCACCTGCGGTTTCAGAAAAACGTCAAGCAAACCGTCGGGCAGTTCCATTCTGATCAGTTTCTTTCCGCGGTCAACTTCCAGAATCCAGTCTTTGATAACAGGAACAATCACTTCTTTTCCGTCGAGGTTCAAAACGAAATAATGCTGCGGCGCATTGTCGTTCACTTCTTTAATGATTCCTGCCGAAGTCCCGTCGGAATCCTGAATTTCAAACCCTGTTACTTCATGGTAGTAAAACTGATTTCCTTTCAGCTCCGGAAGTGTGGAAAGCGGAAGGAAAACATTTTTCCCAACCGTTTGCTCCGCCATCTGAAGCGTTGCATTTTTAAAAGAAATTATTTTTGAATTATCCTTGCTCCACTGCTGCTTTTCCACGAAAAAAGGAACCAGAAGACCATTGATTTCAATAAAAATTCCTTCCAGTTTATTATAAAAGTCCGGCTGATCGGTATCGAGTTTCAGAATAACATTTCCCGCGAGTCCGTGAGTTCTGGTAATTTTTCCCAGATAATAGCATTCGTTCTTATTCATACTGCAAAGATAAAATTCTGAAAATAAAAAAGACGTCCAAAATATTGAACGTCCTGTGTTTTGAAAAAAGAATTTGCTGAATTATGCCTGAGCTTCTTCAGTTCCTTCAGCTTCTGCAGCCGGAGTTTCTTCTGCTTTTTCAGCGATTGGCTCTTCGTTTCCGCCAATTGCAGGAGAAGCTTCACCGTCAACTTCAGCAGTTGCTTCTTCAGCAGGAGCATTTGCAGCCTCTTCAGCAGCTTTAGCTTCAGCAAGAAGTGCATTCTGAGCGTCGATTCTTTCCTGATTTTTCTTAGTTTCAGCTTCAAGAGCAGCTTTTTTAGCGTCCGCTTTCGCAGTTGCCAAACCTTCTACTTTTCCTGATACTGCTTTTTCTTTGTTTTCCAACCAAGCATTGAATCTTTTTTCAGCTTCAGCTTCGTCGAAAGCACCTTTTGCAACGCCACCCTGAAGGTGTTTCTTGTAAAGCGCACCTTTGTAAGAAAGGATCGCTCTTGCAGTATCGGTTGGCTGTGCACCGTTGTTCAGCCACTGAACAGCAGAATCCACGTTCAACTCGATTGTTGCAGGATTGGTGATTGGGTTATAGATTCCAAGTTTTTCGATGAATCTACCATCTCTTCTAGCTCTTGAATCTGCAACCACGATGTGGAAAAAAGGCTTCCCTTTTTTACCGTGTCTTTGTAATCTGATTTTTACTGACATATTGTTTAAAGTTTTGGGAACTCGTCCCGGTTAATTATTTTGAGAGTGCAAAAATAGGAAAAATTTTTGAATGTGATAATATGAGAATGTGA
>JAEXBA010000074.1 GCA_023457935.1 Bacteroidota bacterium | reverse complement strand
ATCTGATTTTTACTGACATATTGTTTAAAGTTTTGGGAACTCGTCCCGGTTAATTATTTTGAGAGTGCAAAAATAGGAAAAATTTTTGAATGTGATAATATGAGAATGTGATAATTAGATAATTTTTCAGAAGCCGGGAACCTGCTTTCACTACTCGCTTTTTTGGCGGCTTCGCTTCGCTCAGACACCAAAAAGAGCTCAGACAGGCCGTTCAATCAGGGCTAGAAATGTTAAAAATGCCGTAATGAGGTTATGAGGTTACAAAGTTATAAGATGATAGGAAGTGAGGCAATTGCACGATTTTTTTCAAATTTCCAAATTATCAAATTACCTCATTATCTAATTCCCTTTCATTCCCATATAGAAAAAACCGTAGCATTTCTGGTTTTCTTCCAAACCAAGAAAATCTCCGATATGGTCTTTCATTCCGGGAGTAGACCAATAACAGCCAACATTATTTACCGTGCAGGTTAAATACATATTCTGAACCGCCATCGAAGTTGCCGCCACTTCTTCCCACTCCGGAACAAGCGGAGAAAAACTGACACAAACTGCCAGAACGGTATCTGCTTTCTGAACTTTAGCCGAAATATCATTGTATTTTTTTTCAAGGAAAACTTCTGGTCTGGTGTTTTCTTTGTAAAGTTCTGCGAGTTTTTCACCGAGTTCCGTCTTTTCCATTCCACGGAAAACTTTGAAACGCCAGGGTTTTGTTTTCTTGTGATTGGGCGCAAAATTGGCGGAGTTCAGGATTTCATCCAGAACTTCGTGCGGAATTTCTTCGGTGGTATAATCTTTCGGAAAAATACTTCTGCGGCTTTCTATTATATTTTTAAGGGTTTCTCTCTCGTTCATAGGCCACAAAATTAGGTAAATAAGTTTTGCTGAAAATTTTAATTTCAGTCTAAAAAAAACCGGACTGAAAATCCGGTTACTTTTTTTTAATAAACTTAATGAACCAATCGCCATTGGTCACCATTAATTTCATCATATCCAATTAAGCCCGAAATGCCGTCGAAATACAGTTTATTTACGGTAAGATAAGTGAAAAGCGGCTGGCTGTTTCCTGAATCAAACACCAAAACCTGCGTGTAAAAAATTCCATTTACTTCCATCGTAATAGGATTTGCTGAATAATTAATCTCTTCGGAAGTTCCCGATAGCTTATTGTAATGGCTGTGATTTACTCTGCCGACAAGATGCGACGGTGTTAAATCCGGGCTTTTCTGTAACGCGAGATCATAGTTGTCGGGCCATCTTTTGAAATCGTAAGCAATAGTAATATTTCCGCCGGACATTGAAACCGACCGTAAATCATAATCAAAATATTTACCTGCAAACATCTGGGAACTGGCCTCGGTCCCTATGCCGTTATAGGCAGAATTCACCGTAAAAGTTAGCTGTGAACCAAACTGATTCCTGAACACTTTCTTATCTCCTTGCTTTACACTTGGAAATACAAAGTTTTTGTCGGTCTCAGTAAATCGGTAATAGGATCTGGTATTCTCGTGAGAATCCCTGCAGGATAACAGCTTAAGCACTAAGAAAATCAATACTATATTTCTCATAATTAAGCTTTAAGATTAGTAAACAATTTCAATTTTCTGATGAATTTTATTCAGGATAAACTCATCTCCGGCTTTTTTACCTTTCATAATCTGCGCCATCGGACTTTCTTCGGAAATAGCATAAAAACGGTCGTTCAAAAAAAAAAACTCTCCCAAACCAACTGAAATATAGAATCTTGCTTTATTCGTAATTACCAGAGATCCTAATTGCGCAATTTCATGTTTTGTCGGAATTACTTTTGTAAAATCCTTCTGCATCTTTTTCAGTGCATGCATCTGCTTGTCCAGATGGTAGATTTCTTCCTGCATTTCTTCTCGGAACGAATCGTATTTCGGTGTTTTTTTGATGTCGCGGCTGGCTTCCAAAGTAAAGTTCAGATAAAACTCCAGTGTTTTTATTTTCCCTGAAATCATATCTTTTACAAAAGTTCTGATGGCTTTTTTATCGTAATCCGCAACATTCATCTGCACTAAAATAGAAATTTTGAAATTAAGCTAGACTGCTGCAAGTTTCTTTCCAAATAAAAAAAGCGGACAAAAGCCCGCTAATAAACCACCCCGTCTGCTTCGCAGCCACCCCTCCAAAGGAGGGGAATCCTACTTTTCGCAGATTTCCTTCAGCTTTGCCAATCCTTCACCATAGGATTTATCCATCGCGCTGTTCATAAAAAGCGACATCAGATTCATTGGTCTTTCCAGCTCAGAATCTAAAGTCCAGGTAACTATTGTCTGTCCGCCCTGCGGCGTAAGAATCAAATCGGAATAAGCATCGCCCATTCCCTCAAATGCCATTTTGGTGGACTGTTTTTGGTTCGGAACAAGGGCTGTAATTTCCTGACAGCCATTTCCTACATTTTTGTCGGTACTTGTCCAGCAGTATTTGTCACCAACCGTTCCTTCAGTTCCGGTGTAGTCCATTTTGAGATTCGGATCCATCTTCAGCCACGGATTCCATTCGTTAAAGGCCTTCATAGAAGCGATGTGAGGATAAACTTCTTCCACAGGTGCATTAATGACAACCGTTTTTTCAAAATGATATTTCTCGCTAATGGCGAATACAGCGATGACCGCAACTGCAACCAAAGCCAGCAAAACATAAAGAACTTTTTTCATAGTTTAAATTTTAAAGTGATGCAAAAGTAGAAAATTTGTCCATAATATTCACCTATGGTGCAGAAGGAACAGAATTTGTAATTTTCAAAACCGATTATTCAACAGAAAACAATAAACAAAATGTCCAATATTCTTACCGAACCGTTTAAAACACCTTACCATACTCCGCCATTCGATCAGATTAAAAATGAGGATTTTCTTCCCGCTTTTAAAGATTTAATCAAGATTTCCGAACAAGAAATTGATGAAATCACCAACAATCCTGAAGAAGCCACTTTTGAAAATACCATTGAAGCAATGGCGTTTTCAGGCGAAAAACTCGATGTGGTTTCCAATATTTTTTTCAATTTAAATTCGGCAGAAACCAATGACGAAATGCAGAAAATCGCTCAGGAAGTTTCTCCGCTTTTAACTGAATTTTCTTCCAAGATTTCTCAGAATTCAACACTGTTTGAAAGAATCAGAAAGGTTTTTGACGAAAAGGAAAAATATGATCTGAATGAAGAGCAGCAAATGCTTCTGAAAGAAACCTACAAAGGTTTTGTGCGTTCCGGAGCGCTTCTGAATGATGAAGACAAGAAGAAACTCGAAAAAATCAATATGGATTTATCGGTGAAATCGCTTCAGTTCGGACAGAATGTTCTCGCTTCTACCAATGCTTATTTCAAACATATTACAGACAAAAACGAGCTGAAAGGAATTCCGGAACCGATTTTAGAGCAATATGCTGAAGACGCAAAAGAAAGAAATCTGGAAGGATATGTGATTACATTGCAATATCCAAGTTATCTTCCGGCAATGACTTATGCTGAAAACCGTGATCTAAGAAAAGAATTGGGTCTTGCAAACGGTAAAAAATCGTTTGACGGCGGTGAACTGGACAATCAGAATTTAATTAAAGAAATTGTGAAACTGCGTCAGGAAAAAGCAGAACTTTTGGGTTATAAAAATTATGCAGATTACGTTCTGGAAGAAAGAATGGCGCAGTCGCCAACGAAAGTTCAGGAATTCCTGAATGAACTTCTTGAAAAAGCAACGCCATTTGCAACCCAAGAAATCGAAGAACTAAAAACCCTTGCAACATCCGATGGGATTGATGAAATGCAGAGTTGGGACCACAGTTTCTATGCTGAAAAACTCCGCAAACAGAAATTCGATCTTAACGATGAAGAACTGAAACCGTATTTTCAGCTTGAAAAAGTTCAGGAAGCCGTGTTTGGATTGGCGAATAAACTTTTTGGACTGACTTTCGCTGAAAGAAACGACATTCCGAAATACCACGAGGAAGTGAAAACGTATGAGGCTTTGGAGAGCCAAGAACCGAGAACCGAGAGCCAAGACAATTCCGAAAAACCATCAATCGACAACTATCAACCAATAACCAAAGCTGTGCTTTACGCCGATTACCACCCAAGAAAAGGCAAAAGAGCCGGAGCGTGGATGACGAGTTATAAAAGTCAGTTTAAGAAAGACGGAGAAAATTCAAGGCCGCATATTTCTGTGGTTTGTAATTTCTCAAAACCGACAAAGGAAACGCCAAGTTTGCTTACTTTCCAGGAAGTTACAACACTTTTCCATGAATTCGGTCATGCTTTACACGGCATTTTGGCAGACACACAATATCCAAATCTTTCGGGAACTTCGGTAAAATGGGATTTTGTGGAACTTCCTTCTCAGTTTCTGGAGAATTACTGCTACGAACCGGAATTTCTGAAAACTTTTGCGAAGCATTATCAAACCGGAGAAGTTTTGCCGGATGAAAAGATTCAGAAAATTTCAGAATCCAAAAACTTCATGGAAGGTTACCAAACTTTGAGACAGCTTGGTTTCGGACTTCTGGATATGGCTTATCATACCAAAATGGACAAAGTTTCCGACATCAAAACCTTTGAAACCGAAGAAACCAAAGCCACCAATTTGTATCCTAGCAATCCGGAAACAGCGGTGAGTCCGAGTTTTTCGCATATTTTCCAGGGCGGTTATTCTGCGGGTTATTATTCCTACAAATGGGCTGAAGTTCTGGATGCCGATGCGTTTCAGTATTTTAAGGAAAACGGAATTTTCGACCCGGAAACAGCGGCGAAATACAAAGTTCTGCTATCTTCCGGCGGAACAAAAGACCCAATGGAACTGTACAAAAATTTCCGCGGAAGCGAACCGAAAGTGGAAAGTTTGTTGAAACGTGCTTTTGGTTAGTTAAATGGAAAGTTGAGAGTTGAGAATTGAAAGTTGAAAGTGAAAATTCAACGGCTTTTGAGAGACAGAACTGACAATATTAATCCTGAATAATTTCGGGATTTTTTTATTGATAGGATTCTTTTTTTGTTACTTCGTTTCGGGCTTTGGCGAGAATCGGAATTGAAATGAATCCAAGAACCGCCATAATGACGAGCTGCATCGTGTGCGAAATAAAAGCATACGCCAAACCGACTTCTTCACCTTCTGCGAAAGTTTTTCCCATTGAAAGAAACAGTGCCCCGATTCCCAGTTTCAAAGCCAAATGAAAAGCACCGATTCCGCCCGAAGCAGGAATCATCATTCCCAAAGTTCCGACTACGATGATGAAAAATCCGTCAGCAACGGTAAAGTTTGACGTTTCAGGAAGCGCAAAACAGATTAGATATGCCGCCAGATAATAGCAAATCCAAATCGCTGCGGAGTACAGAAGGAATTTTACAGGTTGTTTCAGTTTGAAAATGGAAAGCAGACCTTCGAAAATGCCTTTAATAAAACCTACTAATTGTTCACGCTTTTTGACAAATAGCCAAATCAAACCCGCTAAAACTGAAACTACGATCGCAATCTTTAAAAGAAAATAAAAATTGTCTACATCTGTTATTCCAATATTCAGCAAGAATTTATCTAAAATTCCCATCTCTGCCTTTTGATCATTCTTTTGATTCAAGGCATAGTCCACGAATTTTTTAATCGCATCATATTTAAAAATCAGTGTTAATCCCAAAAACCCGATCATACAGATTAAATCCACCACTCTTTCCAGAATAATCGTCCCGAATGATTTGTCCACAGGAACTTTTTCAACTCCGTACAAAGCTGTTGCTCTTGCCACTTCGCCGCTTCTCGGGATTGTTAAATTCATCAGATAACCGAAGGAAATCGACCAGAATGAATTGGAATTTGAAATGCTGTAACCCATAGGCTCAAACAGAAGATTCCAGCGTATGGCCCGGAACCAGTAAGCCAGAATCCCAAAGACGGCTGCAGCAGCAACCCACAGATAATTGGCTTTTGCAAAATATCCCCTGATTTTATCAAACTCAAGTCCGCGGAAAGCAAGCCACATAAAAAAAACAGCCACTGCTACTGAGATAGCAATGGTGATGACCGTTTTAAGCGGGTTATTTTTTTTCTGATTTTCCAAATTAGGTCAGCAGATTGGCTTTTTCGTCCGGAAAAATAATCTTCGGCTGGAAATCTTTTGCTTCTTCGGGTGTCATCTGCGCATAGGAAATAATGATGATAATATCGTTTTTCTGCACTTTTCTTGCGGCCGGACCGTTAAGACAGATTTCTCCGCTTTTCCTTTTCCCTTTGATGGCATAAGTATCAAAACGCTCACCGTTATTGACGTTCACAATGTAAACGCGCTCGCCTACCACAATTCCCGAAGCTTCCAAAAGATCTTCATCAATCGTAATACTTCCAATATAATCAAGATCGGAGGCCGTAACACGAACTCTGTGAATCTTTGATTTGAATACTTCAATTAGCATGGCGCAAATTTAAAATATTTTTTTGAGAACGAAGCAGTTGAACGGTACGGCTTGCTAAAAAACAGCAAATAACCGTGTTGCTGTTTTAGCACTTTTTCAATCGAAAATTTAGCGATAACACAAGCTATTGGAAATATTACTTAATTTTTTTCACAAAATTTAGAATTTCGCAATTTACGCTGAAAAAAATACAAATCATTAACATTGACGTAACAGAGGGCTTTTGGCACAATATTGGTTAATGTGAAACCGCATAAATACGTATAAAACAGGATTGCGAAATTTTTGGTTAATAAAAAAGAACGTTAATATTTTCGTTGTTTTTTGTAAAAAAATTTGCACATACTGAATTTTATGTTATATTTGCTTTAATAACACTTTCAAACAACTAACTTTTAATACAAAAATTATGAACAAGTCTGAATTAATCGACGCAATGGCAAAGGATGCCGGAATTACTAAAGTTGCTGCTAAAGCTGCGCTTGAATCTTTTGTTTCTAACGTAACATCTACACTAAAGAAAAAAGACGGAAAAGTTTCTTTAGTAGGTTTCGGAACTTTCTCAGTTGCTGAGAGAGCTGCAAGACAAGGTATCAACCCTGCAACTAAAAAACCAATCAAAATTGCTGCTAAGAAAGTTGCAAAATTCAAAGCTGGTGCTGATTTGGCTGGAGCTGTTGCTGGAGCTAAGAAAAAATAATCATTCTGATTACAGAAAAATGAACCTCACCAAACCGGTGAGGTTTTTTTATGGTGCCAGCCGTGAAATTTCCCAGTCGTAGTCTTCGTTAAGCGAATATAATATCCTGTCGTGAAGACGGTTCGGCCTGCCCTGCCAGAATTCTATTTCATAAGGCCGGGCAATATATCCGCCCCAGTTTTCCGGCCGCGGAACTTCCTGGCCGTCATACATTTTCTCCAGTTCCACAAGTTTTTCTTCCAGAAATTCACGGTTCGGAATCTTTTCGCTCTGGGGAGAAACTGCAGCTCCCAACTGGCTTCCGCGCGGTCTTGACGCAAAATAACCGTCTGAAAGATTCGGGGCAATTTTTTCAAGATCTGCTTTGATGATGACCTGACGTTCCAGTGCCGGCCAGAAAAAGTGCAGACAGGCTTTGTGCGTATTCTCAATGGCTTTTCCTTTACGGCTGTCATAATTGGTGTAAAAAATAAAACCTTCCCAGGTGTACGCTTTTAAAAGAACCATACGCGTGCGCGGACAGCCATCGTTTTCCAGTGTGGAAACCGCAACAGCATTGGCTTCGGAGATATTCGGATTCGCTTCAGCATCAAGGAACCAGTCGCGGAACTGCTCAATAGGATTTTCTTTTATCTGACTTTCAAGGAGTTCAGAACTGTCATAAATTTTTCTTTTATCGTGAAGGTTTTCCATTCAATTTTTATTACATTTGAGTATGGCTTTCAACCCAAAAACCGTGTTGCAGCATGAATTATTCATACAAAGGTAAAATTTTAATCTCCACTCCTGACGTTTCCGGTGACATTTTTTCAAGGTCGGTTGTATTGGTAATTGACCATAATGAGAACGGTGCATTCGGACTTATACTGAACCGAAAAAACCATGAAGTAAGCGATAACATCGCGAGAATTTTCGGATTTCCCGTTGATGTGTATGAAGGCGGACCGGTGGAAAATGATAAAATATTTTTCATTGTAAAAGGCGAACCGCAGAATGAATACCACATGCCGATTACTGATGACTTCTATCTTACCGAAGATTCCGAAACAATCATCGCCGATATCCTGAACAAGAAAACCGATGTGAGCAATGTAAAAGTGTTTTCCGGCTATTCAGGATGGGCAGCGCAACAGCTTGAAAGTGAAGTTCAGAAAAAATACTGGACAATTGTTGACGTCTATAATCTGGACTACACGATTCCTAACGACCACAACCTGTGGAAAAGTATTATGCAGAATCTTGGCGGCGAATTCCTGATCTGGGCGAATGCTCCGGCAGATGTTTCGATGAACTGATTTTTTTAACAAAACTTTATTATACGCATTGCATAATATTAAGAAAATTTCTTCGTTAATTTGGAAAACCTAACTGTTCTTCCATGAAAAAAATCCTTCTTGTTTTCAGTCTGCTGGCGTTTACAGTTATGCTCTTTTCCTTTGCTGCGGATAAACGCATTATCGTTATTGATGCCGGCCATGGCGGCGCTGATGAAGGCGCGAAATTCAATAAGGTAATTGAAAAAGACATCAGTCTTAAAATTGCACATTACATCAAAAAACTGAACAGATCCGAAAACGTAGAAATACTTCTGACCAGAACGGACGATGCTTCCGTTTCCCTTTCTGAACGTACCGAATTCATCAATAAAATCAATCCGGAAATGGTGATTTCTCTTCACCTGAACAATACTGCCGGAAACCCTTCGAAAAACGGACCTGAGATTTTTTTTCAGGAGAACGAGACCTCGAAAACTTTAGCAACCGAGCTTTCAGAAAAATTTGAAGGCTGCAAAATTTCTTTTCAGAACTTACATATTCTGCGGGAAAGTAAAAGTCCTGCGCTGATACTGGAATTGGGTTTCATGTCGAACGAAGCAGACCGCGCACGGCTTTCATCAGATGAAGGGCAACGGGAAATTGCTGAAAAAATCCTTGGATTTATCGGAGAAAAATAAAAGAATCAACTATTCGCAATGCTATCGCGAACAAAGCCCGGCAAAGGACCCTGAAAAAGTTGTTTGCCGGGTTTGCCAATTTATGACGGAAACTTAATCAAAAGTACTTCTCCAGCTGTTCAGCATCTGGCCGAACCGTTCTGAGGAGAATTCCCTGTTTCTGATTCTCTGAACAGGAAAAATTCCCTTTTCATCGGAGATCATCAGGATTTCATCTGCTTTCTGACTTTCAAAAGCGCTCATTTCGGCTTCTTCAATCTCAGCAAGATTATTTTTATGAATAAAAGTCACAAAATTTTCCATAAGAGGAGAAATATAGGCTCCTTCGGACTGCTTTGGAATCCTGACCGTATTTCCCTGAAGGAACATCAGATTTCCGAAGATACTTCTGGCTATGCGTTTTGAGGGATTCAGTAAAATAACATCATCCAGATCATTTTCCAGCGCGTAAATTTCAGCATATACATTTTCCGGACAGTGTACGCGGATATTGCTCAGAAGACTGGTGTTCACGGAAATTTCCTTAATCATATCCATCGTGAGGGCCTTTCCTTCCTTCAGAATATCGGCCTCTTGCACATCAAAGCAGAACGAAACCTCAGCTTTTGACAGCTGCTTGTCATCTGAATTACGGAATGCCATAAAACGGATAATACCGTTGCTGATTCCTTTATCAAGAACATGATTGGCAAACAGCTGCTGAAAAAACTCAAGCGTATAACTGAGCGGAATATTCATTCTCATTTTCCGCATTGAGGCCATCAGGAAAAAGTAGCATTCTTCAGCCATTATAAGACCTCCGTTTCTTACGAAGAAGGAAACCTTCACAGCATCACCGTTCAGAAATGCGCGGTTACGGATTTCGATTTCACCGGATGTAAAAAAAATATTTTCTGTGGAATTCATGTATAAAAAAAATGAACGAAAAACTCGCTCATTACTTCAATTTTCTTGTTAAATACTACGCTGCACCGAGTTTTATCTGCAGATTTTCAATAAGGTTCTCCCAGTAAAGCCGGTTTTCCTCTTCGTCTCCCGGATTGCAGAAATCGGTTATATTAAGTGCAAGATCTTCAGTAATCTCATCAATCACAATCGTCATTTCGAAGAAGTTTTTGGTACCTTCATCTTCTTCCCAGCGAAAACGCACGAAACTTTCAGGCTTGTAACGGATTAAAGTGGCTTTTTCGGCCGGACCGCCGCCCCAACTGAAGTAGAAATCGTCTCCCTTCTCTGTAACTTCCTCTGCAAACCACTCGGAAAGCCCTTCTGCACTAGCCAGATACTCATACAGAATTTCTGAAAGGCAGTGCATCGGAAACTCATACTGCACTTTATGTTTAGCCATTTCTTTAACGTTTTTCATGAGCGCAATATATCAATTAATTTTTTAAATATGCAATAGCAAAATGATGATTTTTATCTATTATCATTCAACACATCAAGAATAATCTGGCAGCCTTCGCGTATCTCTTTTTCGGAAATAGTTAGTGGTGGTGAAATCCGCAGATATTCATTTCTGTAGAGTTGCCAGAAGAGGATCAGTCCTTTTTCCATACAGCGTCTGGCGACATCCAAAGTAAATTCCGGTGAACCGAGATTCACGGCAAGCATCAGCCCTTTACCGTTGATATTTTTAATTTTCGGATGAACCAGCAGTTTGCGGAAAAGCTGTTCTTTTTTCGAAATTTCATCCAGAAGTCCGCTTTCCAATACTTCCTTCAGCGTTGCCAGACTTGCCGCAGCGATGAGTGGATTTCCCCCAAAAGTTGTGATATGTCCGAGTTTAGGAGAATGGGAAAGAGTCTGCATAATCTCTGCCGAACTCATGAACGCTCCGACAGGAACGCCGCCGCCCATACCTTTTCCCATCGCAAGAATATCCGGTACGATTCCGAAATGCTCAAATGCGAAAAGTTTTCCGGTTCTGCCAAATCCAGGCTGAATTTCATCAAGAATCAGCAGCGCTCCCACTTCTTCACATCTTTTTTTCAGATTCTTAAAATAATGTTCATCGGCCATCAAAAATCCTGCGGCACCCTGAATGGTTTCTGCGATTACACAGGCTGTTTTTTCGGTAATTTTTCCGAACTCTGCTTCACTGTTAAACTCAATAAAACTCACCATTGGCAGCAGCGGGCGGTATTCTCTTTTATGAAATTCGTTCCCGGAAACCGAAAGTGCACCATGCGTATTACCGTGGTAGGAATTTTTCATGGAAACAATTTCCTCTCTGCCAGTGTATCTTTTGGCGAGTTTCAGAGCGCCGTCGATGGCTTCTGCTCCGGAATTCACCAAATAAGTAACCTCAAGTGGTTCCGGCGTTGATTCGGCCAAAAGTCTGCACAGTTCCACCGGTTTTTCCTGAGCGTATTCGCCGTAAACCATAACATGCAGGTATTTTTCTGCCTGTTCTTTAATTGCTTCTACAATTTTCGGATGCGAATGACCCAGCGTGTTTGCCGAGACACCCGCAACAAAATCCAGGTATTTTCTGCCGTCTTTCCCATAAATATAGGAACCGACAGCTTTTTCAACTTCGAAGCCGGCAGCAAATTGAGTGGTTTGAGCCTGGTATTTAAAGAATTCTTTCTGCATAATTCAGTTTTTGCAAAAGTAAAAAAAGATTGCGCTCCAAAGAGCGCAACATGTATTATGATTTTCCGGAGAAGATTTGTTTATTTTCTTTCCCTTTTTGGTTTCTTTGCTTCTTCCGCAGCCCGTACTTTTTCTGCTTCTGCCTGCGCCGCATCATACAGCGGATTATTGCTTTCGTATTTCACTTCCTCGTAATTGGGAGAATCAAGGAAAATGTCCTGCCATTTCTGAAGCCGGTCTTTTGTATTCCAGTTAAAATCCGTGAAAAAGCGCTGTTCATGCGATATTCTGCTCATCGGATAAGTATCAACCATCGCACCAATATTACACGAAATTATCTGAACTTTACGTTCTTCAAACAGAGCTTCAATAAAACCGCAAGTTGAAAGGGTTACACAGATTCTCTCCACTTCCTTGGTTTTTTCATTCTGATCATCGGCATATGTAATGGCCTGCGCATTTCCTATCACTTTGGCCAGGTTCACTTCATTCTGGTTGTAATACACGGTCATCAGTTTTCCTTTAACCTGATTGAATTCGTCTTTCAGATTAAGAGAATCGGCCTTGCTGATGGCAAATGCATTTCCGATTACTTTCAGGGAATCGATGTATTCATTCTGAGTATCAAAATAGGCCTCAATTTTGTCGCCGGTCACCTGTTTTGCGCCACTCCAGAGAACCGGCTCAACTTTAAGGTGAAGAATGCCGTCGGTTTCATCAAACTGAATGGTATCTGTTCTGGCCTGAGCATTTGATTTGAAAAATCTCCCCTGCCTATAGGCGCGTAAATAACTTTTCTTAATTCCTGTGGAATCGGGTTTCTGATACGTAATAATTCTTTCCGCAGAAAAATACATCGAATCTTTTTCCAGAATTTTTACAGCGTAAGCTTTCTCCGTCATCATGGCAGAATCTATTTTTTCATAGATTTCTCCGTAACCGCCTTTCATATAACGGCGTTCCTTGGGATCGTTCAGGGTAACATTTCCGTTTGCCTTTCCAAATCCGGTGAGCTGATTGAAATACATCTTATCTCCCTTCAGCGTTTTTCCGTTGTAAAATATCGTCGAATTTTTATTCAGATACACTTCCTTACTGTTCATATTGTAGGAACCGCTCTCGGTATAAACTCTGTTCGCAGGATTTTCTCGGTTGGTAATGGTTGTCGGGCCATTGAATGTCGCAGTATTGGTATTCTGGTTCTGAAGAATGTTCGCGCCTTCAACGATATAATCCGGATTGTCGATTTTTACGTTTCCGGTAAGATCAATCATCCTGCTGGAAATATTATACGTCGCAGATTTGGTATAAATAACGTTTCCTTCGCGCGCAATAGTTCCGCCAGAGTTGAAATAGGCCTTGTTTGCGATACGGTCGTAATAAAGGGTTTCGGTTTTAATGGTTTGTCCGGGATCTGTAAGAACCACATTTTTGCGGGCAATTCCGCGCTGTGTACTGCCGTCGTATTCCATTTCTCCGGCTGTGATTACAGAGCCGTCCGGATTCTGAAGCTTTACATTTCCGATGGCCTTTACGAAATTCTGTTCCTGGTAGAGAATCACAACGTCGGCAGTAAGCACTGAACCCTGATGGTCGAACTGTACATTTCCTTCAAAGAAAGGATTGCCGTTGAATCTTGCAGGATCTTTACCAAAACGGTCGGAATGTGTATGGTGTATTTTTTCGCCCGTTGTCTGCTGTGCCGCCGGCGGATTTCCGAAAAACGGGTCTTTTACTGCCGGTCTTGTTGGCTGCGTGGTAATCTGAGCAAAGAACTGCACAGATGCAAAAAGAAAAAATACAAAAAGTTTCTTCATTAATTTTTCTTGGTACCGTAAAAGTACAGCGAGTGAGAATCAATATTTACGCCAAATGCCTGTTCTATTGCCTCTTTGATGCCCTGAATACGCGGATCGCAAAACTCAATGATTTCCTGAATTTCCTTGTCGGAATCTTTCTTATAAATCACAAGATGATCATGCTGCTTGTCGAAATAAGATTTTTCGTAAGATGATGAGGAAAGTGTTTTTTCACCGAACTGATGCTTACGGATAAGGCCTGCATCAAGGAAAATTTCGATGGTATTGTAGATCGTTGCCTTGGAAACATGATACTTTTTCTGCATCATCAGCAGATAAAGATCATCCACATTAAAATGATGATCCAGATTGTAGATTTCCTCAAGAATGGTATAGCGCTCCGGAGTATTCCGGAAGCCTTTTTCCTGAAGATACTGTTTCAGAACGTCTTTAATCTGCAGAATATTTTTTTCCTTCTGGGCTGAATCCATCGTAGTAATTTGCTACAAATCTATTGATTTTAATCTGAAAAAAAAATCCTTCATCGGGTGAAGGATTTTCTTTACTTAAGCGTTATAGCGGTTAAAGCCAACCTGCTTGATTTTGTTGGTAACAATTTCCTGATCCAGCAGCGGTGCAGATTCCACCACAACATTGTGCGGCGAAACACCCCACGCCTTGAAATCGTCGCTGCCGATGTATTTTACGAAATTGTAGATATTCAGAACAATTTTCTCCTTAACGGTAAGCAGCTGATCGTTGATATAGGAATTGTCAATAATTACATATTTCAGATCGGGCGGAATACTGTGTGACCGCAGCGAAGGATGTGAACTTCTGGCCGGGATAATATCTTCATCCATCATATCCTTCAGAACATCGGCAAAATAATCGTTAATACGGCGGTCAATCTTGAATCCAAGCAGGAAATTAATCCGGTAAATGGTTCCCGGCATAATTTCATCAACGGTATAGGTATAGGTAAAAGGATCTTCCTGATTAACAATGTTCAGAATAAAGTAATGATCAGCCCTTTTCGGCTGTTTCCTGATGATGGAATAGATGATTTTCGCTTCAATTTCGTCGCTGCGTTTCGCACGGCTCAGATACGCAAGATTGGTAGCATACTTCGGAATGGTTTCATCCAGTTTCATATCCTTGATAACCGGAACATATTTTGAAAGATTAACGAATTTGATGAATTTATTCTTGATCTGCCTTCCGTTATACCATGCGTACATACAGATTCCTATAAATCCTCCGAGAACAATCGTAAGCCAGCCACCATCGAAAAACTTGATAACGTTGGCACTGAAGAATCCAAGTTCAATTGCAAGATATACTGCTGCAAAAAGAACAATGAACACAGGATTGATTTTCTTACGTCTCAGCCAGAAAATAAGCAGAACCGTCGTCATCAGCATGGTGATGGTGATGGTTAAACCGTAGGCCGCTTCCATTTTTCCTGATTCCTGAAAATAAAGAACCACGATGATACACATAATCAACAGCGTCCAGTTGATTCTCGGAATATACATCTGCCCTTTTACACCGCTAGGATAATCAATTTTCTGATTTGGCCAGAAATTGATGGACATGGCTTCAGAAAACATGGTAAAAGAACCTGTAATCACCGCCTGACTGGCAATAATAGCTGCGGCTGTCGCCAGAATAACTCCGGGCAGCATCAGATAATCCGGCATGATCCCGAAGAAAGGATTCAGACCTTCCGCTTTTACACGGTGTGAATTTTCCAGCAGCCATGCGCCCTGGCCAAGGTAGTTCAGAATCAGCATCACTTTAACAAATACCCAGCTGATCCTGATATTTTTAATACCACAGTGCCCTAAATCCGAATACAGTGCTTCCGCTCCTGTTGTACAGAGAAAAACAGCGCCCAGAATTATAATCGCACTCGGCGAATGGGTGATGAGTTTATAGGCGTAATACGGATTGAATGATTTGAAAATTTCAACATGCTCAAAAATATGCAACGATCCGAATACTCCAAGAGCCAGAAACCAAAGCACCATTACCGGCCCGAAGAACCGCCCGATAAAGCTGGTCCCGAACTGCTGAACCACGAAAACGACAATCAGAATGGCACAGGTGATGAGTACCACCGGTGTATCGGGATTGAAAATCTTAAGACCTTCAATTGCGGACATTACGGTAAGCGAAGGTGTAATAACGCTGTCGGCCACCAACGTTGCCGCACCAATCAGGGCAATAACATAGAGCCAGCGCTTTTTGTATTTCTTTACGAGCGAGTACAGTGCGAGGATTCCGCCTTCACCTTTGTTATCGGCCCTCAGTGCAATGATTACATATTTTACAGTAGTCTGCAGGGTAAGTGTCCAGATGATGCAGGAAAGTGCACCTTCAATATATTCGTCCAAAGGAAGCGTTGCAGAATCTTCCCTTGCCCCGACAATCGCTTTCATTACATACAGAGGTGATGTACCAATGTCTCCAAAAACAATTCCCAGTGAAACCAGAACTCCAACGAAGGAAAGTTTTTTAAGATCAAAATGATGACCGGCTGAATCTGTTGCCATTTCAAAAAATTTCGGCAAAGTTAACTGATAAACAGACTTCTTTTATTCTTTTTTATAAATGAAAAAACTCTCTTCCGAGAGTTTTTGTCTATTTAAAATTTACGCTTTGATGTACATTGCTTTTTTAATTTCTTCTTTCACTTTTTCAAGTTTAGGGAACCATTCTGCGAAGAGTGCAGAAGAGTACGGAGCCGGAGCATCAGGCGTTGTAATTCTCTTAATTGGTGCGTCCAGATAATCAAATGCTTTCTGCTGAACCATATACGTAATTTCCGAAGCAACAGATCCAAATGGCCAAGCTTCTTCCAAAACTACAAGACGGTTGGTTTTCTTTACAGAAGCGAGTACAGTATCATAATCCAGCGGACGGACTGTTCTGAGATCAATTACCTCAACAGAAATGCCTTCTTTTTCAAGATCTTCTGCGGCCTGCATGGCCAACTTCATAATTTTACCGAAAGATACCAGTGTTACGTCTTTTCCTTCCTTTTTGATATCTGCTTTTCCGATTGGAATATAGTATTCTTCCTCCGGAACTTCCATCTTGTCACCGTACATCTGCTCGGATTCCATGAAAATAACCGGATCATTGTCCTGAATAGCTGTTTTCAGAAGTCCTTTTGCATCGTAAGGATTGGACGGAACCACCACTTTAAGTCCAGGACAGTTTGCATACCAGGATTCAAATGCCTGTGAGTGTGTCGCTCCCAACTGTCCCGCTGAAGCTGTAGGTCCACGGAAAACAATCGGACAGTTCCACTGGCCACCGCTCATCTGACGGATTTTTGCAGCGTTGTTGATAATCTGGTCGATTCCGACAAGCGAGAAGTTGAATGTCATGAACTCCACAATCGGACGGTTTCCGTTCATGGCTGCGCCTACCGAAATACCTGTAAAACCAAGTTCTGCAATCGGAGCGTCAATAATTCTTCTCGGACCGAATTCGGCCAGCATTCCTTTAGAAGCTTTGTAGGCACCATTATATTCTGCGACTTCCTCACCCATCAGAAAAATGGATTCGTCCTTGCGCATTTCTTCACTCATTGCCTGTGCAATCACCTCACGGAAAGTATATTCTGCCATAACTGTTTACAAAAATTAGGATACAAAATTAATCAAATTTAGTTTAACTGCACAAAAAAAGCACCCTTTTCAGGATGCCTTAATAATATCTTCAGGAAGATTTTTAGTTTACTTTGTGCCAAGTCTGCGTTCTTCCGATCAGCGAGAAACCGATGTAACCTCTTACGTTCAGCTTGTCGCCGCTTCTTGTAATGGTACATTTATAGGTTTTACCAGACTTAGGATCCGTAATGGTTCCGCCAGTAAATTCTGAACCGTCTTTTTTAAGACTCTGTACAATTTCAAGACCTACCAACGGCTTATTTTTCATGGCGCCTGAGCATTTCACACAGTTGTTGTTTTCCGGCTTTGCCAACAGCTGATGAATCTTACCGTAGTACTTACCATCCGATTTCTTGTAGATTTCTACAATAGATTTGGCTTTTCCTGTTTCATCATCAATGGTTTTCCATTTTCCTTCGATCTGTGCAAAAGTTAATGTACTGAATAAAAGTGCCGCGAAGGCAAACAATAATTTTTTCATTTATAAAATGTTTAATTCTTTACGTTTGATAAAAATAATTAAAAAAAGTTAAACGCAAAATAATTCGCTATTCGTATCATAGAATATTCCGCAATTTACTTCAACTAAAAAAGTTAAACATTAGTTTAATATTTCGATCAGATAAATCTTCTCATACCGCTCTGCACGAGTGTCCGGATTCAGGAACGGAAGCGTCAATCTTGTAATGCGGTAATGGTTTTCAGTTCTTATAATTTTATAAGGCTTTTTCAAATCTTTCAGGTTTACATCATAAATAACAAGGTATTCGCCTTTCGTAAGTTCATTTTCGTCTTTACGGTCGGTATTCCGCTCTGTATAAAAATCAAAAGACCAAGTTTCTGATCCTGTAAGCATAAAGATTTTCTCTTTCGGAACGGCAGTACGGTTAACAAATTCCGCAAGCTTCAGACCACCCTGATACTGGGTTAAAGCCGGATAAAACTGACTGTTCAGAAAAACATTTACCGCAATTGAAAAAATGAGGGAATTGATGAGAAATTTCTGAAAAGCATTGTCGCGCGAAAACAGCCGGAACAACAGAAAGGCAAAAAGCAATGCCGACACGATAAAAAAGAACGGATTATAGACACCTGTAAAAAAGTAGGACAGCAAGGCTACAGCTAAAATTCCGGCGCAAAAAACCACGACCTGAATAAAATAAAGCACTTTAATCAGCTTGAAATTTCCCTTTCTGTATTCTTCATAAAGAAACGCTGCGGTAAAAACGGCCAGTACAGCAATCAGTCCGTTCAGATAATGCGGAAGTTTGAAGGTTGAAGCGCTGAAAACCAGCATTACGAGCCAGAATCCACCAAGAGTAAGAAATTCCTTTCCTTCCTCTTTTCTGAATTTGTTCTTAATGAACGCTGTGGATTTTTTAAAAACTCCGGTGTAAAAAAGGAGCGAAAAAGGCAGATAAGCCCACAACAGTGTATGGAAAAAGAAAGCATAATCCGAATTATTGGGCGCGAAACCGTTTCCTGCCATACGGTCAACACTTTGCCCGAGCAAAATGAATTTAATACCGTCAACTCCAAACTGATGGTGATAAGCGTAGAGAATCGGCAAAATTCCAACTGCAAAACTCAGGAAATAAAGTAGAATCTTCAGATTGAAAAACCGTTTCCATTCTCTTGAATACAGCAGATAAGCCAAAATACAGAAACCAATAATGACCACGCCCATTAAACCTTTGGATGAAAAAGCAAGCGCAGTTCCCAATCCGCCGAGAACTGCAGCTAAAACATTTCCTTTCTTAATAAAGCTGACAATCTGCCAAACCGCAAAAATCACGAAACCGGTTAAAACCGCATCTGTTCTCACATCATGCGCCGAAAGAATAATGGTTTGTGCAGAAAGAAAAATCAGTGAAGCAGCATAGCTTAAATTAGAATTTTCATAAAGTAAATCTGCGAGCTTCTTCGTCGAAAAAGCCGCCAACGCAATACACAGAAGCGCCGGAATACGGTAAGCGAGATGGTTGATTCCAAAAATTTTCATACTCAGCGCTGAAAGCCAGAAATGAAGATGCGGCTTGTCGAGATAAGGATTTTCGCCTTTGTAGATATTCAGAAAATCACCGTTAAGCGCCATTTTCATTGCCATTGTTGCATGCTGAGCAGAATCGTTTTCCATCAGCGGAATAAAAAGTCCCAATAAATAGACGAGGAAAAACCCAGCATAAAGCAGGAAAATCTGCGTTGGCGAAAGCAATCGGTTGGAATTCATGGGCATTGAGTTTTTTAGTATTTTTGCAAAAATTTCCACTGCAAATTTAAACCAAAACATTCTGATGGATCATAACAAATTCTATTCGCTGGTAATTCCCATGTATAACGAGGAAGGAAATGCCGGACTTCTGATTGACAGAATTAAAGATGCAATGGCAAATTTCCGTTACGAACTGATTCTGATTGACGATGCTTCAAAAGACGGAACCGTCCGCGAAATCAAGGAGAAAAACGATCCGAATGTTGTCCTTATTGAGCTGAAAAAAAACTACGGACAGAGTTCCGCAATGATGGCCGGATTTGATTATGCCACCGGCGATTACATCATTACACTTGACGGTGATTTACAGAATGATCCTTCCGATATTCCTGCAATGATCGGCCTTCTGGAAAAAGGAGAATACGATCTGGTTGTCGGAAGAAGACAGAAAAGAAAAGATTCTTCCATCCGTACCATTCCGTCAAAAATTGCGAATTACATTATTAAAAGTACGACAAAACTGAACATTTCCGATCAGGGCTGTGCGCTGAAAGTGTTCACAAAAGACACTGCAAAAGACCTTAATCTTTACGGCGAAAACCACCGTTTTATCAGTCTGATGGCGCATCTGAACGGCGCAAGAATCGCTGAAATGCCAGTTAAACACCACGCAAGGCAGTTTGGCGTTTCCAAATACGGAATGAACCGTACCTTCAAGGTAATCAACGACTTACTGCTGGTTTTGTTCAACAAAAAATACCTTTCAAAACCGATTTATCTTTTCGGAAACATTGGGCTCATTACGTTTGCGCTCGGAGCGCTCATCAATCTTTATCTTCTGATTCTGAAGCTGCTCGGCAATGAAATAGGCGGCCGTCCGCTTTTGATTTTAGGCGTTTTGCTGATTTTTATCGGAATCCAGTTTTTTACAACTGGAATTATCATTGATATGCTGATGAAAACCTATTTCGAATCTCAGGATAAAAGACCGTTCAACATCAGAAAAATCACCGGTTTTGGAGCGGAAGAATCTTAAGAAACTGGGAATTAACGCTCTGAAAATCCTCATCAGCGTTGTTCTGCTCTATTTCGTTTTCACCAAAATACCTTTTCAGGAAGTTACGAAACTCTGGAAAACCGTCAGTTTTTCTTATCTCATTTTAGGAGCGCTTTTTTTTCTCGCTTCCCAGATTATTTCAGCGAAACGGCTTGGCTTTTTTCTGCTTCAAAATGGTTTTCCGCTAAGTTTTAAAAGTAATCTGGAGCTTTATTTTTTGGGAATGTTCTACAACTTCTTTATTCCGGGCGGCATTGGCGGTGATGCCTACAAAATTTATATTCTCAACAAAAAATTCGGCTGGAGCGCCAAGAAACTGACCGCTTCACTTTTTGTTGACCGTTTAAGCGGACTTATCGCAATATGTCTGATTATTTGCATGTTATCTTATTTTGCCCTGACCGAATTCCGATTCTGGTTTTTGCCGTTGCTGATCATTGGAATTTTTGCCGGATTTTTCATCTTCAGAAAAGTATTCAGAAACTTTGAAAACATTTACTGGAAAACACTCATGTACTCATTTCTGGTTCAGGCTTTACAGATCATCTGTTTTATTTTCCTGCTGAAAAGTATCGGTGTTAGAGAAGGTTTTCTGCACTATTCGCTGCTGTTTCTCGCCAGTTCTGTGCTGAGTCTGATTTCCTTTGCCGGAATCGGAGTCCGCGAAATGCTTTTCCTGCAGGCCTCGAAATATTTTGAATTTTCTCCTGAATTTTCGATTTCAGCATCGTTGCTTTTCACACTGATCACTGCATTTTTTTCCCTTTTCGGACTGTTTTTCCAGCTGAGAACATTAAATTTGAAAACATCTGAAGAACCATGAATTTTTTAAAAAACAATCTCGCCAATATGTTCACGCTTGCGAATCTTTTTTCCGGAAGCGTCGGCGCCATTCACCTGATTAACGGTGATTACAAAACCACGGCAATCTGCATTATTCTTTCCCTGATACTTGATTTTTTTGACGGTTTTGTTGCAAGAGCTTTAAAATCAAACTCGAATTTGGGCGTTCAGCTGGATTCGTTGGCGGATATGGTAAGTTTTGGACTGGTTCCAGGTTTGGCCATGTACAAACTACTGGAACCGTTTGGAACCATGGCTTTCGGTATTGATTTTCCGTTTGAAATAAAATATCTCGGAATTTTTATTACTTTGTTTTCCTGTCTGCGGCTGGCAATTTTCAATCTGGATGAAGAACAGAAATATTATTTTAAAGGATTGAATACGCCAAGCAACACCATTTTAATTTTCGGACTGTTTTACGCTTACAAAGAAGAACAGTTTCTGATGAGTCTGCTTGAAAACCCTGTCTTTCTGATTATTCTTACAGCGTTATGCTCATGGCTTTTGGTTTCTCCGATTAAGATGATTGCCATGAAATTCAAATCCATGAAAGTTCAGGATAACATTCCAAAGATTGTACTTTTTGTTGGGGTAATACTGCTGCTGATTATTTTCAGAACCGTCGGAATTCCGCTCGCAATCATTTGGTACATGCTGGTTTCACTGATCTTTCAGAAACAGCTGAAATAAGCATTTTCAATTTTCAACTTTCAACTTTCAATTAAAAAAAATGAATCTCAAACTCCATAAACCGCTCTGCATTTTTGATCTTGAAACTACGGGAACGAACGTTGCCAAAGACAGAATTGTAGAAATCTGTATTTTAAAGGTAAATCCTGACGCTTCCCGCGAAAGCAAAACGTGGCTTGTAAACCCGGAAATGTACATTCCGAAAGAAGCTTCGGCCGTTCACGGAATTTTTGATGAAGATGTGAAAGACGCGCCAACCTTCAGAGAAATTGCTCCAAAAATTATGGAAATGATTTCAGGAAGTGATTTGGGCGGTTTTAATTCCAACCGATTTGATGTTCCGCTTTTGGCGGAAGAACTGCTGCGTGCCGGACTGGATTTCGACCTGAATAAATTCAAACTGATCGACGCACAGACCATATTTCATAAAAAGGAACCGCGAAACCTTACTGCTGCCTACAATTTTTACTGTGGAAAAACGCTTGAAAACGCCCATTCTGCAGAAGCTGATGTAATGGCAACTTTTGAAGTTCTGGATGCGCAGGTTGGAAAATACGATGACTTGCCCAATGAAATTGCAGGTTTAAGCGAATATTCTTTTCATAACCGCTTTGCAGATCTAGCTGGATTTATTGCTTTTGACGATGATGACAGAGAGATTTTTACGTTCGGAAAATACAAAGGACAGCGCGTAAAAGATGTTTTCCAGAAAGATCTGGGTTATTTCGGATGGATTCAGAATGCCGATTTTCCGCTGTACACGAAGAAGGTTCTTACGGGAATTCAGCTGCGGTCGAAATTTTAAAGAGTGATGGGTTATGAATTATGAGTTACGAAGGATTTGCCTTGAACTCGAAACCTTAAACCCTGAACTTTGAACCCTGAACCTTGAACCCTAAATCTGAAACACAATGAAAATAATCTGCATAGGAAGAAATTACGTTGAACACGCGAAGGAACTCGGCAATGAAATTCCGGAAAAACCTGTAATTTTCATGAAACCGGACACGGCAGTTCTGAAAGGAAGCGATTTTTATATTCCTGAATTCTCAAATGACGTTCATTATGAACTGGAAGTTGTCCTGAAAATCTCCAAGGGAGGAAAATACATTCAGAAAGAAAATGCCGCGAAACATTACGATGAAATCGGTTTGGGAATTGATTTTACCGCTAGAGATCTGCAGAGCGAACTGAAATCCAAAGGATTACCCTGGGAACTGGCGAAAGGTTTTGACGGCAGCGCTGTAATTTCCGGTTTTTTTCCAAAAGAAAAGTACAGTCTGGAAAATCTCAGCTTTTCACTGCTGAAAAACAAAGAAACTGTTCAGAACGGAAATACACAGAATATGATGTTCAGTTTTGATGAGATTATTGCTTTCGTATCACAGTATTTCACGCTTCGTGTTGGCGACGTTATTTTTACCGGAACTCCGGCCGGCGTTGGAAAAGTTGCCGAAAATGATGTTCTGGAAGCTTTCCTGGAAGATGAAAAAATTCTGAATCTCCGCATTCAGTGATTTGGAGACCGAAGTTTCTGAGCAGCAATAAACCCTAGCCCTGATCGCAGCGGTTACCCCGGAATGAGCCGCGGAGCGAAGCGGAGCGGCGATTGAGGAGTATGAGCGAAGAGCAGGAAACAGCTCCTGAAAAAAATCTGAATTCAGAAAAAATCCGTAACTTTAAGAAACAAAATCTTAGGAAATGGTAAATATTGTATTGCCTGTAGATTTCGGCGATTCTACAGATAAATTAGTAAACGGCGCTGCAAAATTCGCCCGCGAAACCAACGGTAAAATATGCCTGATTCACGTTGCACCGTCCGATATCGGCTTTGCAATTGGCGATATGGGTTTTCAGTATTTTCCGGAAGTGGAACAGAACGAAATTAAGGAAGAACTGCACCGCCTGAACGAGATTCAGAAACAGATTACTGCGCAGGGTGTTGAATGCGAACATATCCTGAGGCAGGGCGTGGCCAAAGATATTATTCTGGAATACGCTGCAGAGAAAAATGCCTCGTACATCGTGATGGGCAGCCACGGAAGAAGCGGCATTTATGATGTTTTTGTAGGAAGTCTTACGAAGGATCTTACAAAAAGTTCAACAATACCGGTTCTGGTGATCCCGTGTCACGGTTAACAGTATCCAAAAATATAAGAAGCCCGCTCAGCAATTGAACGGGCTTCTTACTATATAATCATTTATTTAACCTTTCTTTTTGTAGATTTCAGGATCATAATAAGGACGGAATTCTTTCGAAGGCGATTTGTAATCTTTGTCTTTGTTGTTACCCAACGGAACAACCAGTTCCCAACACCAGTAAATAAACAGAAGACTTGCCACGATGAACAGAATCCAGTTCAGTACATTGCCAAACAGTTCAAAAAACTGGAAGGACCAGATGAAAACATCGCTCAGGAACAGAAAGAAAGACGTCATTATTTTCCTTTTTTAAATTAACTTTGCACAAATTTAAAAAAAATGTTCAGATTTCTTTCAAAAGAAAGTAATATTTTTTCAATCCCCGTTTACATTGGTTTTCTCCTTTTGATCGTCATCGCCTTCAACGCTTTGAATTTCAGCACATTTGGAGCCGCAACCGCTTTCATCACCTTTGCCGGAATTGCTTTGGGATATTTCTGTTTCAACGCCATTGGCCTTACTTACCAGACGCATCTGCCGCTTTTCCTTTACAGTTTTTTTATTTTCGCATTCTACTCCGGAAATATGGATATCGGACTGGCCGTTTCTCTGCTGACAAGTTCGTTCCTGATCCTGATTCTCACCAGTAATGACGATGAAATACGCAAGAAATCGTATGTTCTCGTAGGCGCCATACTGGCCGTCAATTTCATTTTTCTACCGGTTACGTGGCCTTTGATTCTGTTTGTAATCATTCACATTATCGGAACTTCAGACCGAATTGGCCTTCATGTTTTCCGTCTGTTTTTCGGAGCTCTGCTTGTAGCACTTTCCTACTTCGGGATTATGTACATGATTGATTTCCGAAGCTGGGATGAATCCTACTTTCCGTTCAGCGGCCTGAAACCCATTACTGATTTTCAGCAGCTTTACTACCTGATTCCGGTTGCTCTGCTTCTTATTTATGCGGTTTTTGATCATTTTGCGAACTTCAACAAGAAAAGTCCGGTAAGCAAATACAAATATACCTTTCTGCTTATTTTTTCTCTGGCACAGCTCATTACGATTATTCTGTACATGGGAAACCAGTATCAGTACTTACTGCTTATGGGGCTTCCGGCAAGCATCATCCTTACCAGAGTACTGCGTTTTGCCGATAAAGACTGGAAACAGGAAGCCGGCCTGTGGCTTATTATTGCCTGTCTTGTTACATTTAAACTCACCGGTTATTTTTTACATTAATTATGATTCAGATCGACGATAAACTGATTTCAGAGGATATTTTTGCCAAGGAATTCGTCTGTAACCTCAGCAAATGCAAAGGCGCCTGCTGTGTTGAAGGCGACATTGGTGCACCGCTGGAAATTGAGGAAAAGAAAATTTTGGACGACATCTACGAAAGAGTGAAACCCTACCTTCGCCCCGAAGGAATAAAAGCTCTGGAAGAGCAGGGAACGGCTGTAATTGATCCTCAGGACGGCGAATGGGTAACACCAATGGTTGACGGTATGGAATGTGCGTACGTAATTTTTGATGAAAAAGGAATCACCAAATGCGGCATTGAAAAAGCTTATGAAGACGGCGCTGTGGAGTGGCAGAAACCGATTTCCTGTCATCTTTATCCGATACGCGTTCAGGAATATTCCACTTTTACGGCACTCAACTATCATGTATGGCCTATCTGCAGTGACGCCTGCGATTTGGGAAGAGAACTTCAGGTTCCGATATACAAGTTTCTTAAAACGCCTCTTACAAGAGCTTACGGTGAAGAATTCTACAGTACGCTTTCCGAAGCAGCAGATGAATGGTACAGAGAATTTGGCTCTAAATAACAAATGCAGTCTGCGTTTTAGACTTATTTCTGTTCTCTCTAAACCCACTTAAGAAATTTTAATATAAAAAATCCGCTTCATTTGAAGCGGATTAATTATTGGGGTAATTCCAAAAATTTATTTGGCAATAATTACCTCTGTTGTAGTGGGAGTTTCTTTTTTCGCGTTTTCCCAACCGTCTTCCGGCATCAGTGTCGCGATTACTTTGTCGCCTGAAAGGTATTTCTTCGCAGCATTCTGGAGATCCTTAACCGTAATTGCATTCAGTCTGCTTTCATAGTTCAGCATTCCGTATTTGTCTCTTCCGTCCAGCTGAGGCTGCGCAAGATTGTTCAGCCAGTAACTGTTGTCTTTGATTCTGGTTTTGTAATCATTCATCTCGCCTTCCTTGTACTTATCAAGATCTTTTTGCTCCGGGCCGTTCTTAATAGCGTTCTGAACTTCTGCAAGTGCAATTTTCGTCAGTTTGTCCGCATTCTCCGGTCCGCAAGGAAACTGGATGGTGAAGCCGTAATTACCGTACGGAACTCTGGACATGCTGCCGTTTGCTCCGGAAGTGTACACACCGCCTGCTTCTTCTCTAAGCTTCTCGGTAAGTTTAATCTTTACGGTTCCGGCAAGGGCACGAAGAGCCAGATCATCTTTTTCGTTGTATGGAGCTTCGCCGAAGTATGAAATCTGAACCATACTTTTAGGATCCTGCCCTTTCTTGTATGTTCTGTTGATGTTTCCTTTTCTCTGTCTGTAACCGTTGTCTACAAACGTAGTTGTTTTTCCTGTTGTCGGTAAACTTGCCAGATACTGCGTTGCCATCGTCTTCATTTCAGCATCATCAATATTTCCTACAAAGTAGAAATGGAAATTTCCTGCGTTGGCGAATTTTTCTCTGTATACGTTATACGCTTTCGCATAGTCAGTATTGTCCCAGTCGCTTTTCAAAGGAATGATATTGGTGAACCTTGGATTTTTTTCATTCATATACTTCATGTGCTCGTTCATAAAATAGAACTGAGGATTGGAAAGCATATTATCAAGGAATGCAGACTGTCTTGTTCTGAAGGCATTGAAGCTCGCCGGATCATTATTAAGCCCCGTAAAATAAGCGTAAATCAGTTCCATCATAGTTCCGAAATCCTTCTTGGTTGAATTTCCGTTCATTCCTTCATATAAACCTGATATTGATGGGTTTACATTTACATTTTTACCGGCAAGATAATTGGTAATGTCGTTTTTGGAATAGCCGTTCACTCCGGCTTCAGCCAAAGCTCCGAACGCATGCTGTGTTTTCAGGTAGTCCGCATCTCCCAAAAGTGATGATCCTCCAAGACTTCTTGCTGTGAAAACGATTTGATCGTCCTTGAAATCGGTTTTCTTGTAGGTAACTTTTGCTCCGTTGCTCAGTGTAAGCGTTGTAGTTCCCAGTTTGGCATCGTTTTCTGTTTTTACAATGCTTCCTTTACTCTGGAAAGGTTTCACAAGATTCTTAATCGTTGCTTTTTCCTGATAAGGTTCCAGTTTTGCCACTTTCAGATCATCAAACATTTTCAGAACCTGTGCTTCGGTAGGATATGTAAGCGATTCTTTTTTCGGACCAGTAATTACAATTACGCGGCTGTCTTCTTTTACATAATTTTTCAGAATACCGTTGGTCTGCTCCAGTGTTATGGTTGGCAGGAATTTTTTATTCTGCTCATATTCCCAGGTAATTCCCGGAATAGATTCCTGCTCCAGGAAATTTCTTACATATTCACCAACAATTCTGCCGCTTTCGGTTTTGTTGCGGTTATTGTAAGAATTCTCATATCCGGAAAGAATTTCAGTTTTTGCTCTGTCCAGCTCGCTCTGTGTAAAACCATATCTGCTGGCTCTTTCAACTTCTTCCAGAAGAACTTTCAGTGCGTCCAGCTGGCCTCCTTCTCTGGTCATTGCCATTCCCTGGAATGCTTCTTTCGTTCTGGCATAAGTTCCTCCGTGATACACATAACCAAAAGTGAATGGCGGATTATTGGACTCAACCAACTCGTTCAGACGGTTATTGATCATTGTGGCAACTACATTGTCAATGATACTTTCGTTATAATCGGCTACAGTTACATCCGGTTTATAGCTTCCCGCATCTTTCATGATAAACTGTACCATTGAATTGGTTGCATCTTTATCATTTTCAATAGAAACCAAGGTCTGCTTATGATTCGGAAGATCAAAAACCGTTCTCGGTTTTGGAGAAGCAGGATTTTTGTAGCTGCTGAAATTTGCTTTGATTTTTTTCTCGATTTCATCAACATTGATGTCTCCTACCACTGCCAAAGCCATAAGATCCGGACGGTACCAGTCTTTATGAAATTTACGGATTACATCAGGCTTGAAGGTTTCAAGAACTTCTTTTTTACCGATAGGAAGGCGTTTCGCATACTGGGAATTGTACAGCATTTTCGGAAGCCATTTATCCATCATTCTTTTATCTGCTCCCAAACCAAGACGCAGTTCTTCAAGAACAACGCCTCTTTCCTTGTTGATTTCTTCATCAGTAAGAAGCGCGTTAAAAGCCCAGTCTTCCATAACTTTAAGACCAAGGTCAAGATTTCCGGGTTTGTCCAAAGGAACCGGAAGCATGTAAACTGTTTCATCGAAGCTTGTATAAGCATTCAAATGCTGCCCAAACTTGATCCCGACCGTTTCCAGAGCATCCACCAGTTTGTTTCCTGGGAAATTCTTGGTGCCGTTGAAATTCATGTGTTCCATGAAGTGCGCCAAACCCTGCTGGTTTTCGTCTTCCAGAATTGAACCGGTGTTGATGGCAAGACGCATCTCCACTTTTTTCTCCGGTTTTACATTTTTCTTGATGTAGTACTTCATACCGTTCGGGAGCGTACCGATTCTCACCGAAGGATCCACAGGAATGTTCTGTGCGATACCGTTTGCGACCATCATAAAGACGAGGGCAAACGCGTAAACAATTTTCTTCATTTGTTTGATTATTTTGACTGCTAAATATAATAAAAAGACGCGGATTTTAAACCTTAAGGCGCGTTTTCAATAAAAAAATCCCGCCATGGGCGGGATTCTGCTAACGTAAGTTAATTATTTTCTTATTTCTTGATTTCCTCAAGAAATTCGTCGTGAGAAATTACAGTTTCTTTCTTCGTTGCTTTTTCAAGGATAACATCTTTCAGTTTTGCCATTGCTACTTCAGATGAAATCTGCTGAACCTGGTTCTGGTCTTTCAGCATTTCAACCGCGTATTTCTGAATTTCTTCATCCGGAAGATGGTGGATACCGTAAATAGCCAACTGATTCCTAACCAACTGTTCTGCCTGGCCCAATACATCAGCATAATCCAGTTTGATTTCGTTGTCGTTCATCAGTTTACCTTCAATAATCTGATGTTTGATGTTGCTTTTCTCTGCTTCCAGAACTTCTGCTGCCTGCTCTTCAGTTTTAATACCTTCATTGGTGAACATCAGCCATTTTTTCAGGAACGTTTCAGGAAGTTTTACATCTTCTTTCTCTGTAACCTGCTCCAACACTTTGTTTACGAAGAAAACATCTGCATTCTGCTGGAAGTATTCATCAAGCTCAGTTTTTACTTTTTCTTTCAGTTCGTCTTCAGACTTGATGGTTCCTTCACCATAAACTTTGTCAAAAAGATCCTGATTCAGTTCATGGTTGTTCAATCCGTAAAAATCCTTTACTGTAACTTCAAGCTCGTCGTGGTGAAGATGTTCCGCTTCAGCTTTGGAGAAACCAAGTTCCTTTGCCAGATCCTCATTCGCAAGGATGTCTGCTTTTGAAACTTTTACTGAACCGTCCATTTTCAGAGACTTCACCAGTTTGAATGCTTCTTTGTTGTCTGCGCTTACAGTAACTTTTTTCGGTGCGTGGTTGTGCTCTCCTTCTGCTCCTTCTTCAACAATCTGTGCCACTTCAAGGGAAATGAAAGAATCTTTTCCGATTTTATCCTGCGGAACCTGCTCTGCGAAACGCTTCTGCATGTTTTCAATAGACTGTGTGATTTCCTTATCAGAAGCTTCAACTTTGTAGTGAGGCGCTTCGTATTTTGAAAGATCAATTTTGAAATCCGGCTCATAACCTACTTCGAAAGCAACAGAAAGCTGTTCAGCATTATGGTCGAAATCATTCACCGGCTGCGGCACTGGCTGCCCAACAAGCTTCAGGTTGTTTTCGTTTACATAATTATTCAAAGCTTCAGAAACCTGCTTGTTGATTTCTTCGAAAGCGATTCCTGCTTCATACTGTCTTCTCACCATGCTCATCGGCACTTTTCCTTTTCTGAATCCCGGAACCTGTGCGTTTTTTGCATAGTTGTGAAGCTGTTTCTCAACCGTATCTTTGTAATCGGCTTTATCAACTGTTACGGTAAGCAAAGCACTTACTTCGTCGTGGTTTTGTGCGGTAACCTTCATTATTTTTTAATATTGTTTTTAGTAAAAATTTTGGTTCGCAAAAATATGAAATTTTATTAAAATATCCTTCATTATCAGTAAAGTATTGACAAGAAAAATCCGGCAGCGTGGCCGGATCTTTCAAACTAACTTTAAAAAAAAATTACTGTACACTGAACATTGCGTTCACATCCGCTTCGCCGCCCGTTACAGTACCGAGCTGATTCGCTGCTGAAGGAAACTGATCATTCACTGCAGTGGAACCGTGGAAAAGCTTTACGTTTACTTTGGCATTCACGCCGGAAGAAGTTACTGTCCATTGCGTTTTCAGACCGAGTTTCTTGCCGTCGGTTCTGACAATATCACCGGATGTTCTGACAACATTAACTAAAATTCCTGCAAAATCGTATGTAATGAAATGTTCATCTTTTTCTTCTTCAATTTCACTGAGCATACTTTCGTAATGGTCGCCATGTTTATGCTGAAAATCCAGACTTACATCGTACACTTTTCCGTTAACCAGATTTACATTGCTGTCTGCACTTCCACCGATATAATTGATGGTCTGAACATTGGTTGTTCCCTGTTCTGTAAGCGTAAGAACCACTTTTTCAATTTCCTCATGTTCATGAATATCTTCCGGAATATCGTCTGAATTACGGCAAGAAAGGATTAAAACTGATGCGAAAAGAACTAACATTAAATTAAATATATTTTTCATTTTGATTGATTTTAAATTGGTTAAAAATTGTATTTGAAGGTTAGAATCAGACTTCTGCCCAATTCCGGTGCGAAAAACCTCAAACGGTTGAGATAATCGCGGTATTCTGTATTAAAAATATTGTTGATTCTGAAATTCACATTGAAATTCCTGAAAACATCTATTCCCGCTGCAGCGTTGAAAATACTGTAACCGTTGGGCGGCGTTGACGTATCCAGTGTTCTGGTTACAATCTGTCCGTTTTCTATTAAATCCAGATTCACGTTACGAACCGGAAAGCGCTTTTGTTTCAGGAAGGTTTCATTTTCAAGACGCACATAGAAATTTGAAGGCCTATCCAAACTGAATTCAAGTGAATTTTTGAAATTACTCGACATCATCAGAATCAGCGGTTCATTATTTTTCAGATCATCGCCGTGAAGCGCAGAAAACTGTGAATTCCACTTGAAATTTTCCGTGAAATCCAGCTGCAGATCAGCATCAATTCCGTAAATTCTGGCTTCTGTCTGCTGATAATCCCAAATCATGAAAACGCCTCGGTTGGAGTTCTGAATTCCCACCGGAACCTGATTCACAAAACTGTCGGAAGTCATCAGATATGGATTCACCTCAAACTGAAGACCGCTCAAAACAGGCAATTTGGCTTTCGCTGAAACACTAAAGTGATAGACTTCTTCCTTTTGAATCGACAAATCGCCGCGCTCAATTATTGAGGCAGAATGATGAAGACCGTCTGCAAATAGTTCGGCAGCATTTGGAGTTCGGCTTGCTCTGGAAACATTCAGTTTTAAATCCCAGTTTTCGCTCGGTTTATAGCTGATTCCTGCATTTGCGGAAATATTATGATAATCCAAAATTGGTCTTGTTAACACACGGCTTCCGCTTGTTTGAACCACAAACTGTGGAAACAAATCTGCAAAACGGCTTTCCCAATCGCTTTCATCGTAATATTTGTACGAATCATAGCGGTTGAAATCATATCTCGCACCGAATTCTCCGGTCAGATTCTTTGAAAACTTATACTGAAAAACAGAAAAAATTCCGGCGTCATAACGGTAATAATCAGGAATTAATCGTCTTGCCTGAGTTTCCGGATTTGGAAAATTATCCTGTATTGCTCCGGAAATTCCGCTTTCCAGCTGCCATTTTTCACGCTCAATTACATGCTCAAGCTTCGCCTGATGCGTCATCAAACGTAAATCCATGGAAGGAAGCTCGCTGAGTTCACCTCTTCTGATATCATATTCTTTCCGGTTATTCAGCTGAAAAGAATACTGAAAAGACAGCTTTCCAAAACTGTAAAAACGTTTGTACGCTTCCAGTTTTGCAATGTGATGGTTCACTTCCTGTCTCGGATTCAGGATTTTGTACTGAAAATCATCGTAATACACCGAAGAATTTCCGTTCGTGACAGCGTTGTAGAAATCTTCAGGACCACCCAAATGTGAACCTCGGAAAATCCCGAAATTCTGGTTGATTCCACTGTAACTCACCTCAAAACCCTGCACAAAAGATCGGTTTCCAAAAGAAAAATTCATTGAATGTTCTTCTGTTCCCGTATTCTGCAGTGTATAATTTGGAATGGAAAGATCGCCCAGTTTCTGATACGTTCCGGCTGTACGCACATACCAACGGTTTTCCCATATTTTAGCCAGATTGGCGCCAACTTTCACACCTTTCCCGTTCGAAATTCCTGAAAGCGAAACATCGCCCATAATGGAATCTTTTGCCGGAAAAATCTTCGGTTCCAAAACAACAACGCCGCCCACTGCGTCGCCACCGTATTTCAGAACGCCCGAACCTTTCACGACATTGATTCTTTCAAAAGCGGTATTCTCGATACTTGGCGCATGTTCAACGCCCCATTCCTGTTCCGCCATTTTCACACCGTTGTTGATAATGGAAATACGGCTCCCGTACAGTCCGTGGATGACAGGTTTGGAAATGTTGTTACCGGTTTTCAATGTTCCGACTCCGGATATATCAGAAAGAATATTCCCCAGATTTTCCGTGGAATTTCTGGAAATTTTTTCCTTATCGAGTGACTGAACAACCACGCTTCCGCGACGAACTGTACCGCCGATAATATGAACCGTTTCTATCTCTTCGATGTGATGTTCCAGATTGATGGTCAGAAACATATCCTGATTCACCGTAATTTCCTCTGAAAAAGGAAGACAGTGTGGATGAACAGCGGTAACGGTATAATTACCTTCCGGAACAGCCAGAAACGAAAAGCTTCCGTTTTCATCCGAAAGAGTAGAAAGATTTCCAATCTGAATCCGGGCATTTGTGAGCGCCGTTTTATCGTGAAAATCTGTTGCTGTACCGGAAATTCTGTATGTTTTCTGTGCATGGAAAAACAATATTCCAAGCAGCAGAAAAACGAGACTTAATCTCAGTTTCATTTAATATTTTTATAACAGATGATGTTCCGAAAGTGATTTCAGAACGTAAAAATTGTAACGTAAAAATTTAAACTAAACTGTTGGCGGACCGCGAAGATAGAATGTGGAAATTTCCGAGAAGATTTCCCGGCTGAAAAAATACGTAAGAACTTCCGAATTTTCAGCTACGACACCAATGCTGTACTGAAATTCCTGTGGAAGAAAACTTGTTTTATGGGTGAGAAAATGGCAGGCAACACAGTCATTCAAAGAGGATTTTTCCGCTACTTTATGAACGTTTTTGGTTCTTCCGTCCTGGTCTAAAACAAAAACCCCATGTGAATGCTGATGAAAACTTGCCGAGAAAAAAGCCGCAAAAATGTACATCCCGAGAAGGAATGTGGACAATATGTTTTTATTGGCTTTTACAAATTTCATTAACGCAAAGTTAGCTAATCTAAAACTTTTCAGAAAATCTTGCGGGATTAAGATTCCATTTGCGCAGCAATTTCTTCCCACTGCAGCATGGTTTCATCGAGCTCTTTTTTAAGATCTTCGTATTTCGCGAGTTCCTTTTCGGAAGGATTTGTCTTGGCAAAAATAGATTCTAAGCTTGCGATCTCCTTTTCGTAATCCGCAATTTTCTCTTCGGTTTTTTTAAGTTTATTGTGAAGCTGCTTCTGCTCTTTGGTGTAGAACTGGTGGTTGGTTGACGGTTGTTGATTATCGGTTATCGGCTTCGAAATTTCCGGTTTTTCATCTTGATTCCCGGCTCTCGGTTCATGGCTCTTTTCAGCCGGCTCCTGATTTTTCTTCTGCTCAAGCTTGGATTTTTCCATGGAAACTTCGCGGATGGATTCCTTTTGCCGGTAATCCAGATATTCATCAATATTTCCGAGGAATTCCTTCATTTTTCCGTCACGGAACTCAAATATTTTATCGGCCAGACCCTGCAGGAATTCACGGTCGTGGGAAATGACAATCAGTGTTCCTTCAAACTTCTGAAGCGCCATTTTGATGATTTCCTTTGACTGAATATCCAGGTGATTCGTAGGTTCATCCATAATCAGCGTGTTGAACGGACGAAGCAATAATTTACACAAAGCCAGACGGTTACGCTCACCACCGGAAAGCACATGCGTTTTTTTCTGAACATCTTCACCGGAAAAAAGGAAGTTTCCTAAGAGATCGCGGACTCTTGGCCGGGTTTCTTCGGTTGCGGCATCTTCCGCTTCCTGCAGAACTGTTTTTCCCGGAGTGAGCACTTCTTCCTGATTCTGCGCAAAATAACCGATATTCACATTGTGGCCTAAAGTCCAGTCTCCGGAATAATCTTTAATCTGTCCGGTGAGGATCTTCGCCAAGGTTGTTTTTCCCTGTCCGTTCTGGCCAAGAAGTGCAATCCGGTCGCCACGCTCCACAAAAAAGTCAACATCATCAAAAATCTGTTTGTTTCCGTACGCTTTTCCAAGATTTTCAGCTTCAAAAATGACTTTTCCGGGTGTAACCGACTGCACAAAACGGATGTTGAACTTGGAAACGTCTTCATTATCCAGTTCAATTCTCTCAATTTTGTCGAGTTTCTTAATCAGTGACTGCGCAAAACTCGCCTTTGTTGCAGAAGCACGGAAACGGTTAATATTGTCTTCCATCTGCTTGATTTCCGCATCCTGATTTTTTTTCGCCTGTTCCAGTTTTTCGCGTCTTTCAGCTCTTAATTCAAGATATTTGGTGTAATTGGCTTTATAATCGTCAATTTTTCTGTTGTTCACATCAAAAGTACGGTTGCAGACTGCGGTCATAAACTGCTTGTCGTGGGAAACCAGTACAATTGCGCCGCGGTATTCCTTCAGGAAATTTTCCAGCCAGATGATGGATTCCATATCCAAATGGTTGGTCGGCTCATCCAGAAGAAGCAAATCGTTGTTCTGCAAAAGCAGTTTAGCCAGTTCAATCCTCATTCTCCAGCCGCCCGAAAACTCATCCGTAATTCTTTCAAAATCATCGGCTTTAAAACCCAGACCGAGAAGAACTTTTTCCATATCGCCTTCAAGGTTGTAGGCGTCGTGATGATGAAGAAGATCGTTCAGATCGGTCATACGGTGAATCAGGTTGTGGTAATCATCACTTTCATAATCCGTTCTTGTCGCCAACTGATGGTTAACTTCTTCAAGCTCATTTTTCCAGAGATTAATCTGTTCAAATGCCTGCTGCGTTTCTTCCCAAACTGTTCTTCCTTTTACAAATTCCAGATCCTGCTTCAGGAAACCAATCGTAATGTTTCCGTCGGGAACCACATTCCCTTCAAAGAAATTAATTTCACCGGAAAGAATTTTCAGCAGAGTGGATTTTCCGGCTCCGTTTTTACCAACCAAACCGATTTTGTCGTCTTTTTTAATGGTAAAATTAACGTCGCGAAACAGATAATTTCCTGCGTGATGAAGCCCTAAACCCTGAACTGATAGCATAACTGATGAATGATGGTTGATAAATGAATTTGCGGTTGCAAAAGTACGGATAAAAAAAATGCCGAAGCAAAAACTCCGGCGTATATAAAGTTCGTCAAAACCCTTACATTTCCAAACTGATCGGTATCAGTACCTCAACTTCAGCATTTCTCAGCTGTTTGATGTTCATTTTCTTTCCTTCAAATTTTTTGAAAACATTCACTGCTTCTTCATTGAAAGACGGATTGGCGCCCGTTGCAGAAACATGTTTCAGAACTCCGTTGTCATCCAGCTGCAAAGCCAGAAGTGTAGTAATTTTACCTTCTCCCTTAACATTTTCGATATCGATATACTCTTCTACATAAATATTCAGAAGATCAGCAACCGGAAGATTTCTGAGTTCCTTAGCGTTGAAATCAAATTCCGGACGGTCGTTTACATTCTCAAGTTCAGTTGAAGTAAGACTTGCGAATCTGAAATTATTGGACTGTGCGTATAGTAATGTCGTAAGACAGAAAGTAAGTAAAAAATAGATCCTTTTCATAATGATTGATTTGAGGTGTCAGACATGCAGTGAACTAACAATACAAATGTCATTATTTCAGAAAAGGAATGCGTTACAAAATTATTTTTGAAATTTACATTATGTTAACAAGATCTTCAGAATCACCCATTTACAGGGCTTTGGTCTTCAATCTGAAATTTTGTTTCTGTAATTATTGAAGGGTTTTCCAGTGCAAAGTTTTTCGTGTCCAGAAGCTCTGTAAGCAGCGTCCGCATCTGTTCAGCGGCAACTTCAGGAAGGTGCGATTTCTTGGCAGCTTCAATAACCTGTCTTTTTCCGTTATTCTGAATTTTTGCCAGATCATCTTTACTGAAAAGATTAAAAAACTGTTCTTCGATGTTGTAATATTTATAATCGGTTTCGGTAGAAAGAATTTCGGGCGCCGGAAATTCCAGCAGACGGACTTTTCTGTTTTCCTGATCCACTTCCCATTTGAATTTTTCAAAATCGTAGCCCACCAAAATCTTTGCCTGTACAATAACAAGCGCTTTTTTCTTCTGAGGTATGAAATTAAAAAGTTTGGTTGTTTCCTCGTAATTATAAATCTCGTTGAAATGTCCTTCTGCAGAAACCACTTTAAACACTTTACGCATGCTTTCCGCAATGGTATGGGAACTTTCTGTAATCACAGGCGGCTCCGACTTCAGATTCTTTGACGCGAGAAAGGCAATTACTCCGCCCAACACCAGTCCGAGAATCAGCATTACCGGCATCATCATATTGCCGAAACCTTCAGTAGTTGTCATCTGATAAAGGAAAAAGCCAAGGAAAAGTACCATCAGGATTCCCAGAACCCATAATATTGTTTTAAACTTGCCGGAATTCATCATTTTAGAAATTTAAGTAAAGGTAAGTTTTTCTGAGTTGCTCCAAACGCTGCAAATAACGTGCAAATCGGAACTGAATGCTGTCACCTTTTAAATTACTGATTTTCAAATCAAAAGAAAACGCACCCATGAACAAAATTTAATTTTAACATTTTTTAAGATTTTTGGCGTTATTTTTAGTAAATGTTCTAACTTCGTAATAAACATAAAAAAATTAAAATTATGCAAGTATCTACAACTTCAAAATTTGTTGCTGAACTTCTAGGAACAATGGTGCTGGTTTTAATGGGCTGCGGAAGCGCCGTAATCGCTGGTGCAGACGGAACTACGGGTGTTGGTTTGCTCGGAATTTCTTTTGCTTTCGGTCTGTCGGTAGTAGCAATGGCTTATGCCATCGGACATATTTCCGGATGCCACATTAATCCTGCAATCTCCGTAGCAATGGTTGCAGCGGGACGTATGAAAATGCGAGAAGCTGTCTATTATATTGCGGCTCAGATTTTGGGCGCAATCATCGGTGCAGGAATCCTCTATCTCATTTTTACAAACCATCCTGGCGGACAAATGGCAGAATGGGGATTAGGCTCTAACGGTTGGGGAACAGGATATCTGAAAGAATACAACACAACGGCTGCTTTTGTTGCTGAATTTGTATTTACATTTATTTTCCTGCTTGTAATTTTAGGTTCAACTTCAACTAAGAATATTAACGGTGGTTTTGCAGGTTTGGCAATCGGTTTGTCGCTGGTGCTGATTCATATTGTAGGCATTAATATAACAGGAGTTTCTGTGAATCCTGCAAGAAGTACTGGCCCCGCAATTTTTGTACAAGGGAATGCACTTACCCAACTTTGGTTATTTATTGTTGCGCCGATTTTAGGTGGTGTTGCTGCAAGTTTTGTGTACAATTTCTTAATTGAGAAACCTGAGCATAAATAAAAAAACTTACTAAAAACAAAAAAACCACCTTTTTTACGAAGGTGGTTTTTTATTTTCAAAAAATCTAGAACTGAAAAAAATTCAACGCAATGATTTTCATCATGAAACCAACAAACTGCAGCCGCGGATATCAGAATGATCTATTCTTCCCAAAACTTCAAACTTTCTCCCGTAAGATTTTCCCAAATCCTGCGTCGCAATAAACGAACACGAATGTCGGTTGGCCAAATCAATAATGTTGATGGCGCCGTTTCTTCCGTCTTCAACATACGAAAACGGATCTTCCGTATTTCTGATTAAAATCCGCATCCAGTTGGGAGGTTCATAAATATTTTCGCCAAGAGAATATGCTTGCGAAAGCAGCTCCGTCATGGAATATTCTGAAAAAATCTTGTCTGTTCCGAAACCTTTTTTTAGAGTTTTCAGCAGTTCGGTTTTCGTCATTTCTGCTTTTCTGCCTTTCATTCCGCCGGTTTCAATTACTGCTAAGTCGTTGAGTTGTAGAGTCGTAAAGTTGAATTGATTGTCAAGAAAATCCAGAAGCGCAAACGAAACTCCGAACAGAATAACTTTCTTATTTTGAAGGTTTTTGAGAAGTTCAAACAATTCCTGATGATTGTATAGAAAATAACCGTTTTCGGGTTTTCCGGATTTTTTCATCAGAAAATCAACCATATATATTAAGGAAGAATGCTGATTTTCGGAGTAATTTGGAAGCAGACCAAGAAAAATAAAATCTTCCGGTTTTCCGATAAACTGTTCAAAACTGCGGTAAATACTTTCTTCATACAGAAAAAAATCGGCGATAAAATGTTTGGATCGGGTTTGAATCTGCGTTGTTCCAGAACTTTGGAAATAATCTTCAGTCTGAAAATTCTGATTTAAAACTGCATGTTTCTTGAACATTTCAATCGGCAGAAACGGAATTTTTTTAACCTCATCAATTTCAGACGGATTGATGTTCAGGAAATCGACAAATTTCCTGTAAACCTCAACGTTTTCGTACTGATAACGGAACGTTTCCAGACAGGCTGCCTGAAATTCGGATTCGGTTTTGATATTTAAAATTTCTTTAAACACAGCGACACTGCGGTTTCACGGAGATCACAGGGGAATATTACCGTTGATCACTCTTTTATAACCGTTTTTGAAAAGTTTTACATTAAAATTAATCAGCAAACCCAGTTTGCACTTACTCAGCTTCAAATAGGTAATTACCTGCGCCAAATGTACGTCATTCAGCGCTTCACAGGATTTTACTTCAACTACTACTTTCTTCTCGATCAGTAAATCAAGGCGATATCCAACATTCAGTTTTACATCTCTGTAAATCAGCGGCATAGGTTTCTATTTTTCGACCAGCAAACCTGCGTCTGAAAGTTCGTACGCCAAACATTCTTCATAAGCTGACTCAAGTAAACCGGGACCTAATTCTCTGTGAATTTTCAGTCCTGAATCAAAAACTATCTGAGAAATTTCATTTTCAATCATGTCCAAAACTAATAGTGTTCTCTGTGAAATCCTCGGTGTCTCCGTGGTTACTCAAAAGTTTTCAGTTCGAAATCAGTTTGAAAAACGCCGTAAGTAAAATACGAAATCCAGTCGCCAAGATTAACGTATTTTGCAGAATTCTCGCCGGAATTCAAATCCAGAACCATCGGCAAGTGACGGTGACCGTAAATGAAATAATCGATTTTTTCGGTTTTCAGTTTTTCTTTGGAATAGATGATCAGATATTCCTTGTCTTCACCGAGAAATTCCTTGTCTTCCTCACCGGAAATCATTTTGTTTTTGGTGGAAAAATAAATCGCAACTTTCATGGCAATATCCGGATGAAGCCATTTAAAAGCCCATTGCGCCAAAGGATTCGTGAACAGTTTTTTCATCCTTTTATAACCTTTATCACCGGGACCGAGTCCGTCTCCATGCGCCAAAAGAAACTGTTTTCCGCTGATTTCAAAATACTGTTTTTCAAAGAAAACTTTGCAGCCGATTTCTTCCTCGAAATAGTTTTTCATCCACAAATCGTGGTTTCCCACGAAAATAAAAAGCTCAATTCCGGAATCTTTCAGTTCGGCCAGTTTTCCCAAAACACGCACATAACCTTTCGGAATTACGTGATTCCATTCGTGCCAGAAATCAAACAGATCGCCCATCAGAAAAAGAACCTGTGCATCTTTTTTGATTTCATCAAGCCACCGGATGAATTTCTCTTCACGCTTTTTACTTTCCGCAACGGAAGGAGCTCCGAAATGCTGATCGGAACAGAAATAGACTTTTTTGTTATCTTGAAGAGAAATTTTATGCATCATCGGCAGAATACTGCCACAAAGATAGGAAGAATGCCTTACAGATGAAGCCAAAAAAAGCCGGAGAAAATTCCGGCCAAAGATTAGAAGAAATTTTTCTTCCTCATTGGTGTTCGCTTGCGAAGTTAAACTAAATTATTATTCCTACCAAACAATTGTTCGTTTTTTTTTCACACATTTGTGAAATAATTGAAAAGGAATCAAAGTAAAATTTTAATTTTCCTCCGCAATCCACTCTCCGTAAGAGTTTTCGGTTTCGTGAAGTTTCAGATATGCCAGCTGAATTCCTTCCGGAATTTTTGATTTTACTTTTGCTGCAATTTCGTACAGCATATTTTC
>JAEXBA010000073.1 GCA_023457935.1 Bacteroidota bacterium | reverse complement strand
TCTTTAAAGACTACTTTTGACTTAGTTAACACACAGCAAATTACGAAATTTGCAACTATTAGGAAAGCCTCGGCTTTCCTTTTTTTGCATAAAAAAGGCTATCTCTCTTTTGAGACAGCCTCTTTTTCTTATTCGCTTTCCAGCATTTGTTTGGCTTCATCCAAACGGGACTTTTCATCCATCGGCAGTTCCGGATATTTCAGATTCATTTTTTCCAGCGCTTCAATAATAATCTGTATGGCCGTAATTCTGGCAAACCACTTCTGGTCGGCAGGAACAATAAACCATGGCGCATAATCTTTGGAAGTTCGGTTTATGGCTTCTTCATACGCTTCCTGATATTGGTCCCACAAAGCGCGTTCCTTCAGGTCGCCCATAGCGAATTTCCAGTTTTTGTCGGGTTCATTAATGCGGTCCAGGAAACGCTGTTTCTGTTCATCTTTAGAAACATTCAGGAAAATCTTTACGATATGGGTTCCGTTCTGCGCAAGGTGTTTCTCAAAATTTTCGATGCTTTCGTAACGGTTTTCCCAGAACTCTTTATCAAAATCATCAATGGAATCGCAGACTTTTTCGCTCAGGTTGTATTCGGGATGTACTTTGCATACCAGTACACTTTCATAATGGCTCCGGTTGAAAATCCCGATTTTTCCTTTTTCAGGAAGTGCAATATAATGTCGCCATAAGAAATCGTGTTGATATTCTTTGGAACTCGGCGTTTTGAAACTGGTGACTTCGCAGCCCTGTGGATTTACGCCGCCAAAAACATGTTCAATCAGCGAGTCTTTGCCCGCTGCATCCATGGCCTGAAGAACAATCAGAAGCGATTTGCTTCCGTCGGCGTACAGCCGCTCTTGCAGTTCATGTAACCGCTTTTTTTCGTCAGCAAGCATCTGCTGGCCTTCTTCTTTTTCAAGTTTGCCTTTGTATTCGGTATCAAAATCTTTCAGTTTTATTTTCCCTTTTGCGAGGAAGTTGTCGGTAAAATCCTTGTCCATATGCTTGGTTTATTCAATAAAAATACAAAAAAAACCGCTTCAGTTGTCTGAGGCGGTTTTATTCAGCAATGGGCTGATAATTATTTCAAAGCTGTTTTATGAACTTTTTTAGTCTGTTTCACTGCTTTTTTCTTTACCACTGGCTTTTGTTCAACAGAGGCCTTCACAGGAGCCGGCGCAACAACGGCAGCTTCTGCAGCATTAGGATCTACATTACCTTTAATGTTGATTACGGATCTGCTGTTTTCAGGGTCGTTGGACATTACCTGAATCATTTTAAGGAACTGTCCCTGTCTGTTGGTGTCATAATGAACTTTAATTACACCTGTTTTTCCCGGCAAAATTGCGTCCTTGCTCCATTCCGGAGTTGTACATCCGCAAGAAGGCTGAACCGCAGAAATAATAAGCGGCTTGTCACCGGTATTTTTTACCGTGAAAACTCTGTTTCCGTCAGATCCCGGTTTAACGGTTCCGTAATCCAAAGTAGTCTGATCGAAGGTAATCGTCTGTGCTGAAGCAAATGCGATGGTTCCCAGAAGTGCGAAACCTGCAAATAATTTTTTCATATTCTTTAAATGTTATTATCGGTTTGATTAAAATTAAAGAGCAAAGTTAAAAATAATTTCAATTAACAATGAAAATATTTTTTCTTTCTCCTATTTTTGCAGATTGTAAGACAAAAAGAGCGATTTTATGCAGATTTCAGATAAATATAATCCACAGGAAACCGAACAGAAATGGTATGATTACTGGATGGAGAACCGTTATTTTCATTCCGTTCCGGATGAGCGTCCTCCTTATACCATTGTAATTCCGCCGCCAAATGTTACCGGAATTCTTCACATGGGACATATGCTGAACAACACGATTCAGGATGTTTTAATCCGTCGTGCAAGAATGCAGGGTTTCAACGCGTGTTGGGTTCCGGGAACGGATCACGCCTCGATTGCAACTGAAGCGAAAGTCGTGGCAAAACTGAAATCTGAAGGAATCAACAAATCCGATATCACGCGCGAAGATTTTCTGAAACACGCATGGGAATGGACCGATAAATACGGCGGAACCATTCTTGAACAGCTTAAAAAACTTGGTGCTTCCTGCGACTGGGAAAGAACACGCTTCACTTTGGAGCCGAAACTTTCTGCTCAAGTGATTAAATCTTTTGTTGACTTATATAATAAAGGACTCATTTACCGCGGTTACCGAATGGTCAACTGGGATCCTGAAGCGAAAACCAATATTTCCGATGAAGAGGTAATTTTCAAGGAGCAAAACGGAAAACTCTATTTCCTTAAATATAAAATTGAAGGTGCCGAAGATTTTCTAACCGTCGCAACAACGCGTCCTGAAACGATTTTCGGTGATACTGCAGTCTGCATCAACCCGAATGATGAACGTTATGCACATCTGAAAGGGAAAAATGTTATCGTGCCGATTGCAAACCGTTCCGTTCCAGTCATTGAAGACGATTATGTGGATATTGAATTCGGAACCGGTGCATTGAAAATTACTCCGGCTCACGATACCAACGACTACGAAATTGGACAGCGCCACAATCTTCAGATGATCGACTCCATGGATGA
>JAEXBA010000072.1 GCA_023457935.1 Bacteroidota bacterium | reverse complement strand
GCAAAGCCAAGAAAATCCATGGATTATTTTTATAAAAACGGCGAATGCGACGAAATGCTTTTCATTCATGAAGGCAGCGGAACACTGAAAACTTTTGTCGGAAATCTGAAATTTTCGGTGGGTGATTATCTTATTATTCCGCGCGGAACCATTTACCAGATTGAATTTGATACCGAAACCAACGTTCTTTTTGTACTTGAAGCCCACTCTCCTATTTACACGCCGAAACGCTACAGAAACGAGTTCGGACAGCTGCTGGAACATTCCCCTTTCTGCGAACGCGACATTGAAGCTCCGGAATTTGTGGAACCGGTGAATGAAAGCGGCGAGTTTTTAATTAAAGTGAAAAAGGAAAATCAACTCTGGGATTTCATTTATGCAACACATCCTTTTGACGTTGTGGGTTGGGACGGCTATTTTTATCCTTACAAATTCAATATCAAGAATTTTGAACCGATTACCGGCCGCGTGCATTTACCGCCGCCGATTCACCAGAATTTTGAGGCGCACAATTTCGTAGTGTGCTCGTTTGTAGCGAGAATGTACGATTATCATCCGCTGGCGATTCCTGCACCTTACAACCACTCCAATATTGATTCTGACGAAGTTTTATTCTACACCGAAGGCGACTTTATGAGCCGGAACCATATTGATTTAATGGATTTCACGCTACATCCGGGCGGAATTGTCCACGGGCCGCATCCTGGCGCAATGGAACGAAGTGTAGGCAAGAAATTTACAGAGGAATATGCTGTGATGGTCGACCCGTTCAGACCACTGAAAATCACAGAAGAAGCCATGAAGGTTGAAGATCCTTCCTATGTACATTCCTGGCTTGAAAAAGAGGAAAACTATTTGGCCGACCGTTCGCAGGAGTAATGCCTAAAAACTGAATCTCGCAAAAGTGGACACATAATACAACGATACCGGTTTCGAGAACGCATACTGGCCGCTGAAGCCATAGCTGAAATTTCGGCTCCTGTCCATCACGATATTTAACCGTAACGGAACTGAAACACCTGACTTTTCCTCAATTTCTGTATAATCTGAGTAATCATCAGGAGAATAAACTCTGGAATTGTCTTTCAGCGAATAAAAACCGACACCTGCAGCCGGTTCCAGAGCAAGAAAGCCATTTAAAGGAAATTCTCTCGCGTACAGAACAGCAGCTTCAACATAAGAAGCAGTGCCGCTTTCCGATGAAACCACTGAAAATTTTGGCCCCAGAATCAAAGATCCGATGATTTTATTCTGACTGAATTTATAACCGTAATTCAGGTTTATTTCAAAACCGCTGGAAGTATGATCGTAATTGTAAACCCGGAATTTTGTAGATCCAAATGCGCCGATCCCGACACTTAGTTCCGAATTCTGGGCAGAGAAAAAGAACGGCATCATCAGCAGAAAAAAAATGGTTGTCTTTTTCATAACGTAGGTTTTTATCAAACTTACGAAAAAAACCACTGATGATATTTTTGATGAAAATATTGCAATCCTTGACAAATTTCATCTTTCGTTTCCGCCCTAAAATAAGTATCTTTGAAAGAGTTAATAGTTAAAACAAACATAGAAATTTAAGTTATGGTTCAGTATGTAAGCGTGGAGGAAGCGATGCAGGAAGTCAAAAGCGGTGACAGAATTTTCGGACATGGCAGTGCCTGTACACCCAATCTTTTTTATGATGAACTGGCAAGACAAAGTTCAAGACTGAAAAATGTTGAGCTGGTTTCCATCACGCAGCAGGGAAATGTGGAAATTGCCAAGCCGGAATACAAGGACAGCTTTTTCATCAACTCGCTTTTTACATCCACACCGGTTCGTGATGCGGTAAACAGTGAAAGAGGTGACTTTGTGCCGATTTTCCTGAGCGAAATCCCTCTGCTTTTCAAAAACGGACATCTTCCTTTGGATGTCGCACTGATTACGGTTTCACCGCCCGACCAGCACGGATACTGCTCTCTGGGAACTTCTGTTGACGTGGCAAGAACAGCTGTAGACACCGCCAAAAAAATTATTGCGGTCGTAAATCCTAAACTTCCGCGTACTCACGGCGACTCAATGGTACACGTAAAGAGAATCGATAAAATGGTGTGGCACGAAGAAGAACTCATGACGCTTGACTATGGCGCAAAAGTAACCGATGTCGAAATGCAGATCGGGAAAAACGTTGCTGAACTGATTGACGATAAAGCCACACTTCAGATGGGAATCGGAACCATTCCGGATGCCGTTCTGAAATGTCTTGGCAATCACAAAGATCTGGGAATCCATACCGAAATGCTTAGCGACGGTGTTATTGATCTTATTGAAAAAGACGTTGTAAACAACAAATACAAAGGAACTCACCTCAACAGAACCATTACCAGTTTCTGCTTCGGCACCAAAAAACTGTATGATTTTGTAAATGACAATCCTTCGATTGCTTTTATGGATGTTCAGCATGTGAATTTCCCGATCGTGATCATGAAAAACAAAAAAATGCACGCCATTAACTCGGCCATTGAAATTGATCTTACGGGTCAGGTTTGCGCAGATTCCATCGGAACCTACCAGTTTTCAGGAATCGGGGGACAGATGGACTTTATGAGAGGCGCAGCACTTTCTGAGGGCGGAAAACCGATTATGGCAATTTCTTCCAGAACAAACAAAGGAATTCCGCGTATCGTTCCGTTCCTTAAACAGGGAGCCGGAGTGGTTACAACCAGAGGTCACATTCATTATGTATGTACAGAATACGGAACTGCTTATCTTTACGGAAAAAGTCTGCGCCAGCGCGCGAAAGATCTTATTGAAATTTCGCATCCGGATGACAGGGAAGCACTGGAAAGAGCGGCATTTGAAAGATTCAAAGTTGAAGTTTAAACAATATAAAACCGGAATTAACTTCCGGTTTTTTCATTTAAAAAAAGTGTTTGTTCTGTAATTTTTCAAAATATTTATTCATAGATTTGATTATGCAATGCATACTAAAAATCTTGAATTATGAAAAATTTTTTAGGAGTAATTTTAATTTTACTCATACCCATCTTTGGAAATGCGCAACAGCAGACATCCGAACTGAAAACACCTGAACATTATCTGAAAAAATCAAAAGTTCAAAAAGTATTTGGAACCGTGGTTCTCTCCACCGGTATAGCTTCTACAATTCTTGGAACTGCGATGATTATTGATGATAATCAGGATAAAGACGAATTTCTTGAGGGCCTTGGCCGGGAAGTTGGAACCGGATTTATTGTGGTTGGTATTCTGGCGGCTGGTTCCTCTTATTTTCTTTATAAAGGTTCAAAGAAAAACCTGGCGAAATACGAAAGTTTGCGGCCAACAGTTGGAATTCTTAAAAATCCGGCGACACAGCATTCCACACCTGCCGTTGGATTTGCACTAAATTTCTGATCAGATAGTAAACCGTAAATTCATCTTTGAACGTTTTTAGTAATTGCCAGAAAAACTTTTCTTCAAAATTTCGTAACTTGCAGTAAAATAAATTTAAAACAGAACAAGTAAAATGTCAACACTCACTTTTGCCGAAAAAATCGCTCAGGCAGAGAATTTTTTGCCCATCAACGGTACAGATTATATTGAATTTTATGTAGGAAATGCCAAACAGGCGGCACACTTTTACAAAACTGCTTTCGGATTTCAGAGCGTGGCTTATGCAGGTCCGGAAACCGGAGTTCGCGACAGAGCTTCTTACGTTCTTCAGCAGGGAAAAATCAGGCTGGTTCTCACAACAGGTTTGAAATCAGATTCACCAATTAACGAACACGTTAAAAAACACGGTGACGGCGTGAAAATTCTTGCACTTTGGGTAGATGATGCTTATTCCGCATTTGAAGAAACTACAAAACGCGGCGGAAAACCTTATATGGAACCGAAAACCATTACTGATGAATTCGGGGAAGTAAGAATATCCGGAATTTACACTTACGGTGAAACTGTTCATATGTTCATCGAAAGAAAAAATTATAACGGACCGTTCATGCCGGGTTACGAAAAATGGGAAAGCGACTACAATCCTTCTGACTGCGGACTTCTTTATGTAGACCACTGCGTTGGAAATGTTGGTTGGGACAGAATGATTCCTGTTGTAAAATGGTACGAAGAGGTGATGGGATTTGTGAACATTCTGAGTTTTGATGACAAACAGATCAATACGGAATATTCCGCTTTAATGTCAAAAGTAATGTCGAACGGAAACGGTTATGCAAAATTCCCGATCAATGAACCGGCTGAAGGAAAGAAAAAATCTCAGGTTGAAGAATACCTGGATTTCTACGAAGAAGAAGGCGTTCAGCATATCGCAGTAGCCACAAAAGACATCATTAAAACCGTTACAGATCTTAAAGCAAGAGGCGTTGAATTCCTTTCTGCTCCACCGGAAGCGTATTACGAAATGGTTCCGGAAAGAGTTGGTCATATTGATGAAGACATCAAAAAACTTCAGGATCTGGGAATTCTTATTGACCATGATGAGGAAGGTTATCTTCTTCAGATTTTCACAAAACCGGTTGAAGACCGCCCTACTCTTTTCTTCGAAATTATCGAAAGACACGGAGCACAGAGTTTCGGCGCAGGTAACTTCAAAGCGCTGTTCGAAGCACTGGAAAGAGAACAGGCAAGACGCGGAAACCTTTAAAAATTGTAAAACTTTTGGACTGGTATTTGTTAATATCAGTCCAGTTTATTTTTAAAAGCATGAAAAAGCTGATTTTCCTTTCCTTCGTACTTCTTCTTTCCGCCTGGGCAAAAGCGCAGTACGGAACAGCCAATGCTATTCTGGATGAACTGGAAGCAAGAAGAGGAATCAACAAAGAACTTCGTTCTGAAAATCTGAACGACCGGAAATTTGTACTTATCAAGGATTTCGACGATCATACCGAAAGAAATTTCATCATCATAAAAGGAAAAGAGGCCACTTATGTTGAAATGTTTGATGATAAATCCAACGGCAAAACGTCGTCCAATATTTTTACCGGTGATTATGTGCGTACAAAAAACAACATCCTTTCGCTTAGGTTTGACAGACTGGAAGGAAAAAAAATAGCCATTCCGATTGCGAAAACAATGCTGATGACCAAGCAGAAAAAAATTCTTTATCTGCTGGATGTTAACAGTAAGGAAAGATGGATTGACGAAACTGCATTTTAGAAACGCTGATTCCCCATAAATTGAAGTTCAGAGCCCATGGTTCTGAACTTTTTTTATTAAATTTATAATCTGAAAACAAACGGCGAATTCCCGCCGAAACAAACAAAAATCCCCTTATGAAATCCTTTGTAAATTACGATCAGAATTCAGATTTTTCCATTCATAATATTCCGTTCGGAGTGGCGGTTTTCAACAAAGAATACATTGCCTGCGCAACAAGAATCGGTGATGTGGTTGTGGATCTCGCGACATTGTATGACTTTGGTTATTTTGATGAGCTTGAAGGCATTAACGACAATGTTTTTGAGGCCTATACCCTGAATGAATTCATTGAACTTGGAAAACCGGTGACGAATGAAGTCCGTAAGCATATTCAGAAGCTTTTGCTTGAAGATTCAAGATTGGCAAACGACGAAAAAACCATTGAAGAATGCTTTTATGAACTGGATGAAGTAAAAATGCTGATGCCGGTTCACGTTCCGAATTATACCGATTTTTACAGCTCCATTGAACACGCCACCAATGTTGGAAAAATGTTCCGAGATCCGGCAAATGCACTTCTTCCAAACTGGAAACATATTCCGGTCGGTTATCACGGAAGAGCTTCATCTATCGTGGTTTCAGGAACGGAAATTCACCGTCCGAAAGGTCAGATGAAACCTGCAGATGCCGATAAACCGGTTTTCGGACCGTGTAAACAGCTTGATTTTGAACTTGAAATGGCATTCATCGTTAACAGAAATACAGAAATGGGTGAAAGCATTTCCACCGCAGAAGCTGAAGATTCTATTTTCGGAATGGTCATTTTCAATGACTGGTCTGCGCGAGATATCCAAAGTTGGGAATATGTTCCGCTTGGACCGTTTTTGGCGAAAAATTTTGGAAGTTCCGTTTCGCCTTGGGTGGTGACCTTGGAAGCTTTGGAGCCGTTCAGAACTGAATCTCCAAAACAGGAACCTGAAGTTCTGGATTATCTGACATTCAGCGGAAATAAAAATTACGACATCAATCTTGAAGTATATATTCAACCTGAAAAAGGTACCGAAGCAAAAATTTGTCAGAGCAATTACAAATATATGTACTGGAATATGACGCAGCAACTCGCTCATCACACTGTGAATGGCTGTAATATTGAAGTTGGTGATATGTATGCTTCCGGAACCATTTCAGGAAGTGATGAAAATTCTTTCGGGTCGATGCTGGAATTGACCTGGAGAGGACAGAATCCTTTAAAACTGAACGATGGACAGGAAAGAAAATTCATTGAAGACAATGATACCGTAATTATGAGAGGTTGGGCTGAAAAAGACGGAATCCGAGTTGGTTTTGGTGAAGTTGACGGAAAAATTCTTCCTGCAAAATAATTCTGAATGAAAACGATAGATCCTAAAACGCTCACTTCTCCTCAACTGCAGCAGGTTTTACAGACTGCAGTTTCACCGCGACCGATTGCACTTGCTTCAACGGTTGACGAAAACGGAAACCCGAATGTTTCACCGTTCAGTTTTTTCAATATGTTCAGTACGGTTCCGCCGATTCTGATTTTTTCTCCGGCGAGAAGAGTGCGCGATAATACGACGAAACATACGCTGGAAAATATTCTGAAAGTTCCGGAAGTAGTGATTGGAAACATAAATTTTCCAATGGTTCAGCAGATTTCTTTGGCTTCTACAGAATATGGTGACGGCGTAAATGAATTTGTGAAAGCAGGTTTAACGATGAAAGATGCCGAATTGGTTCAGCCAAAACTCATTGAAGAATCGCCCGTGAATTTTGAATGTAAAGTTCAGGAAGTAAAACATTTGGGAACTGAAGGCGGCGCCGGAAACCTGATTATCTGTGAAGTGGTGAAAATGCACATCCGTGAAGAATACTGCGATGAAAACGGAAATCTGGATCAAACCAAACTCGATATGGTGGCAAGATTGGGTGCAAACTGGTATTCGATTTCAAATAAAGAAAGTCTTTTTGAAGTTCCGAAACCGTTGGTAACAAAAGGAATCGGTTTTGATCAGCTTCCTGAAAACATCCGTTATTCCAAGGTTTTTACCGGAAACGATTTAGGAATGTTGGCGAACGTTGAACAACTTCCCGGAACGGAATTTCACGGCGATGAAGCAAAGCATCTGGAAGCCCAAAAACTCCTTCTGGAAAGCAAAATTGCAGAAGCATGGGAAATCCTGAAAATGTGATTTGTCAATAACACTAAATAAAAAAGAGCGGAAAATTTTCCGCTCTTTTCGTTTATACCATATTGTCTTTGTCGTGTTCAATCTCGAGTTTGTTATTCAAATCGGGATTCAAACGGTAGTATTTTTCCTTCTTCGTTCTCAGTCTGATGTTCAGCATTTCAACCGCCAAACTGAAGGCAAGACAGCTGTAAATAATGTTTTTGCTTACGTGTTGGTGAATACCTTCCGCAACCAACATTACACCAATTACTACCAGGAAAGCCAAAGCCAACATCTGCAAACTTGGATGTTTGTTGATAATTCTGGAAATCGGTCCAGCAAAAGCCATCATAATTCCGATAGAAATTACAACCGCAATAATCATCAGAACCACATTGTCAACCAAACCAACCGCTGTTAAAATGGAATCCAAAGAGAACACCATATCAATAAGAATAATCTGGAAAATCACCATCGCCATTAAACCTGAAGCTGCAGATTTCGGTTTCGGAGCGTGATGGTCATCAACCTGCATTTTGCTGTGAATTTCAAATGTACTTTTACCAATCAGGAAAATACCTCCGGCGAGGAGAATAATGTCTTTCCAGCTGAGATGAAGCGGACCGCCGGTTGTGGCATCCGTCATGAAATCAATCGTGAGAACCGGATCTTTGAGGCCGATAATCCAGTTGATCATCAGCAAAAGAATCACACGGAACAGCATTGCAAACGTTAAACCCAGATTTCTGGCAAAACGCTGCTTTTCTTTCGGAAGCTTATCGGAAATAATGGAGATGAAAATAATGTTGTCCACACCCAGAACAATCTCCAGAAAAGTAAGTGTTAAAAGCGAAACCCAAATCTGCGGTTCGGCAAAGTTGGGCATTTCAAGAGCAGAAAATAAATCCATAGTTTAAATTTAAGCGGTAAAATTACAATTAAAGCGATAATTGAGTTTACAGTTTTTGATTAAAAAATTCTATCATTAATTCCGTCGCCGTATCAAGATCATTCGGCATAAAACGGTCTTCCCACGGTTCTTTTGCGCCGAAAGTGTGTGTTGCATTTTCGAGATATTCCAATTGTGAGGTTTTTGACCATTCGTGCAGCAGTTCACCTTCCTGCGGTTTTACGGATTCATCTTTTCCGGCAGAAACAATCAGATAAGGTTTTTCCAGATGTTGCGCAGCATACTGAATATTGAAACGTTCTTCGTTGTTTTTATAATCCTCAAAAAACTGGAAATAATGCGGCATCTGCTGTTTTGTTCTGCCGTTTTCGGAAAACATTACTCCTTCATTTTCCCAATTTTCCAAACGTTCTCCGGAAGGAAAACGGTAACCGAAATGACTCACTCCGGCCAAAGTAACCAATGCTTTTACACGCTCATCTTCATACGCTTTGATGATGGAAATTCCGCCGCCGCGACTGTGACCGACGATTGCAATTTTTTCCGGATCAACTTCAGGTTTTTCAATAAAATAATTAATAACCGTATCGTAATCCGACATTTCTTTCGTGAAATTATTGTGTCCGAATGCTTTCAGATCGCCAAATTCAGAAGGATTTTCCAGCGTAGTTCCGTTGTGCGAGAAATTGAATTTCACAAAATAATATCCGGCTTTGGCAAATTCCATCGCCATCAAATCCCACGCACCCCAATCTTTGTATCCTTTGTAACCGTGCGCAAAAATGACCAGCGGAATCTTCTCGTGAATATCATTGTAAAAAGCATCTGCGAGAAAGGTTTTCGTTTCCGGGTTTTCAATTTTAATATTTCTGTTGATTTCTATTTTCATTGAATCAGTTTTAAATTATAAATTTAATGTACATTTGAAATTATGAAAAAATTATTCTTTTTAATGATTCCCGGAGTATTTTTTTCTCAGCTTCAGTATAATTACAGTATTTCCGGAAGCGTAGGTTATTCTTTCGGTGAATTTGAAAAAGATAGCTACCAGCGTGGTTTTGAGGCACCCATTTTGTCTCTTGCTGCTGAAATGGAAAGAAACAGGAATCTTTTTTTGCTTTCTTACAGTTATGGACAGGAACTGGAGATCATTGCATCATCAGATTTTAAGATTCAGGAATTGAATTTGCTTTACGGCAGAAAAATCAACATTACGAAATGGATGGACTTCCGGCCTTATGTGGGAATTGGTTATCTAAACATCAATGATCAAACCAAAGGTTTTGAGGCCGCAGCAGACATCAACATTCGCAATTTAAGCTTCCCAATAAAATTACGCTTTAATTTCCTCCCTGACAACAATATCAATTTTGGAATTGATTTAAGCGCGATGTACAGTAAAAACGCTGAAAACCGTTCACCGAACCTTTTTCTGAGATACAATTTTCAGTAACTTTTTCTAAATTAAACCAATCTTCAGAAAAAAATCACCCAAAAATTTGAGTGATTCTTTATTATTACCATATTCTTATTCTGTCTTCCGGAGCTTTGTACAGTTTATCGCCCGGCTTGATATCAAATGCCGTATGGAATGCATCAATATTCAGCAGCGGAGCAAATGCACGGTAATATCCCGGTGAATGCGGATCTGTTTTCACCTGATTCACAGTGTACGCATCGGTTGCCTTGCTTCTCCAAACCGTGGCCCAACTCATGAAGAATCTCTGATCCTGGGTATAACCACTGATGAGTCCGGGATTTCCGTTGTCTTTCAGATACATCTGCAACGCTTCATAAGCAACCGCAACGCCACCCAAATCGCCGATATTTTCGCCAGAAGTATACTTACCGTTCACAAAACTTCCTTTCACCGGCTCGTATTTATCGAACTGCGCGGCAAGCTGGTCAACTTTCGTATCAAAGTTTTTGCGGTCGGAATCTGTCCACCAGTTTTTAAGGTTTCCATCTCCGTCAAATCTGGAACCGCCGTCATCAAAACCGTGCGAAATTTCGTGACCGATTACAGCGCCAATTCCACCGAAATTAACAGCAGGATCTGCTTTGAAGTTGAAGAAAGGCGGCTGCAGAATTGCTGCAGGGAAAACGATTTCGTTATTGGATGAGTTGTAATAGGCATTTACCGTTTGCGGGCTCATTCCCCATTCGGTTTTATCAACCGGTTTCCCGATTTTATCCAAGTTGCGCTGATACTGCCATTTCGTAACGTTCTGAAGATTGGCGTAGAGCGTTCCGCCGTCTTTCGGAGAAGTCATCTGCAGTTTCGAATAATCTTTCCACTTGTCCGGATACGCGATTTTTACCGTGAATTTAGAAAGTTTGTCCTGAGCTTTCACTTTCGTTTCCGGTGACATCCAGTCCAGACCGTCAATTCGTTTCGCAAATGCCTGTTTCAGGTAAGAAATATACGTTTCCATCTGCGCTTTTGCTTCTGCCGGGAAGTATTTGTCTACATACAGTTTCCCAAATGCTTCACCCAAAACGCCGTTAATCATCGTAAGTCCGCGCTTGTCCATGGAACGCTGCTCTTTCTGCCCCTGAAGGTATTTAGAGTAGAAATCGAAACTCATATCATCCATTTCCTTATTAAGACTCGTCATGTTTCCCCGAAGAAGATGAAATTTCATATAATCTTTCAGCAACGGTAAATTTTTCGCATTGATGAAAGAATCCATATTCTGGTAATACTTCAGTTCGCCAAGAATTACACGGTCCGTATCAACACCTACAGACGTAAGATAATTCGGAAGGTTTATATTCTTTACCAATGGTTTCAGTTCCGCAATGGTTTTCGGATTGTAACGAAGATTAGCGTCTCTTCCCTGTTCATTCGTCAGCAGAAGATTGGCGAGTTTATTTTCAAAATCAACCAGTTTCTGTGCGGTTTGGTCTGCATTTTTATAACCTAATTTTGAATACAGTTTAGAAGCGAAGTTTTTGTATTCCGCTAAAGTTTTGGTGTTGGCGTCGTTCTTTTTCTGATAGTAGTCTTTGCCCAGACCAAGGCGCGGACCGCCCAGATAAACGGCATTCATTACAGAGTTTTTCATATCTGCATAGGAATACCAAGTGTAAAATGGGTTTTCACCTATTTCCGTGGCCTCGTTGATGTAGTTCTGAAAATCGGCCATATTTTTAATGGCGTCAATTTTTGCAAGATCGGCTTTTATCGGGTTCAGTCCTTCAGCATTTCTTTTGTCCCAGTCCAGAAAAGTTCCGTACAGTCCCTGGATTTTCTGTCCTTCTGTTCCCTGTGCAAAATCGTCAGTCAGAAGCTTGTTCATGATTTCCAGAGAGGATTTGTCGGTATCTTCACGAAGTTTGTCGAAAGAACCCCATCTAGTTTTGTCGGAAGGAATTTCTGTAGTTTTCATCCAGTTTCCGTTCACAAAAGTGAAGAAATCATCCTGCGGACGCACAGATTTGTCCATGTGCTCAAGCTGAAGTCCGTTTTCCGGAGTTTGTGTTACTTCAGTCACAGTGGTTGGTTCTGTTGAAGCCGTTGTTGTTTTTGTTGTTGAACATGAATTAAGAAATACAATTCCAGAGAATGCTAAAACGCTTATTGTAATTTTTTTCATTGATAAATTTAGATTTTCGTAAAGATAATGAATTATCCCTAAATTGAGGAGCAGAAGGAGATCAGTTGCGGATGCTGCGACCTAACTGTTATTTTTTTTGAATGATTAAACGGTCATGAATTTTCGAGAAGAAAATCAGTGCGACCAAACCACCGACTAAAGCCATGAAAATGTCGGTCTGCGTGTCCCAGATATAGCCCTGAGTTCCAAGAAAACTATCTCCGGATTCACCCGAAAGTAAGGAAACCCACCATTCAATCAGTTCATAAAAAGCAGAAATTGCCAGAACAATACAGATTACGATGAAAAATAACCAGACTTTGCCGTTGATGATTTTTTTGCTAACCAGAATTTCCCGTGCAATCAGAGCCGGCAAAAATCCCTGAATAAAATGCCCGATTTTGTCGTAGTTGTTTCTTTCGCCGCCGAAAATTCCGTTCATCCATTCAAAGCCCGGAACTTTTGCATACGTGTAATGCGCGCCCAAAAGTAAAATCAGAAAGTGAATGAAAATAATACTGTAAACAAAATTGGTAAACTCAAATTTCCTGAAAACCGCCAAAACGAGAATTCCCAGGAAAACAGTAAGCGCTTCAAGCCACCATGTGAACGGTTCTGCTGCGCCGATGTATGAAAAAACAGCAGCAATCAATGTGAAAATCAGGAGAATATATTTCAGTTTCATTCGGTTTGATGTTTTACGATTTACACGGCATCTCCGGAAACCAAAATAACAATTAAATCCTGCAGAACCTTCATAGAAACATAATTCATGAAATCTTTACGCTCGAGATGCGGAAGAAAAAGCTTGAATGTTTTTTCAAAATCCTTCACGCGAATGGAATAATACACCAGTCCCACTTCATTGTTGAATTCATCCGTCTTAGGACCGGCAACACCGGTTGTGGAAAGAGCAATGTCGGTTCTGAATAAATTCTGGCAGCCCAAACTCATTTCCCGGGCAACTTCTTCGGAAACTACCGTTTTTTCTTCAATGGTTTTTTCGGAAACGCCCAGAATCTCAATTTTCTTACGGTAATCATAGGCCACAATTCCGCCAAGAAAACATCCGGAACTGCCCGGAACAGAAGTAATCAGATGCGAGAGTTCACCACCGGTACAGCTTTCCGCAGTGGAAACCGAAAGTGTTCTCTTCATCAGAATATCATGGAGAATTTCTTCAATTTTGTCGCCTTTTTCGGCAATAATAAAATCGGATATCAGATGGCGAAGCTTGGATATTTCATTGTCCAGTTGCTCGTTAAGCGCTTTTTCATCAGTTCCCGTAGCCGTAAGTTTGAGTTTTACGCGGTTGGCAACCGGCAGATACGAAAGATCAATATTTTCAGGCAGTGAAAGTTCCCAGTCTTCAAGATCTTCGGAAAGCTGAGCTTCAGGATAATTAACTACAGATACGAACCTGGAAATCAGGAAATAAGCTTTAAATTTTTCCTTTAAATAAGGAATAATCTGGTCTTTAATCAAAGGTTTTACTTCGTATGGAACTCCGGGAAGACAAATTGCGGTTTTTCCGTTCTTTTCCATCAGCAGACTTGGCGCCGTTCCGTTACAGTTCTGAAAAACCTTTGCGGTTGAAGGAATTTCAGCCTGCGGACGGTTGATTTCCAAAAGATGTTCTCTTCTGCGCTGAACCAGCAGTTTTTCGAGATGTCTGAAGGTTTCATCATCCAAAGTAATTTCATCTTCAAAAAAATCGCAGAAAGCTTTCTTCGTCTTATCATCTTTCGTTGGGCCCAAACCGCCCGTTGTAATCACAAGATCAGCAATTTCAAAAGCTTTTGACAGCGCAGTTTTAATAGTTTCCACTTCATCAGCAACTGTAAAAATCTGCCGTACTTTTACACCAATATTTTTGAGTTCGGAAGCAATAAAATTGGAATTGGTATCTACCGTTGTTCCCGAAAGAACTTCATCGCCGATGGTAATCAGAGCTACATTCATAAAGATGGACAGTTGAAAATTAAAGTGTGAAAGTTACAACAATCCCGATTCATTTTACTCATTATGTTCCACCCAAACGAGGTTTTCAACCGGAAAATGAAGCGATTCTGCCTTTTCGAGAAAACGTTGCTTTATTTCTTCCGGAATGGTTGTTTCACGCGATAAAATCCATAAATATTCTGTGGAATTTCCGGCAACCAGCGCGTATTGATAATCAACAAGATCAATTACATTATAACCGGCCCAGATTGGTTTGAAAAAAGAAACTTTTAATCTGGCTTCAGTCGGCTCGTTAACGAAACGCGCTTCACCCACACTCTGCTTCCACTGTTTCTTTACATAATTGTAGCCGCGGTTGTACACTTTAATTGTTCCGTTCGGATTCTTAGAATAGTTTGCCGTTACATTGTTCATATTCTTCTCAAAACGGAAGTCGAAACGCGCAATTTCATACCATTTTCCCAGATACTTTTCGGTATCAAAATTTTTCACTGCAACAGCTCCTTTTGGTATTGAAACTGATCGCGACTGATAAAGCAGAAACGCCGCTGCTGCAGCAGACAAAGGAAGAATTAATTTTTTATAGTTCATTTTTCTGATTTTTAACAAAACTAACAGATTAAAAATGCTTCAGATTATATCATTTCTGCGAGTGTTTTCAGAATAAATTCAAGGAGGAAAAATTGTGTAAGCATTCATACAAAACGTATAAATTGAACCGGCTGGTCTATTGGTATCTTTGAGAAAATCAAATCACAAAATATTATACTATGTCAACAGAAAATCTTACCCGTCAGGACGCCATAAAGAAACTTAAAGAACTTTCCGAAAGCGCAAGAATATGCATGTTCTGTACTGAACTTACCACTCTTCCCAACAACGCACGCCCAATGACCATTCAGGAATGCGATTCAGAAGGAAATCTTTGGTTTATCAGCAGTGCCGACAGCAACAAAAACTTTGAAATTGCAGATGACAACCGTGTTCAGCTTTATTTTATGAACAACGGAAGTGCAGAATATCTTTCTGTTTTCGGAAAAGCGTTCATCTACCGTGATCACAATACTATTGAAGAAAAATGGTCGCCAGTGGCCAAAGCATGGTTTGAAAACGGAAAAGAAGATCCGAAGGTTTCCATAATTCGCGTTACGCCGGATGATACGTACTATTGGGATACCAAAGCGGGAAAATTCATTTCAATGTTATCATTCCTCGCGTCGGCTGTTACGGGAAAAACAACGGACAACAGCGACGGCGTTGAAGGAAACCTTTCCGTTTAGAAACTTTCCTCGGCATTAACGCTGAATCAGAAATCAAAAAGTCAACGGTCTTCACTATTTTCAGTTAAGGAAAAAGTGGAGACTGTTTTTTTGTGCGGTAGTACGGAAAACATACTAAAAAAACGCAGGAAATTATTGCAGAAACTCTGTTACTTTGGTATTTTGCAAACGATTGTTTAAAAAATAAAAAATGAGTTTCAACGGTTTTAAATTCAGCCTTCCACTACAGATGCGCTGGAACGACATGGATGCGCTGGGCCACGTGAACAATGCTGTGTTCGTAACGTACTTCGAGACGGCCAGAGGCGTTTTTATGATGAAAGCCTGCCCGGACTGGGACTGGCATAAAGACATGTTTCTGATTGCCAATATCAACGTTGATCTGCAAAAGGAACTGCTGCTTTCTGCTCAGAACGTACTGGTACACGTAAAAACCGTCAGTCTGGGAACCAAGAGTTTTGTTCTGCAGTATGCCATTACTTCAGAAAAAAACAGCGCAACCATTGTACATGCAACAGGCACTACCACACAGATTATGTTTGATATGAAAACGCGCACTACAATTGAAATTCCTGACTGGGTACGGACTTCACTTTCCGAATATGATTCACTCTAGAGCAGTTCCGCTGACTTCCGACGAAAATTATCTGAAGATTCCTTCCAGAAAAGTCTTCATTTCTTGCCAGGATTTCTCGTCAGCTTCCTTATTGTAAGCAATTTTCATATTGAATTTCTTGCCAACTTCTGTGGAAGCCGGATTGGTAAATGCGTGAAGCGAATTCGGATAATCAATGAAAGTATACTTCACTTTTGCTGAGTCCATTTCTTTTTTGAAAGCAGCAATTTCCTCGGCAGGAACAAAGGAATCGTTCGCTCCGTTTGCAATCAGCATCGGTACAGTGTTGTTCTGAGGTTTCACACCGGTCATAAGATTTCCGTGAAACGAAACTGCGCCTTTCAGATCACTTTCCTGACGCGCCATATTCAGCGCCTGCGCTCCACCGAAACAATAGCCGATAACCGCAACTTTTTTGGAATCTGCATTCGGATAATTGGCAAGCTGTGCTTTGGCACCGTCGAAAACTGTTTTGGAATCTGCCGGATTCTGGTAAAAAGGTTTTGCATTGTTTTCAGCATCGGTTGGATTATCCACTACTTTTCCGTCGCCGTAATAATCTACAGCTATCGCAAAATATCCCAGTTCGGCCAACATTTCAGCGCGTTTCTTGGCGTAATCGTTCAATCCCCACCATTCCGGAATTACCATTACAACAGGTCTTACCGAGCTCATTGTCGCATCGTAAGCCACAAAAGATCTGTAATTCTTTCCGTTAACGGCGTATGTAACGTCTTCCGTTTTGATATTTTCCGCAGAAACTGCGGTTTCCTCTGCAACTGTATGATCGGATGTTGCTGTTTTTTCTTTCTGACAGGCGCTCAGTGTAATAAATGCCGCGATTGCCAATACCGTGAATTTCATATTTTCTGTTTTTGGTTTCCTAAAAATAAAAAATTCAGCAAAGCGGACATAAAAAAATCGGGAAAAATTCCCGATCGCATTCTATCTTTATTAATTAATGTATGTGTTTTTCAGCGTGATAAGAACTTCTTACCAACGGTGAACTTTCCACATGCCGGAAGCCCAGACTTCTGGCAAAATCGCCGTATTCATCAAATTCTTCCGGTGTGATGAATTTTCTCACCGCCAGATGTTTTTTCGTTGGCTGCAGATACTGTCCGAGTGTAATTACATCAACATTGGCGTTACGAACATCTTCAATGGTCTGAAAAACCTCATTTTTTTCTTCACCCAAACCAAGCATAATTCCGGTTTTGGTACGGTTCTGTCCGGCTTCTTTCAGATATTGCAGAACATCCAGACTTCGTTCGTATTTTGCCTGAATTCTCACTTCACGCGTTAATCTTTTCACGGTTTCCATGTTATGGGAAATAACTTCCGGAGCAACTTCAACCAAACGGTCGATGTGTTTGTGAATTCCCTGAAAATCAGGAATTAAAGTCTCCATAGTTGTTCCCGGAGAAATTCTGCGCACCGCATTCACCGTTTCTGCCCAAAGAATTGAGCCCATATCTTTCAGATCATCACGGTCTACCGAAGTAAGCACCGCATGTTTGATTTTCATTAATTTAATGGAACGCGCCACTTTTTCCGGTTCATCCCAGTTGACATCAAGCGGTTTTCCGGTTTTCACACCACAAAAACCACAGCTTCTTGTACATATATTACCAAGAATCATGAATGTTGCCGTTCCTTCACCCCAACATTCGCCCATATTCGGACAGCTGCCGCTCTGGCAAATGGTATTGAGTTTATATTTGTCGACCAAAGTCCGGAGTTCACGATAACTCTTTCCGGTTGGAAGTTTTACGCGGATCCATTTTGGTTTCTGAACAGTTGTATCCTGTGTGAGATTTTCCATTTTCTGAATTGAACCACAAAAATACGGAATATTAAATTGGTTTCGTCAATCTTCAGAATCACCGTTTTTCAATAATTCGGCGAGTACTTTTTTGGCGCGCATGATGCGTACTTTTGTGTTGGCGACGGAAATATTTAGCTCTTCGGCTATTTCCTTGATGCTTTTCTCTTCAAAAAAACGCAGTTTGATGATTTCCTGATAGTTGCTTTCAAGACTTTCGATCACTTTTGTAATCTTGTTCTGGTCTTCCTCTGAGATCAGCAGTTCTTCCGGCGATTTTGCAAACTGATTGCGTACTTCTTCAAGATTTCCTGTGGCATCTTCGTTGTCGCGGCTTTTCTTCCGCCAGAAATCAATTACAGTATTCTGCGCAATGGTAAGAATCCAGGTTTTAAACTGAAAATTGGGATCGTAGAGATGAAGTTTGTTCAGGACTTTGGAGAAAACGGCAACCGTAAGTTCATCGGCATCATGCTCATCACTTACTTTTTTCAGAACAAAGGAAAAAACGTCAACCCAGAATAAATTGATCAGCTGAGTCTGCGCTTTCTGGTCTTTTTTGAGCGCTTTCTGAAGCAAAGGCAAAAGGTTTTTATCCTGCATTCTGTAAAATTAACTGAATCTACCGGAAATTTACGTTATTTTTTGTTGTAAGTTGAAGTGGTGCCGTTTCGCGTAAGCGTGTAGGAAGTTTCATCTTTTGTAAGCGTAATTCCCCGTGAACGCAGCTCATACACCGAAGGATTTTTCTTCGATTTATACAGCCAGAGATCTTTTTTTCCATTTTCGGAAATTACGATTATTTCGTTTCCTTCAGTGTCATATTGCTCGGTAAATTTCAGGAGTTTTCCCTTTTTTGGCTTATATTCCTGAACATCAGCGCCGCTGATCTCATCCTGAAATCCGGTTGGCAGAGAGACAGAATCTTCTTCCGGTATGATGACACTGTCGGAAGTTTGTTCAACTTTATTTTCCGGAACGGGATTCACCTTCTTTGACTCCACATTTTCCTTTTTCTCACAAGAAATCACAACTGCAATTCCGGTAAGGGCAAGCAGATACTTTTTCATAATTTGGTTTTTATTTTGATGTAAAATTATTGATTACTTTTGAGTTTGAAAAGCAAAAAAATGAAGCGATTAACTTTTATTTCAATTTTTATTTCTGCGGTTATACCAGCTCAGAATTTTACGAAAACCGATTCACTGAAAGGTTCATATACGGATTTCCGAAGCTTCTGGGACGTAAAAAAATACGAAATTACCGTAGAGCCGGATTTTGATAAGAAATATGTTTCAGGAAAGAATAAAATTACTTTTCAGATTACCAAAGACACGGATAATCCGACTTTTCAGATCGATCTGCAGCAGCCGATGCAGTTTAAAATTACCAACTCAACACTCGCAAATTATTCGGCCACACGGGACGGAGATTTTATTTTCATTTACACAAAAGGGAAATTCAGAAAAGGTGAAGTGTACAGCTTCTCTATTAACTATTCCGGAAATCCAACTGTTGCAAAGAATGCTCCATGGGACGGCGGATGGGTTTTTGAGACCGATGACAAAGGAAATCCTTTCATGAGTGTCGCACAGGAAGGAATAGGGACGTCGGTTTGGCTTCCTGTAAAAGATATCTGGAATGATGAGCCGGAGAACGGCATAATCATGAAAATCATCACATCTTCAGATCTTACCGGAGTCGGAAACGGCCGCCTGATTGATCAGAAAACAGACAAAGACAAAAAAATCTGGACGTGGGAAGTCAGGAATCCAATCAACGCCTACTCAATTGTTCCAAGTGTAGGAAAATACAGCAATTTTAAAGACCAGTTCAGCGGTGAGAAAGGAAAGCTTGATCTGGATTACTGGGTTCTGGATTACCATCTTGAAAAGGCAAAAAAACAGTTTGAACAGGTAAAACCGATGCTTTCAGCAATGGAATACTGGTTCGGGCCGTATCCGTTTTACGAGGATTCCTACAAACTTGTGGAAACGCCCTATTTGGGAATGGAACATCAGAGCAATGTTGCGTACGGAAACAATTATATGAACGGTTATCTCGGCCGCGATCTTTCAATGACCGGAATCGGGCTGAAATGGGATTTCATCATTGTTCACGAAAGCGGGCATGAATGGTTTGCGAATAACATCACTGCAAAAGATCAGGCAGATATGTGGATTCATGAAAGTTTTACCTCTTATTCCGAAACCCTTTTCACGGAAAAATATCTGGATAAAAAATCAGCTGAAAAATATGTTCAGGGTACACGGCTGGCCATCAGCAACGACAAGCCAATCATTGGAAAATACGGCGTAAGAAACGAAGGCAGCGGCGACATGTACTACAAAGGGGCTAACATGCTTCATACCATACGGCAGGTGATTAACGATGACGAAAAATTCAGACAGATTTTAAGAGGAATCAATAAGGATTTTTATCATCAGACGGTTACCACAAAACAGATTGAAGACTACATTTCACAAAAATCCGGCATTGATTTTTCCTCCGTTTTCGACCAGTATTTGAGAACAACAAACATTCCGGTCTTGGAATATGCGCAGGCCGGAAAAGAGTTTCACTATCGCTATTTAAACTCGGTTCAGAACCTGAATTTACCGATCAGAATCAACGGAAATCAAGAGATAAAACCAACTGAAACCTGGCAGACGGTACAGCTGGAAACAGAAAATCCGGTAGAATTTGACAGAAATTATTACCTCCGCTATAAAAAAACGGTGATTATTCCTGAAGAACGGGTTTTACCGAAGAAATCTGAAGAAAAAACCGACAGAAGAACCCTGATTATTTATTATGACAAAACCGTCGGCAAAACAGCGCTGGAAAAAGCCATCAGAAATTATGGAGCTGAAGTTGTTTACGAGTACAAAGCGCTTCACGGATTCTCCATAAAAATTCCCGCGGATAAAAACATTAATTCTGCAATAACTTATTTCAAAAAAGTAAAAGGTGTTTCATCGGTTCACCGAAACCAGATTCACAGGATTGATCCGCCCGTTACTTCTTCAAAATAACCCGGAAAGTTGTTCCTTTTCCCGGTTCCGTCTGTGCGATGCCGATGTCACCGCGGTGGTATTCCTTCACCACTCTTTTGGCCAGACTTAAACCGAGACCCCAACCTCTTTTTTTCGTAGAAAAGCCGGGTTTGAATGCTTTTGAGGCCTGTCCGCTCGTCATACCGCAACCACTGTCTTTGACGTCGATTACAATATTTTTCTTCCTTTCGTACAGCGAAATACTCAGATTTCCTTCGCCTTTCATGGCATCAACAGCGTTTTTAACAAGATTTTCAATTACCCAACTCATCAGAATACGGTTGTGTTTGGCAAGAATGTCTTCTTCCGGCAAATTCAGTCTGAAATTAACTTTCCCCGAAATCCTTGTTTTAAGATAATTGTAATTTTCCTGAATGGTTTCCGAAAGATTCATATCGTTGAGTTCAGGAACAGAACCTATTTTTGAAAAACGTTCCGAAATCGTCTTGAGCCGTTCCACATCTTTTCCGATTTCTTCGGCAGATTCCGATTCCGGGCTTTCCATTTTCATAATTTCGATCCAGCCGATCATGGAAGACAGCGGAGTTCCGATTTGGTGAGCGGTTTCCTTTGCCAGTCCGGCCCACAGAAAACCTTCATCGGTCTTTTTGATCGTACGCATAAACCAGAACGAAAAAAGCAGATACGAAAAAATAAAAATTCCGAGCAGATACGGCGCAAACTGAAGGTTATTGAGCAGCTGTGAATTGTCATAATAAACGTACTGATTGTTACCGTCGGGAAACTTAATTTCAATCGGTTCGTAGCTTTTCTGCATTTTGTACATCAGCATGTGAAGCTCTTCCGGATCATTCAGAACTTCTTCCGGAATGTTCATGTAATAGCCTTCCTCGAGAATCGGTTTCCTTGCTCTGTCGGCCACAATAATCGGAATCGTGTTGTTACTGGTGTGAATATCGGGCAGGAGTTCCAGAATTGCAGGATCGGGAGAAGTAATTTCCTGCTGAATGCGTATGGCTTTTGAAAGCAGATTGATACGCTTGATTTCTTCCTTCTTCAGATAGTTGATGAGAATAACCGAAGCCACAACAATTCCTGCTGCAACAAGTGTCAGCAGAATAAAAACCAGCCATTGGTTGATTCGGGAAAGAAACGGTTTCTTCAAAATTTTATTTTAAAACATTCAGAACATTATACAGTGCATCGCTTACACTTCCGCCCTGATAATTATTGATGATGATTGCAAAAACATACTTTTTACCGGAAGACGAAGTGTGATAACCGGCAAATGATTTTGAATCACGAATCGTTCCGCTTTTCATTTTCATACCGTTTCCCTGCGTAGGAAAACCTTCGTAAAAAGCACTGAACCACGGCTGTTTCTGGGAATACAGCAACGACTGCACTTCTGCTCTCGCAGAAACATAATTCTGTGGCGAGAGTCCGCTTCCGTCGGCAAAATTGATCATCGAAGAGTTGATGCCCTTGCTTTTCCAGAAATCCTTCAGATAATCGATTCCTGCATCAAAACTTCCGTTGTTTTTCTTTTCTTTACCTAAAGTTTTGATGAACGTTTCACCGTACAGGTTGACGCTTTTACGCAGAAACCAGTACACCAGCTTATCAAGACTCGGCGATTCGTAAGTGAAAAAAATATTGGACTTCGGAACATTTTCTACAGCTTTTCCTTCTATTTTCAGCATTGAATTCGTTAACACTTTTCCCTGAAACCCGATTCCGGATTCTTTCAGCCAGTTCTGCACTTCATAACCCAGCTGCAGAGGCGGATTCGGAATGGAACCGGAAACCGTCATCGCTTTTGCGGGTAAAGTTCCGTTGATGAGCGCAACATTGGAATAAGGAGCTGTAAAAATCAGACTCTGGTCGGAACTGCCGCCGGTTTTCACTTCGCTGATCCATTTTACATCTTTCATATCGATGTTGAAACCTTTGATATTTCGGCCGCTCATGTTCATATCAAACTGATTTTCACGCCAGTTAACACTCCAGACGCCGGCGCCGTAATAGTTTCCCATATCGTCCCAGGGCCAGCCGCCGGGAACAGTCTGAAAATCAAAATAAAGATCATCAATCACCAAATCGCCGGAAATTTTGGAAATCCCTTTGTCTTTTATGGCTGAAATGAGTTTCTGTCTGAAGTTTTCCGGTTTGTAACCTTCGTATCGCCAGCTTCCCAGAGTAGGATCACCGGTTGAGCTGATGAACAGACTGCCGCTTAAATTGCCGTCCGAAATATTCCCGGAATAGGAAGAAGTGGTTTTGTACGTGTAATTTTTACCCAATGCTTCCAGTGCCGCAGCAGCAGTGAATATTTTTTGGGTTGAAGCAGTGGAAAGGCCTTTGTTTCCCTGATATTCGTACACAAAATCACCATCGCTGTCAGCAACGTAGAATGAAAGGTTGGCAGAATAAGCGGCGGAAGAACTCAGCAGTTTTTTTGTAGCCGCATCGAGTTTCTGGGCAATATTCTGGGCGAAAAACAGGTTGGAGGAAAGTATGAGTGTAGCGAAAACCGTTCTTTTCATTAATTCTTTTTTTCAAATATAACGAAAAAGAGGAAGTTTAATTTTCCTGAATGCGGAAAACGCTACTGAAACTCGTACAAAGGTTCCACTTCATACGGTTCCCTGTCTTTCTCAAATATTCTGGTATTTTCCTTTCCTTCAATGAAAATATGATCGCCAACGCGACGGATCCAGTTTCCTTCGCGCAGTCCGACCACTTTGATGTCGTTTTGCGTTAAGAATTCCTTGATACGGGTTTCACGGGTTTCGCCGTTGTGTTTCAGATCGGGATTCGGATCGAGATAATGCGGATTGATGTTGAACGGAACCAGTCCCATCGTGTCGAAACTTGGCGGATAAACAATCGGCATGTCGTTCGTGGTTTTCATGTTGATTCCGCCAATATTGGAACCTGCGCTGCAGCCGAGATAAGGTTTTCCTTTCAGAATATTTTCTTTCAGAACATCCATCAAACCTTCTTCGTGAAGGGTTTTTACAAGCAAAAACGTGTTTCCGCCACCGGTGAAATACGCTTCCGCTTCGTTGACTGCCTTTTCTTTATTCTCGAATTCATGCAGACCTTTGACGCGGATCTTCAGTTTGTCAAAAAAATCACGGACTTTTTGGGTATAACCGTCGTGCGAAATTCCGGACGGCCGCGCGAAAGGAATGAAAAGGATTTCTTCAATACCGTCGTACAGACTGGTGAGTTCTTCTTTAAGGTATTCTAAATAAGCGCCGCCGTAAAGCGTGGAAGTTGAGGCGAGGATGATGTTCATTTTTTTGGTTATTGGTTGATAGTTGTCAGTTGTCGGTACAAGATTCAGGTTGCATAATTTGCCTCCTGCTTTAGCTTAAAGCCTATTGCTTAATGCGTAACGCTCCATCAAAATTAAGGAATTTTTCCGCGCTGATTTGGATTAAAGCAACAATTTTCCTGTGGAAAAAAGCAAACAGTTTGAGCATAGCCCCGATGGAAGCATTTGTTTGAGCTCTTTTTGT
>JAEXBA010000071.1 GCA_023457935.1 Bacteroidota bacterium | reverse complement strand
TACCGAAACCCGGAAACGTGCGATGGCGGTCATCGCAAAGATTGTAGAAAGTCTGGAAAGTCTGATTCCTAAACAGATTGCGCGTTATAATGATGAATTTTATCCTACTTCAACCGGCGATAATTTCACGAAAATGGGTTTGCCGACTGTTCTGTATGAAGGCGGTCATTTCCCGGACGATTATAGGCGCGAAGGAACCCGGAAGTTCTATACCATAGCTTTATACGAAGGACTTAAGGCGATTGCGGAATTAAAAGGTTCAACCGAAAACTGGGAAAAATATTTCGAAATTCCGGAAAACCAGGAATCACATTATGATATTATCTACAGAAATGTAAAGCTGAATACGGATTTTGAATGTATCCTGGATGTTGCTGTGCAGTTTAAGGAAGAACTGAAGGAAGGCGACAATGAGATTTCTTTTGTTCCGGTTGTAATGGAAGTCGGTGACTGCGGTAAAAAGAAAGGATGGAAAGAAATTGACTGCACGGGAAAATTCTTTAAGTCGGAAAGTAAATTTCCGAAGCTTGATGCGCCTCAGAACTTTGAAATCGTTTAGCATTCCGGAAATATTAAGACTAATTTACTTAACGTTTTGTCCGAAATAACTTATATATTTGATTTCGGAAAATTTTGAAAGTTCAGTGGCCTTGCCGTTGAATTTTCTGCTTTAAACAACATTTTCTCACTTAAGTATGGAGAAAAAACTTAAACTCTGGGATGCCGTAATGCTGGTTATGGGTTCCATGATCGGGAGCGGAATTTTTATTGTGAGTTCCGATATGATGCGGAATCTCGGCTCAGGTTACTGGCTGATTGTGGTATGGATTATTACCGGAATTATGACTGTTGCTGCAGCCATTTCCTATGGTGAACTCTCATCAATGTTTCCGAAAGCAGGCGGACAGTACACCTATATGACTGAAATTTTCGGTAAAATGACCGGTTTTCTGTACGGTTGGGGCCTTTTTGCTGTGATTCAGACCGGAACTATTGCAGCTGTCGCAATGGCATTCGGAAAATTCACAGCGTATCTTGTTCCGTGGCTGAACAATTCTGAACCGATTTTCCAGAACGGCGGTTTTAAGATTACCTGGATTCAGATTCTGGCGATTTTCATTATCCTCTTGCTGACGTACATCAACACAAGAGGTGTCCGAAACGGAAAACTGCTGCAGAACGTCTTTACGGCTTCCAAAATCCTATCGCTTCTGGGTTTGATTGTCTTTGGTTTTCTGTTGGTGAAGAATTCGCATTTCCTGGATAACATGAGTTTTGGCTGGAACGGATTTCAGGATCTGGGAAGAGAAGTCGGAAATAATCTGTTACCGACTGGCTGGAAGGAAATCGGCGGAATGACGTTGATGGGCGGAATTGCCGCTGCAATGGTGGGCTCGGTTTTCAGTTCGGTGGCGTGGGAAAATGTGACTTTCGTTTCGGGTGAAATTGAAAATCCTAAGAAAAACGTCGTTAAATCCATGATTTTGGGAACATCGGCAGTGATGATTCTTTATCTTTTGGTGAATCTGGTTTATTTGAATGCTCTCGACCGCGACGGAATTGCATTTGCTGATAAAAACCGTCCGGCAGTTGCCGCGTCAGAAATGATGTTTGGGCATGTCGGAACCGTAATCATGGCAATTTTAGTGATGATTTCTACGTTTGGCTGTATCAACGGACTGGTTTTGGCGGGCGCAAGAGTATTTCAGACCATGGCAAAAGACGGTCTTTTCTTCAAAGGCGCGATGGAAAACAATAAGTATGAAGTTCCGGAAAAATCTCTGTGGATGCAGGGAATTTGGGCCTGTGTACTGGCTTTAAGCGGACAGTACGGCGATTTGCTGGATATGATTTCTTTCGTGATTGTTCTCTTTTATATGATTACGGTTTTCGGAGTAATCTGGATGAGAATTAAAAAACCAAACCTCGAAAGACCTTACAAAACGTGGCTTTATCCTGTAACCCCAATACTTTATTTACTGATTGGAACTGCTTTCTGCGTTCTTTTGATATTCTATAAACCTGGATATACCTGGCCCGGATTTATCCTGATTCTGATTGGTTTGCCGGTTTACCTTTTTATCAACCGTAATAAAAACAGAGAACTGAAATAAAAAAAATCCTGCTTCGTGCAGGATTTCATCTTTAAAGATTCTTAATTTCTGCAGTAAGATCCTGAAGAACCTTTTTTGCATCTCCAAACAGCATGGATGTTTTCGGTCTGAAGAAAAGTTCATTTTCAATTCCGGCGTAACCGGGTTTCATGCTTCGTTTGTTCACTATAACGTTTTTCGAAAGTTCCACATCAAGAATCGGCATTCCGTAAATAGGAGAGCCTGGATCTTCCTTCGCAGCCGGATTCACAACATCATTCGCGCCGAGAATCAGTACCACTTCAGTAGTCGGAAATTCTTCGTTGGCCTGCTCCATTTCCAGCAGTTTTTCATACGGAACATCAGCTTCAGCCAATAATACATTCATGTGTCCGGGCATTCTTCCCGCAACCGGATGTATCGCGTATTTTACATCAACGCCTTTGCTTTCGAGCAGTTTTTCAAGTTCATGACAGGTATGCTGTGCCTGTGCAACTGCCAGTCCGTAACCCGGAACGATAATCACTTTGTTCGCATAAGACATCAGAACTGCAGTGTCGCTCAGCGTAATTTCCCGTACAGTTCCGCCTGATGAAGACGATCCGCTTGAAGAGTGTGAGCTTCCGCCAAATGAACCTATCAGAACATTCAGAAGGGAACGGTTCATCGCTTTACACATCAGAATTGTCAGAAGAGATCCTGCTGCACCAACCAGAATTCCACCGGTAAGCATGGCCTTGTTGTCATACAGAAATCCGCCGCAGGCCGCTGCAACACCGGTAAATGAATTCAGAACAGAAATCACCACCGGCATATCTGCACCGCCAATCGGGAAAACGAACATTACGCCGTAAAGCAACGAAAACGCAAGAATTAGGTAGAATACGAAAATATTTTCAGGAGTAAAATTAAGAACTAGATAAACCGACAGTGCCAAAACCGCTGCCAGAACCAGGATATTGATGAATTGCTGCCCCGGAAAGGCAAAATCTTTTTTAATATTTCCGTTGAGTTTTCCCCACGCAATCATACTTCCTGAGAAAGAAACCGAACCGATAATCAGTCCAAGCAAAATCACAGAAAGTGTCGCCATATGGCCGGAGCCTGGATTTTCTGCAAGATGATTAAATTCAACAATGGAAATTAAAGCAGCACACGCGCCGCCCATTCCGTTAAAAACAGAAACCATCTGCGGCATTGCAGTCATTTTCACCTTTTTGGCAGCCATGATACCGATGACGGAGCCAATCAGAATTCCACCAAAAATCCAGGTGTAATTTCCCAGTTTTTCACCTTCAGAATCTTTGTAAAGAAAGATGGTTCCCAAAATTGCAACGGTCATTCCCGCTGCAGAGAGCAGATTTCCGTTTCGCGCCGTTTTAGGGTCAGAAAGCATCTTTAGCCCGAGGATAAACGTAACGGAAGCAATCAGATAACAAAGCGTAAGCAGTCCCATAATTAAGCTGTTCTCAGATTATTTTTTCTTTTTGAACATTTCCAGCATCCGGTCGGTTACGACAAATCCGCCCACAACATTTAGTGTTCCGACGATCACCGCTAAAAATCCGAGAATAAGTGCGATATAATTGTCAGAATCGGCTGAACCCATCACGATAATTGCACCTACAATCACAACACCGTGAATAGCATTTGCGCCGCTCATCAATGGTGTATGAAGAACGCTCGGAACACGCCCGATGACTTCAATTCCGACAAAAATCATCAGAATGACAATATAGATGATCTGCTGGTTTTCAGTAATCCAGTTTAATATTTCCATGATTTCAGGAATTAAGCATTTGCTAGTGTTGGTTTAATACGGTCGTTGGTAATTTTTCCGTTATGGGTGATGCAGGCTCCGGTTACAAGATCATCTTCCCAGTTCAGGTTCAGGTTTCCGTCTTTATCGGTGATGAGCTGAAGGAAATTCACAATATTCTTTCCGTATAATTTACTTGCGTCTGAAGGCATTGTTGATTGCAGCGAAGAATTTCCGATAATGGTAATTCCGTTCACCAAAACTGTTTGGTTATTCTTTGTTGAAGGTGTATTTCCGCCTGTTGAAGCTGCCAAATCAACAATTACAGAACCTTTTTTCATGTTTCTGAGCATTTCTTCGGAAACCAGAACCGGCGCTTTTTTTCCCGGAATCTGCGCGGTTGTAATAACGATGTCGGCTTTAGCAATAGTTTCGGCAATCCTCTGCTGCTGTTTCTGCCTGTATTCTTCGGTCTGTTCAACAGCATAACCGCCGGCTTTCGTTGCATCTGCTGCACCTTCCACTTCAATGAATTTCGCGCCAAGACTCATTACTTCCTCTTTTACGGCAGGTCTGGTGTCAAAAACTTCTACCACAGCTCCCAACCTTCGCGCGGTTGCAATGGCCTGCAAACCGGCAACTCCGGCACCTAGAATCAGGACTTTTGCTGGAGCAATACTTCCTGCAGCAGTCATGAACATCGGGAAGTAGCGGGAATAGCTGTTTGCGGCTTCCAACACGGCTTTGTAACCGGAAATATTCGCCTGCGAACTCAAAACATCCATGGACTGTGCTCTGGTTGTTCTCGGAAGCATATCCATTGAAAAAGCGGTGACATTGTTTTCCGCAAGTGATAAAGCGAAATCTGCATTAAGAAGCGGATTGAAAACTCCCAAAAGAATTTTTCCTTTGAATAAAGGGATTTCAGCATCTTTAGGCGGATGAATCGCGAGTATGAGATCTGATTGTTCAGTCACTTCCGTTCTGCTTTTAATCGCGGCTCCGGCTTTGATATAATCTTCATCCGGACAGAACGCTTTTTCTCCAGCCCCACTTTCTACAGAAACCTGTATACCTTTTTTGGTTAAAGCGGAAACCGAATCTGCTATCATCGAGACGCGCGTTTCAAACGAAGGTTCTTTTAAGATGCCTATAATCATCGCGTTATATTAAAAATATATAAACAAATATATCAAAATAATAAAGTAAATTCAATATGAAATATCTCATTATTAGGGCATTTACGTAGAATCTAAAAATGAATTTTTTATATTTGAAGAAAAGTAGAAAAATGAAGAAGTTATTGATAATGGTGCTGTCATCTGTATTGCTCCTTTCATGTGGCAGCTCCAAAAAACCGGTGAGCAGAAGTTCACCCTATAAGAAAACAGTTACAAAATCTGCAGAACTCCGAACGCTGAATTCGGGCTTTTCCGGAAAAAATTCTGCTGAAGTCAATGCACTTCTGAAAGATGCCGAAAAGTATTTGGGTGCACCATACAAATATGCCGGCAATACCTCTGCCGGCTTCGACTGCTCCGGACTGGTATGTAAAGTATTTGACGAAAACGATAAAAAATTACCGCGCCGATCATCCGATCAGGCCATTGAAGGGAAAGCGATTGATATCGAAGAAGCCAAACCGGGCGATCTTGTATTTTTCGCAACTGCGGGTGGCGACAGAGTTTCGCATGTTGGCATCGTTCATACCATCAATTCTGACGGGGAAGTGACGTTTATTCATTCCTCCACATCAAAAGGCGTCATTATTTCTTCCTTAAACGAAAAATACTGGAACAAAGCATATCTTTTTGCAAGAAGGGTTTTGTAAATAACAAAAATGATAAAATACCGCACAAAATACGGACTTGAACTGCTGGGATTCCTGCTTTTGGTCTTTGGTTTCATGTTTTATATTGCTCAAGAGGAGTTATTAATGATGTTTTTCGTAATGGTTCCGGTCATGGTCTTCATTGCTCTTGTTCTTTTCAGTATCCGGTATACCGTTGATGAAAATATCTTAACCGTGCACAGTGCGTTTTTTGTAAAAACTAAAATTGATATTAAAACCATCAGAAAAATCAGGGAAAGTAATAATCCGCTGAGTTCTCCTGCCGGATCAATGGACCGTTTGGAAGTGCAGTACGGAAACAAATATGACAGTATTCTGATTTCTCCGGCCAATACAGACGATTTTATTCAACATTTACTTTCGATAAATCCTGCCATTGAGGTTCATAAGAAACCGGGAAAAAATATCTTCGCAAAACTTGCGGTATAAACGTTCCAATTGCAGATTTCTATTTGTATTTTTGCAGAAATTCAGTTAAAAAAATTATTAAAATATGTCACTACAGCAAACCATTGAGAATATTTGGGAAAACAGAGATTTACTACAGAATGATGAAAGCAAAGCAGCAATCCGTGAGGTTGTAGCCAAACTGGATTTGGGCGAACTGCGCGTTGCAGAGCCAACAGCAGACGGATGGAAGGTAAATGAATGGGTGAAAAAAGCTGTAGTAATGTATTTCCCGATTCAGAAAATGGAAACAGTAGAAGTAGGTCCGTTTGAGTTTCACGATAAAATCCCATTGAAGAAAAACTATGCTGAGAAAGGCGTTAGAGTAGTTCCTCACGCAATTGCAAGACACGGAAGTTTTGTAGCTTCAGGCGTAATTATGATGCCTTCTTACGTAAATATTGGTGCATATGTGGATTCCGGAACGATGGTGGATACTTGGGCAACGGTTGGAAGCTGTGCTCAGATCGGAAAAAATGTTCACCTGAGCGGCGGCGTGGGAATTGGTGGCGTTTTGGAACCGCTTCAGGCAGCTCCCGTAATTATTGAAGATGATGTTTTTGTAGGTTCCAGATGTATTGTTGTAGAAGGCGTTCACGTAGAAAAAGAAGCCGTTTTGGGAGCAAATGTTGTGTTGACAGGTTCTACAAAAATTATCGATGTTACCGGTGAAACTCCTGTTGAAATCAAAGGAAGAGTTCCGGCGAGATCGGTTGTGATTCCGGGTTCTTATACCAAAACATTTCCTGCGGGAGAGTTTCAGGTTCCATGTGCATTGATTATTGGGCAGAGAAAAGAATCTACAGACAAAAAAACCTCTCTGAATGATGCTTTGAGAGATAATAATGTTGCTGTATAAGAATTAATTCCGGCAGAATTGGCGATTCCAAAAAATATATTTCAGACCTTCAAGACAGCGGAACTGCCTTGGATTACGAGATTCTACATTCATCAGATGAAGAAGAAGAATCCCGGCTGGAAATATGAGTTTTATGATGATAACAGAATCCTTGAATTTTTTAAAAAGGAATTTCCACCGGAATATCTGAAAGCGTATAAAAGTCTTACAATAGGCGCTGCAAAAGCAGATTTCTTCCGGTATGCTGTGCTTTATAAATACGGCGGACTGTACATTGATATCGACAGTTACGACAAAACACCGCTTGATCAGTTTCTGAAACCGGACGATGAATTTATTGTGACGCATGAAGGAAATCCTGGTCTGTACTGTCAGTGGGCATTAATTTCCAACAAGAATCATCCTTTTTTAAAACGGACACTCGAAAAAGTTCTGGATAATATTCAGACGCACCGTTTTCCGAATGATGTTCATAAAACTACAGGTCCCACGGTTTATACCGACGCTGTAAATGAAGTTCTGGCAGAAAATCCGGAAACACCGCACCGTTTTCTGGGAACCGATTTCGAAGGCCATCTGAAATTCAAATACAAGCTGGGACGGATTTTCCTTTACGGTAACAAATCTGAACACTGGAAGAAAAAGCAGCATTCACAGGATATCATCAAACCTGTTGACGAATGAAAATTGCCTACGACGCTAAGCGCTTTTTCCATAATTCGTCCGGGCTGGGCAATTATTCCCGTGATTTGGTGAGAATTCTGGCTAATGCATTTCCAGAAAACGAATACTTTCTGCTGAATAAAAATGAATCTGAAAAGGGAAGTGAAGTTCAGGATTTACCAAATGTTTCATATGTAAAAACTTCGTCGGGAAAATTTGCCAGACAGTTGAGTCTGGGTAAAGAAGCACAGAATCTGGACGCTGATATTTTTCACGGACTTTCCGGTGAACTGCCTTTGAAATGGAATAAAAAACCGGTTAAAAAGATTGTCACTATTCATGATTTAATTTTTATCCGTTATCCAAAATATTACTCGTGGTTCGACAGGAAAATTCATTTCTGGAAGTTTAAAAAAGCTGCCGAAAATGCTGATTTGATTATCGCTATATCTGAACAGACGAAACGCGATATTATTAAGTTTCTAAAGGTTCCTGAAAGTAAAATCCGTGTTGTTTACCAGGGCTGCCATAAGAGTTTCAAAGAAAAATTATCGGATGATTTCTTACAGCAGACAAAATCAAAATTTAAACTTCCCGAAAGGTTTATTCTGAGTGTCGGAACAGTTGAGGAAAGAAAGAACCTGCTGCGTGTTGTTCAGGCATTGAAAGACACGAACGTTGCTTTGGTTGTAGTCGGTAAGAATCAGAAGAAATATTACACTAAAATTCAGAAGTTTCTGAAGAAAAATAAAGTTGACGTACAGTTTCTGGAAGGTGTTTCAATGCATGAACTTGCTGCGCTTTACCGTTTGGCCGACTTTTCTGTGTATGTAAGTCAGTTTGAAGGTTTCGGTATTCCAATTATAGAGTCGCTTTTTTCCGGAACGCCTGTAGTTGCCGGAAATATCAGCAGTCTTCCTGAAGCGGGCGGACCTGGCGCTGTGTATGTAAATCCTGAAAATTCCAACGATATACGATCGAAAATTCTTCATCTTTGGGAAAATAAAGCAGAACGCAACCGTCGGGCAGAAGCCGGTTCAGCATACGTACAAAATCATTTTACTGATGAAAAAATTGCTTCCGAGCTTATGAATTCGTACCTTTCTGTTTTAAAAAAATGATGAAAAAGTTACCGTTTTTAATGATTGCTCTGTTTGTTTCCGGTACGGCTTCTTCACAAATTAATTCTGCGGAAAATCAGAGAATCAATACAGAAAGATACAGAGCGGCAGTAAGCAACCAGCACGCTGTTGATGCACTCAGTTCCATGAAAAGGAGTGCCGATGAAAGCAAAGAAAATAACAGTAATGCAAAGTATCTGTCTGATCATCTGGAACTTCTGTTCTTAAAGAAGGAGAAACTGGAGAAAAGTAAAACTAAAAATGTTTCTACTTTGGAAAAGCTGGAGAAAACACTTCTAAAGGAAAAGAACAGTGAAGATGCGGAAATAACAGAAGGTAAAATCAAACGCCTGAAAGCGGAGCAGATAAAAATTCCGCAGGAAATAAAAAAGATTGATGACGAAATCCTTATTTTCCAGAAAAAATACCGTGAAGCGCTTGCCGCACAAGAAAATAAATCCTGAGAAACTCAGGATTTATTTTATTTGAAAATTTTCTTGATAATATTACTGATTTCCGAGAAATCATCATAGCTTCTGTAAGTACGCAGACTGCTGTTGCTGTCGCCGGTAGAAGTGAACGGATAAATAAGCAGGTAATTTCTTTCACGCAAAAATTCATTCAGAACATCCGGCACATAACGCATTTTAGGGAAATAGGAAATCATACCTCGTTTTGCCATCAGCATAATTAGACCTTCATCATCGTCAATTTTCTTCGCTGTATTTTCTGCGTTATTCCACGATTCCATAATAATGAATTCGGCCTCGATATTGGCTTTTTTATGAATTGTTTCCAGAAGTTTGATGATCTTTTCCGGAGCGTAGAAACGCATGGTTGCCCCTGAATTGCGGCCTAAATTCCAGATTTTTACCAGTGCATGGAAAAATCCGGCTTCCTGATGTGCCTGATCCGGAATCATCACCATATATTTTTTTACTGTTGCCACAGGCTGTACAGCATGATACAGCAGTACGTTAATCTGCTCATTGTGAAGGTAACCGTTATAGACATTATACACCATTGACGGTGAAAAGCCTTTGTCGGGATCCACGCCGATCAGCAAATCCGAAATTTCCTTTTCCTTGATGACATTGCTGATTCCGGTGATCACGTCGTTATCGTACCGTTTGATTGGCGTGAGGACAACATCTGCAGCAGACGCGGTATCAGACGAAATCTTCATTATTTTTTCGGCATTCTTTACCGAGGATTCGTTTTTGTCTTCGTTGATGATATTCAGTGCGAAAATACCGTCTTTATTGTGATGGTCTTTAATCAGTAAGCTCAGATTCACCATTTTATCTGCCAGATTTTCGTTGCTGATGGCAAGAAGAATGTTTTCTGCATCCGCACTTTCACCTGAAATTGCATTTTCATTGTCTGATTCCAGTATTTTCTGCCCGCTGGACTGTGTAACGAATGAAGCAATTGTACAGGAAATCAGAATCAGGAGAATACTTCCGTTCAACACATGTTCGTTCAGCAAACGTACAGGTTCACCAATTTCGTTTTCGGAAATAATAATGTTATAACCAACCATTACGGTTGCCAGTGTGGCGGCTGCTGAAGCCGTACTCAAACCAAAAACGAGCTGACCTTCATTTTTTGTCCATCCGAAAATTCTTTGCGAAATCTTCGATGCCAGATATTTTCCACCAATCGATGAAACGACCATAATGGCGGCCACAATAAGTGTCTCCGAGCTTTTATAGAAAATTGTAAAATCAATCAGCATTCCGACACTGATCAGGAAAAACGGAATAAATATGGCGTTTCCTACAAAATCAATTCTGTTCATCAGTGTAGATGAATGGGGAATGAGTTTGTTCAAGGCAAGTCCGGCAAAGAATGCTCCGATAATGGCTTCAATTCCTGCGATTTCTGCAAGTACGGAAGCCATGTAAATCATAACAAGAACGAAGATGTACTGTGAAATCTTATCGGTTACTTTTTTGAAAAACCACCGTCCGATAATCGGAAAGCCAAGCAAAACCACCAAACTGAAAACTACAACGGAGCCGGAGAGTTTCACCCAAAATCCTGTGGAAACATCGCCCTGAACCATTCCGACGACGGCTGCAAGAACCAATAGTGTTGCTACATCGGTGATCATCGTTCCACCGACAGTTATGTTTACTGCACTGTTTTTGGCAATTCCCATTTTGCTTACCATCGGATATGTGATTAAAGTTTGCGAAGAGAATAAACTCGCAAAAAGTACCGAAGTAAGAATATTGAAATCAAGAATGTAATGCGAACCTACATAACCCAGAACAAAAGGTATAATGAAGGTGATAAAGCCGTATCCCAGACTTTTCCATTTATTTTTTTTGAACTCGCCAAGATCGATTTCCAGACCGGCAAGAAACATGATGTAGAGCAGTCCGGTTGTGCCTGTAACTACAATACTGCTGTCCCGCGAAAGCAGTCCGAAACCGTTCGGACCGACAATGGCTCCGGCAACAATCAGTCCCAAAAGATGCGGAACTTTTATTTTGTTCAGTAGGAGAGGCGCACCCAGAATGATGACCAGAACAAGGAAAAATTTCAGAACCGGATCCTCAATGGGAAGCGTGAGACTGTGTAGGCCTGCTAAAAACATATTGCTGAATTAAGGTCTGCTGAGTTCTACCGTAAACGAGGCAGAGCAGTTACTGTTAACACTTACCGTGCGGTTTCCCTGTATTTTCTTTGGTGAGAAGCTGTTCAGGACGACATTCATTTCCACTTTTTTTGCCGAAGTGGAATCGCTGTGAAAATTTAGCTTTATTTCCTCATTTTCCATCTTCGCAGAATAGGTACGGACGAGTTGATTATTGATATTATAGACATTCACTGATTTGTTTAGTGAATCGCTCACGAATTCCCAGGTATCGTTACGCAGATCGCCTACAGCGTAATCCGAGCAGCTTGATTCCTTGCAGATGATTTTTCCGTTCCATTTTCCTGCGATGGTTGAGGGCCAGTTTTTATCATCAATCAGCGTATCTTTTTTGCTCATGATACTGTCGCGCATTTTCAGAAGATCCAGGTATTCGGCTTCTTTCAAGGCAAAACGCTGTTCTTTTTCTGCAAGAATCTGTTCGCGTTTCTCCAGTCTGGAAGTATCGTTGCAGCTTAAAGGAATCAGAAAAACAAAAACGAGAAAAAGTAGGAATTTGTGCATAAATCAGTATTTAGGGTAATTTACAAAAAAATCCTTCAACGGCTGAAGGATTTTTTTGATCTTGTAAAAAGTTTGGATAATTGTAAAAAATCAATGCTTCACTATAAACTTTAAACTGGACTGTTTTTCCTCAGATTCCAATGATCCGATATAAGTTCCGTTCGGCAAATCAGCCACGCTGATGCTTTTTTTATTCTGCACTTTTTTCACCAGCTTTCCGCTCATATCGGTTACTGTAAAAGTGAAATCTTTTATTTTTTTATTAACTGTCAGCTCAATTATTTCCCTGGCCGGACTGGGAGAAACAGTAAATCCCAGTTCCGAACTGATGTTGGATTCATCCGTTGAGAGGACGGAAGAAGCTACTGCAAAATGCTGAACGGCTCCGGTTGCTGCCTTTGTCACGTTGTACAGGTAAACCGGATCCATGTTCGAAATAATGTCGCTTACGGTGTGTGGATGAGGGTTGGAGCTTCCGTTCTGTTCGTAAAAACCGGTAATTACTTCATTATTGTTTTGAAAAGGAATGTAGTCTGATGCGTAGGCGTAGGATAACGTAGGTGTTAGAGGAGAATACAGCGAAACACAGTTCATAAGTTCCTGAGTTATTACCGAAGAAGCTGCATTGTTGGTGGGCGGATTGTTGTTTGTATCTCGCTCACAAACGATTGAATTTAAGTTCTGGCCGGCTCTTCCTCCAACCTGATCAATATTGAAAACCACCCGTATGTCCATTTTCGGGGAAGTGGCATTCACAACATTGTTAACATAATGGTTGCTGCCGACCAAACCCTGTTCTTCGCCGGAAAAATGAATGAATTTTATGGAATATTCTGTCGCAACATTTTTCAGAATCCTTGCAATTTCAAGCAGCGTATTGGTTCCGCTTCCGTTGTCGTTTGCGCCTACACCATTCTTGGTATCATAATGACTGCACACAATTACGAAAGTATTGGGATAAGTGGTTCCTGTTTTGGTAACAATAAGATTTTTGGACTGGTTTCCGTTGTATGTAAAGATATCTTCACTCATTTGGGAAGCGGTATAGCCAAACGAGGCATACTTCGTCTGCAGCCAGACGAAGGCGTTATTATTGTTGGCATTGCCGGTTGTTTTTACCCCAAGATTTACAAATTCCTGCAGGCCGTTGTTGAGGTTGGTTTGGGAAACCGAATTCGCGCGCGTCTGATAAGCCGGAATCAGCGTCTGAGCAGAGAAAACAGTGGACAGAATCAGTGAAGAGAGGATAAATATCTTTTTCATTCAGAATCAAAATTGATGGTGCCAAAAATACAAAAAATCCTGAACCGAAGTTCAGGATTTATATTGATAACAAAAATTCTACTTATTTTACTTGATCTACAACAGCTTTGAAAGCTTCAGGGTGGTTCATTGCAAGGTCTGCAAGTACTTTTCTGTTAAGCTCGATGTTGTTTTTCTTAAGAGCTCCCATAAACTGAGAGTAAGACATTCCGTGTTCTCTGGCTCCCGCGTTGATACGTGTTACCCAAAGAGCTCTGAAGTTTCTTTTCTTCTCTTTTCTACCGCGGTAAGCGTATTGCATCGCTTTTTCCACGGCGTTTTTAGCAACGGTCCAAACGTTTTTTCTTCTTCCGAAAAAACCTTTAGCCTGCTTCATTACTTTTTTTCTGCGTGCTCTGGAAGCAACTGCATTTACTGATCTTGGCATAATTTAATTGTTTTTTTGAACTGTGCGGTGCAATGTTTCAGCACTCTTGTGGGCTCCAGGTCAGGGTTAAAATTTTGAATTGTTTTCTGAATTCTTATAAACCGGATATGGATTTATAAAAACTACTTGATTGCTAACTGACGCTTAACGCTTTTTTCGTCCACTGTTGCAACGTAAGAAGTCTGCGTAAGATTTCTCTTCTGCTTCGTTTCTTTTTTCGTCAGAATGTGGCTTTTGTAAGCATTTTTTCTTTTGATCTTTCCTGTTCCGGTAAGAGCAAAACGCTTTTTAGCACCTGATTTCGTTTTTAATTTTGGCATTGTTCTGCTTTTTGTTTGTTATCAATATGAGTTTGCAAAAGTACAAAAAAAATATCGAATGTATTAATAGTCTGCCTAATTTAATTTGGCGGCGGAACTACAATGATTCTGCTTTCCCGAAACTTTTGCTTAAACTGCTGGATCATCCGCTTCTGATACCATTCTTCAGGCGTTGGCGGCAAACCGGTTTCACCCATTACGACTTCCTGTAAGTTGATATAATATCGGTACGGTTTTTCGGAAAGGGGAAGTTCTGCAGCTTGATATTCCGGTGGGAACTTGTCTTTGCTGTGAATATAAACCTGATCATTTTTTCCCGTGAAAAGATTGAACGTGAGATATGATGTACTTCCAAGAAAGAATGTCAGAAGTGGCGCTGCAAAAATGGCTGCATACCAGAATACATTAATTCTCACCGGATTATACTTTTTCCATAGCAGATACAAAATCACTGCGATCATTGCGGTGTTCCATATCCAAATGACGGAATTGGCTTTTAATCCTAAAGGATCAACCATCAGTAGGATTACAACATGGGTTATAACAATAAAATAACCCGCAGTTCTGGAAAATTTTGAAATCAGAAAAAATATTCCGATGGCAATCTCAATGAAAGGTATAATCAGGCCCAGAAAAAAAAGTTTGTACTGCAAAACTGTTTCCTGAGCAATTCCAAAATATTCATTCAGAAAAATGCGGTTCCACACTGTGGTGAGAAAAATACGGTCAAGCTTGTGCAGGCCACTGAAGATATAGACAGACGCTATAAACAGCTGAATGATAAAATTTCTTTTATACGTATTACTCCAATAAACGTAATGGACAAAAAAGATAACAAGGTAAATATATTCCCAGGGCTGTAAAAAAAGGTAGTCGCAAATTATGCTGATGAATTCACATAAAATGACGAATAAAACTGCCCATCTTTTTACATTGAACATTAAAAAAAACAGAAGACTGATTGAAATAATATTTGAAACCAATATTAAATCCCCTGCATTTCCAATGTCCGGTATTAATGGAACAGTGGGAGTGGTTCTGCTGGGAAGCCATGCGTTTTGAATCCATAACTTGGAAAGAATCCAAAAAAATGAGATAACCCGAATTAACAGATTATCTCTATCTTTTTTGAGAAATTCAGAAAATTTCACAATATAGTAAGCTTTATTTCGCCGGCTTTTTCGGGCTCATCATCATAATCATTCTTTTTCCTTCAAGTTTTGGAAGCTGGTCTACTTTGCCAACATGTTCCAGTTCCTGTGCAAGTCTCAGCAAAAGAATTTCACCCTGATCCTTAAAGACGATTGAACGGCCTTTGAAGAAAACATAGGTTTTCAGTTTGGAACCTTCCTCAAGAAACTTTTCAGCATGTTTTTTCTTGAATTCGTAATCGTGATCATCGGTCTGAGGTCCGAAACGGATTTCCTTAACCACAACTTTTACCTGCTTGGCTTTAAGTTCTTTCTGCTTTTTCTTCTGTTCGTAAAGAAATTTCTTATAGTCCAGAACTCTTGCGATATAAGGTTCCGCCTTATCAGAAATTACCACAAGATCAAGTTCCTGATCTTTTGCAATCTGCTGTGCCTTTGCTAACGGATAAACGCCCGGTTCCACATTGTCGCCCACCAAACGAACTTCCTTTGCGCGGATTTTTTCGTTGATCTGATGTGCGTCCTCTTTCTGAATAGGACGTCTTGGGCCTCTGTTGTTAAATCTCTGTGCTATTGTATTATGTTTTTAAATTAAATTTATTCTGTTACGCTCCGAACTCAAATCCGGTTGCAGCTTCTTTCTTGAAATAAGAGATAAAATCTTCAGTACTCATTACTCCAAGATCTCCTTCGCCACGTCTTCTTACAGAAACAGTTCCGTTCTGTTCTTCATTTTCGCCTACCACAATCATAAACGGAATCTTTTTCAGTTCGGCATCGCGGATTTTCTTACCGGTCTTTTCATTCCGGTCGTCAATCAGGCCGCTAATTTCGTTATTTTCCAACAATTGTGAAACTTTTTTCGCATAATCAACGTATTTTTCACTGATGGGCAGAATAATGAACTGTTCCGGACTCAGCCAAAGCGGAAAATCTCCGGCGGTATTTTCAAGTAAAATGGCAATGAAACGTTCCATTGAGCCGAACGGCGCACGGTGAATCATCACAGGACGGTGTTTTTCGTTGTCGCTTCCGATATAATGAAGATCGAATCTTTCGGGTAAGTTATAATCAACCTGAATAGTTCCCAACTGCCATTTTCTTCCAAGAGCGTCTTTCACCATGAAATCAAGTTTCGGGCCGTAAAATGCCGCTTCACCATATTCCACAACAGTTTTCAGTCCTTTATTGGCCGCTGCCTGTATAATGGCATTCTCTGCCTTTTCCCAGTTTTCATCAGAACCGATGTATTTTTCCTTGTTTTCCGGATCGCGAAGTGATACCTGAGTGACAAAATCTTCAAAACCTAAATTTTTGAAAACGTACATTACGAGATCAATTACGCCTTCGAATTCTACCAAAAGCTGATCAGGTGTACAGAAAAGGTGAGCGTCGTCCTGCGTAAATCCGCGAACTCTTGTTAAACCGTGAAGTTCTCCCGACTGTTCGTATCTGTAAACGGTTCCGAATTCTGCAAAACGTTTCGGTAAATCTCTGTACGACCATTGTCCGACTTTATAAATCTCGCAGTGATGCGGGCAGTTCATCGGTTTCAGCATGAATTCTTCACCTTCGTTCGGTGTTTTAATCGTCTGAAAAGAATCGGCTCCATATTTCTGGAAGTGTCCGGAAGTTTTATAAAGTTCTACATTTCCGATGTGCGGCGTCATTACAAATTCGTAACCGCCTTTTTTCTGAGCATCAGAAAGAAAATTTTCCAGTTTTTTTCTCAGCGCAGTTCCTTTTGGTAACCATAACGGTAAACCTGCGCCAACTTTTTCAGAGAAAGCAAAAATACCGAGTTCTTTACCTAATTTACGGTGGTCGCGGCGTTTTGCTTCTTCCAGGCGTTCAAGATATTCGGTAAGTTCTTTCTGTTTTGGGAAAGATATTCCGTAAACTCTTGTAAGCTGAGGATTCTTTTCGTCGCCTCTCCAGTAAGCTCCGGCTGCGTTCAGTACTTTTACTGCTTTTACAATTCCTGTTGACGGAATATGGCCACCACGACAAAGATCTGTGAAGTTATCGTGCGAGCAGAAAGTAATTTCACCGTCTTCAAGATTGGAAATAAGCTCAGTTTTGAACGGGTTGCCTTCATATTCTTTCAAAGCATCAGCCTTGGAAACTGCGTATAGATTGAAAGTGGAGTCCTTTCTGGCGTTTTCGAGCATTTTCTTTTCGATTTTCTCGAAATCTTTTTCACTCAAAGATTCATCACCAAAATCCACATCATAATAGAATCCGTTTTCTATGGCTGGCCCGATTGTGAGCTTAGCTTCCGGATAAAACTCCATAATTGCCTGAGCCAGAAGGTGAGCAGAAGAGTGCCAGAAAGCTTTCTTGCCCATATCATCATTCCACGTCAGAAGCTGAACTGCTGCATCGCTGTCAATTTCGGTCGTGACTTCCACCTGCTTTCCGTCTACAATTGCGGAAATCGTGTTTCTTGCCAAACCTTCGCTGATTGATTTTGCTACATCCATAGGTGTTACAACACCTTCAAACTCCTTGATGCTTCCGTCGGGAAGTGTGATTTTTACCATTATCTGACTACAAAATTTTATAAGATGCAAAAGTAATGAATTTGCGGCAAATATGAGTTTTTTTGGCCATCCTGAATGCAAAAAATCCGGTCTGAGCCGGATTCGATATTTGGAAGGGTTGTTTTACTGGTTTTTTTCAGTGTTGTCAGTTTTTCCGTCGTTATGCAGTCGGGAAGTCTGTTTCACTTCTTTTTTAATTTCTTTCCCGGAATTTACGCGTTCGGAAGAAGCCGGAATATTGGGAAAATCCTGGTTCTGCTTCTTTACTTCCGCTTTCTCGGTCTTGCGGTCTTTTTTATGATCTTCCATTGTGTGCAATTTATATTTATAGATGTAAAGTTGCAGAAACTGAGATGAAAAAAATTACAGAATTCTACAGCTTGTTTCTATAATTTTGAAAGGTCAGAAAGGTCAAGTGTATGCGTTTCATCGATAATTTCGTAATTCAGCGCTTTGGCCAGAACAAAAATATTGTTGAGGTTCTGCATCAGCTGTTTTCTGCCTTCGCCGCGGAGTTTTTTCTGATCCACTTTGCTCAGGGCGTCTGATTTTGCGCTTTCAGTTACTTTTTTAATCTGTGCTTCATCGATGCGGTTAAAGAAAGAATCGTTCACCGACTGTATTTCCGGGCTTGATGTGATTTTAACCTGAGGTTCCGGAAGTTCGCGTATTAACAGTCTGCGGTTCACAGAATCCACATCAATTTTCATTTTATTCAGGTCGTAGGAGACCTGAGCGTTTGTTTTGGTAAAAGTTACAATTTCGTTTTCTGAAACCTGATTTCCGAGAATTTCGTGCGTAACCTTAGTTTTCTGAAGTGTAGAAAAATCCTGTTCCATCACTACCATTTTGTTCATTTTGGTAATCTGGTTGGTGAGCACGTAGTAATCATTGTCTGTTTTCTGCTCAGAAACTGTGGTACACCGTCTGAACATCAGGAAAAGCAGAAGCATTACCGCGGCTCCTGCCAAAAAAGGCCATATTCTTTTGTCGTTAATCAAAATCAGTCTTTTTTAAAGATTTCTTTAAAGGAAGTGGTGTTGTCTTTTCTGATGATTTCAAGAAGATCTCTTTCGAGCCAGCCGGATTTCGGGAATTCGATGATTCTGCCGAGTTCTTTTCCGTATTTGCTTACAATAATGGTTGGCACTCTCTGGATGTTGAATTTTCCTTCTTCGCCGCTTGGAGATTCCTTTTTTCGGTTGACGGCAATCAGCGTCAGTTTATTTTCCGGGTAATCCAGTTCTTCCAGAATTTTCATCAGGCGGGGAACTTCACGGTGGCTGTCTCCACACCATGTTCCAAGAAAGATGGTAAGGGCGTAGGAATTAAGTTTTTCTTTTTTCAGTTCTGCCATGGATTTTTCGTCCAAAGCATAGGATTCGTATTCGCTGTTGTACCAGTCGCTGTAAGGAGCTTTGGTAAGCTGGTCTTTGCTTTGTGTTCCCAGAAGCATTTTTCCGTCCTGCTCTGTTGTAACTTCGCGGTTGATGACGACTTTCTGGGCATTACAGGACTGCAGTCCGCCCAAAATAACAGTTACAAGCGAAAGGGTATAAATAATTTTTTTCATTTTTAATTTTCAATAATGGTTTTCAGGTCAGCGGGAGAGTAGTATTTGTTCTTCAGAACTTTGTGGTCGTCTTTACGGTGAACATTAAACTTTTCGCCGGATTTTTCATAAAAACTCTCCTGGCCTTTCTCTTTGTAGAAATCTACTGTTTCCTGTGCCTGAATTTCATCGTTACACGCCTTCGACATATTGGACCGCTGCACCTCATTGAAAAGTTCAACAAATTTATTGCCAAGTCCGAATTCTAGTACTGCACCGCTCAAAACATACTGCAAATCGCATAAAGCGTCAGCAATTTCTACAATATCGTTGTCTGCAATGGCCTGTTTCAGTTCATTCAGTTCTTCCTGAAGAAGCGCAACTCTGAGGTCGCATCTTTGCTGAGAAGGTATCTGAGGTGTATCTAAAATTGGGGCGTTAAAAGTTTTGTGAAATTCCGCAACCTGATTCAGTGAATCTATCTTTTCCATTAAAATTAATTTAAGCAAATATAAAAATTTTTGGGTTGTGAGAAGATGGCTGAAAACAAAAAACCGCCTCAGTGAGACGGTCTTTTTTATTTTAAAGGTTAAACTTAATTTTTGATAAAACGTGCGGAAGATTTGCCAACCTGAATCATGTAAACACCTTTTGTAAGGCTGCTGACATTCACTTTTCCATCTGAAAGTTTTCCGCTCATCACTGCTTTTCCGCCCATTTCAAAAATGGTGAATTGGGTGTTTGCTGCGCCGGCAATATTCAGAACATCTTTTGCCGGATTTGGATAAACTTTAATTTCAGAAGCAGCTGCTTTTGGTTCATCTGTTACTCTTCCTGAATTGGCAATGTTCAGCGAGTAGTCTTCAACCTGTCCGTAAGTATAGTTTCCGCATGATGAAGTTGGAAGTGAGCTGTATTTCATCATTACTCTCATTCTCGTGGAACCTGCAGTTGCAGAAGTCGGAATGGTGATACTTCCGGTTACCGGTGAAGTAGTGGAACCCGATTTTGTCCAAACGCGCTCGCCTGAATCTGCAAAATCGCCGTCGCCGTTCAGATCAATATAAACCGCATAAGCTTCTTTGTATTTTGTGGAAGTCCAGTACGGTGTAATTGAGATGGTGTAAGCGCTTCCTTTTGTTACAGTTGTGGAAACAGAAGTAAAATCTTCGTAACCTGCGGTTCCTGTTGAGGAATTGTTAATGGTATTGAATGTTACCTTCTGGATTCTTTCATCATTGGTGTTGGTTGCGCCTGCCGTACAGTACGTTACAGAATTTGAAAGTGTGGTTACGTTCACCGTATTGCTGCTTGCAGAAATATTTCCGGCCGCATCTTTTGCCTTTACAGTATACGAATATGTTGTGGAAGGCGTTAGACCGGTAACATTATAAGAAGTAGAAGCGGTACTTCCGATTAAGGCAGCATTCTGGTACACTTCATAACCGGTAACTCCAACATTATCAGTTGCGCCGCTCCAGCTTAAACTGGTGGATGAAGTGGTGGTGCCTGAAGCGGTAAGCGTTGGAGCTGACGGTGCAGTTGTATCTGCAGCCGGAGCCAGTGTCGTAACGCTCACCGTATTGCTGTTGGCGGAAACATTCCCGGCAGCGTCTTTCGCTTTTACGTAGAACGTGTAAGTAGTTGAAGCGGAAAGTCCGGTTACATTATAAGTGGTTGATGCAGTAGAGCCAATTAATGTTGAATTACGGTAAACATCATAACCTGTTACGCCAACATTGTCTGTTGCACCGCTCCAGGAAAGAGTAGTGGAAGACTGCGTAGTTCCTGATCCAGAAAGTGTAGGAGCCGATGGAGCAACAGTGTCGGAAGTTCCGGCTGTTACAGTAATATTCGCGTTGTTAACATCGAAGAAAATATGGTTGGTACCTTTTACCATAATTCTTCCGGTTGAAGTGGATGAATTTGGAATGGTTACGGCCTGTGAACCGTCGTTTGGAGTGGCCGCAAGCAAAGTTGTCCATGTATTACCGCTGTCGGTTGACCATAAGATATCCACATTGGCTGCATTTACGCCGTTAGCTGTTGTTCCTGCAACATTCCAGGTAACCGTTTGTGAAGAACCTCCCGAAACGGACGTAGCTGAGTTTTGTGAAGAAACACTGAAAGGTCCGGCTGTGCCGTTCACGGTTACCAAAACGTCGTCGGAGTTGTTTCCTGATCCTCCGGCTCTGTTGTCGCGAACGGTGAATCTGAAATTAAGTGATCTTGCGACGTTTGAAAGCGCTTCAACGGTGATTTCTGAACCTGAAGTTGTAGTTGCTCCGGAAAGCACCGACTGCATTCTTGGGAAATAACGTACAGGCGAAGAAGTAGGAGCCCACGATCTGAAAGTAGGGCCTGAAGACTTTGTAGCGGTTGCCGCAGAACTTGCTCCGGTTTGAGAACTTGAAGCTACATCCATCTGTTCCCAAATGTAAGTTAAAGTGTCTCCGTTTGCGTCGGAAGCAGTTCCGGTAAGCATAAACGGAGTTCCTTTCGGAATCGTATAGTCAAGACCTGCGTTAGCGGTTGGAATTGAATTTCCCGTAGCGGTTGCAGTCGGACAGGTTTTCGCTTTGATGTTGTTTGTAACCTGCTGAATGGAGATTGCATGGAAGAACGAATCTGAATGCGGCTGAATATCCTGTGATGTAATACCTGCATAACCCATGATGGTTGATCCTGAGCCTGGTTCCATATTGGCGCCTGTGCCTTCATTGCTCATAGAGAAGGTGTGGTTTCCGCCAAACTGGTGACCAAGTTCATGGGCAACATAATCAATATCGAAATTGTCTCCTGCCGGAATTCCGTCTGCCGGGGAAGTGTATCCGCTGCCTTTTCCGCTGGAGCAGATACATCCTATACATCCTGCGTTACCGCCGCCGCCGGTAGCTCCGAAAAGATGCCCAACATCGTAGTTGGCGTCACCAATAACGGAAGTAAGTGTGCTCTGCAGCTGGGAATTCCAGTTGCTCATCGATGAAGCTGCAGAATAAGGATCGGTGGAAGCGTTGGTATAGATTACTGCATCATTATTGGCAACAAGAACCATTCTGGCTGCAAAATCCTTTTCAAAAACTGCATTTACGCGGGTCATGGTAGCATTCATCGCAGCCATAGCCTGTGCTTTGGTTCCGCCGAAGTAGGCAGTATATTCACCTGTTACGGAAAGGGCAAGTCTGAAAGTACGAAGTTTAGCATCATCGGCATTTGGTCTTGCTGCAGACGCACTTAAAGAAGTGCCTTTCTGTGCCACATCAAGAACGGTACATTCAAATTTGCTGAGGTCGTCTTTTTTATCAGATTTTTTGTAAACCACATAAGTGGATGCATCTGCAGTAAAAGGTTCAATGAAAACTGCAGAACGGTCACCGTAGATTTCCATGGATGAAAGTCCGAGCGAAGAAACACTGAAATAAATTGTGTTCTCAGGGTTTTCCAGAGACTGACCGATGTAGGATTTAATGTCCGGATATCTTGCTGCCAGAGTTGGATCGAAGTTTGAATTTTCAGAGATCTTAAAATTTTCAAATTTTCCTTCAGTCGTAGGAAAAGAGATGATGGTTTCGGATTTTTCACCGTAAGCTATATTCCTGGGAGCTTTCCTCAGAACAGATTTCAGTCCGTCGATATCCAGTTGATACAACCGGGGAGAACTGATGCTCTTTTTGTTTTCAACAACTTCTTTTCCGGACTGTCGGGAAGTAACGGACCATAAATTTTCCGTCTGAGCAAATACGAAGTTCACAGATGCCAATAATGCAAGTGAAAGTACTTTTTTCTTCATAGCTTACAATTGTTTGTTTTGTTAATTATTTAATGAAAGATCAAATGTATATAAAAATTCCAATGAAAAAAGCGGTACAGCTATTAAATTTTTATCTATTTTGTATAATCATTATATATTACATAATTGCTATGAGTAAAAAAATATTAATTTTTCAAAAAATAAATCGCTTTTTTGTTTACAATAAAAAAAAGCGGCCGAAAACGACCGCTTTTTTATCAATTCTGAAAATTACTTTTTTTTCTGATTATTTGGTAATATCTCTTCCGATTACCAGTCTCTGGATTTCAGAAGTTCCTTCGCCGATGGTACAAAGCTTCGAATCCCTGTAGAATTTTTCTGCCGGGAAGTCCTTTGTATAGCCGTATCCGCCAAAAATCTGTACAGCGTTGTTGGAAATTCTTACGCACGCTTCAGAAGCGTAAAGTTTTGCCATTGCGCCTTCTCTTGTCATTTTCTCTTTGGCGTTTTTAAGTGTTGAAGCGCGCTGAATCAGTAATTCTGCAGCATCAATTTCGGTTGCCATATCTGCCAGCATAAAGTTGATCGCCTGGAATTCCGCAATCGGTCTTCCGAACTGCTGTCTTTCTTTAGCATATTTTAAAGCTGCTTTATAGGCGCCGCGTGCAGTACCCAGTGAAAGAGCGGCAATCGATATTCTTCCGCCGTCCAGAATTTTCATGGCCTGTTTAAAACCTTCGCCCACTTCACCCAAACGGTGAGAATCCGGAACTCTTACATTGTCGAAAATCAGTTCTGCAGTTTCAGAAGCTCTCATGCCGAGTTTGTTTTCCTTTTTCCCGGAAGAGAATCCCTGCATTCCTTTTTCAAGAACGAAAGCAGTAGAGTTGTTTTTGGCGCCTTTCTCACCGGTTCTGGTCATCACCACAGCAATGTCGCCGGAAATGGCGTGTGTAATAAAATTTTTGGCTCCGTTTATAATCCATTCATCACCATCTTTTACAGCGGTGGTGGACATTCCTCCGGAGTCGGATCCTGTATTGTGTTCAGTAAGTCCCCATGCGCCGATTACTTTTCCGCTTGCAAGCTGCGGAAGCCACTTCATTCTCTGTTCTTCGTTTCCGAATTCATAAATATGGTTGGTGCAAAGTGAGTTGTGGGCTGCCACTGAAAGCCCGATGGAAGGATCAACCTGCGAAATTTCGTCAAGAATCGTAACATATTCATGATAACCTAATCCGGAGCCGCCGTACTGTTCAGGGATAACGATACCCATGAAACCCATTTCGCCCAGCTGATGGAAAAGATCAACAGGAAAATGCTGGCTTTCATCCCACTCCATAATGTTAGGACGGATATTTTTTTCTGCGAATTCGCGTGCCGTTTCGGCAATCATCTTAATGTCGTGAGTCATAGTAAATATTTGGCGTAAATATAGGCAAAATGAGAGGATTACGAAAATATATTTTCAGGGTTTGGCTGCTAGTACCTTTCTATACATAATGGTTTGAATTACAATTTTTTACCACTCTGTTTATTTATTATTTTTTAACATAATAATGGACAGATAACCGATGAAATTTCAGTATTTTAGCCACCTGAAACAGAATGAATACCTTATGAAAAAACTTATATTTTCTGCTTTGTTTTTACCGTTTTTGGCTTTCTCTCAGGCACCTGCGGGTTATTATGACGGTACTGCAGGGCTTTCCGGATACGCATTGAAATCTAAAGTTTACGAAATTATTTCGGCCAATAATTACAACTGGCATTACGGTGATCTTCCAGACTATTATAAGCAGACGGATATTGATGTTTATTATGACCATACGCCGGCAACCAATCCAACCGGAGGAAATTATATTTTACTTGATATGTATTCTGAAATTCCCGGCGGTGCAGATTCCTATGAATATAACACGACGCAGATTGTAGGAGCAGCCACTGCGGAAGGAGCGGTGTACAACCGCGAGCATATTGTTCCTCAGAACACTTTTTACAGTTATTACCCAATGTATTCGGATTTGCATTTTGTGATTCCTACGGATGGGTACATCAACCAGAGAAGAGGTAATTATCCATACGGAATTGCGGGCTCAACAGTACATTATACATTTAGTAATACTTCTCAGATTGCGAACGATCTTACGCCTGGGTATGCCTACACGGGAAGGGTTTACGAACCCATCGATGAGTTTAAGGGTGATATTGCCAGATCAATACTGTATTTTGTAACAAGGTACGAAGCCAAGCTGCCTTCATTCAGGTATGAGCAGTATGCTAACAGTAATACCAATCAGATTCCTGCTAATGACCGTTCTCCTTTGGATGGTACTGCGGAAAGAGCTTTGGACGCGGCTTATATCAATATGCTGAAACAGTGGAATACGCTGGATCCGGTTTCGCAGAAGGAAATCGACCGTAACAATACTGTTTTTGCCATTCAGAAAAACAGAAATCCTTTTATCGACAATATGCAGTGGGTAGATTTAATCTGGTCTGAAACTCCGGATGCGGTTCCGCCTTCAGTGCCTGCCAACTTAACGGTTGCGCAGCAGAATGCACATTTTGTGAACCTCAGCTGGACTGCCAGTCCTGAAGCTGATGTTTTGGGTTATAATATTTACATGGATGGTTCCGCTACACCGGTTGCGCGTACGAAATCAACTTCAATTTCTATTGACCGGCTTACGCCTTCCACAACATACAGTTTCACTGTTAAGGCGTATGATAAAGGTTATCTGGAATCTGCCCAAAGCAATACAGTGAACGCTGTTACACTGGCCTCGGACGGTTTTGCAAAAGATCTCATGATTACAAAGTATCTTGAAGGAACCGGCAACAATAAAGCCATTGAAATTACCAACAATACCGGGCACGAAGTTAATCTGAACAATTACAGTCTGGGTATTCAGTTCTATAACAGTGCGGGCCCGAATTATTATTTTGATGAAGGATATCAGCTTGAAGGTAAAGCAGCGCCGGGAGAAACATTCGTAGTGCTGAATCCCAATGCTTCATTCAGCTGTTATACCAATGCACAGGCTCGGTTTGTTACGGCTTCTGCACCCTTAACTTTCAGCGGATACAATTATGTGGAACTTACCTATACGGGAAACAATACGGTAGATGCCATTGGTGTGAAAGATACCGATAATTCTTTGGGAAACCAGTCGTTGTACCGTCTTCCGTCTGTAACACAGCCTACTGCAACTTTTGATTTGGGTGAATGGCAGGTGTACGGTTCCAATTACTGTAATAATCTGGGTACACTTGGTTCTGCTGATGTTATCTATGCCGATAATAAAATTGTGATTTATCCGAATCCTGTTTCCGGACCTGAGCTTTTCGTGGATGGAAAAGACATTACCAAAGTTAAAACTGTTCAGGTGTTTGATATGTCTGGCAGACTGATGTTCAGTAAAGACAATCCATTCAGAACAGATAATGCTGTGGATGTTTCCGCTCTGAAATCAGGTGTCTATATGCTGAAAATCGACAGTAAAGTTCTTCGCTTTATCAAGAAATAAAAATATAAGCTATTTAACTTATATTTTAAATTTATAAGCTTTTTAACTTATAATCTTTAAAAATAAGCAGATATACTTATAATTTTGGAAAATAAGTGTATTTGCTTATATTTGCAGGATGATTGCAGTAATTACCGGAGATATTGTCAATTCTCAGCAAAGCGATACTGAGCTTTGGCTGCAGAAACTGAAAAACCTGCTTGCAGGCTGGGCAGAAAGTCCTGCGCAGTGGGAAATCTACCGCGGTGATGAGTTTCAGTACAAATGCAAGGTAGATGAGGTGTTCTGGAAAGTAATTTCGATAAAATCCCTGGTGAAAACCTTTGAAAATCTTGATGTAAGAATTGCAGTAGGAATAGGAAACGAAGTGTTCACCTCCGAAAAAATAACGGAATCCAACGGTTCGGCTTACGTAAACTCGGGCCGGCTGCTTAACGATATAAAGGCAGAAGGAAGAACGCTCGCCATTAAAACACCCAACGATAATGTGGATTTGGACCTGAATACGCTTTTCAAATGGGTTTCGCTGGATTTTGACAATTGGTCTGCCGTTTCAGCAGAAATTATTCATTTGCTGATTCAGGATCAATCGCTCAACCAGGAACAGGCAGCGCAGCAACTCAACATTTCACAGTCTTCCGTCAGCCAGCGCCTCAAACGCGCGAACTACGATCTCATCCTGGAAACCGAACGGTATTTCCGTAAAAAAATCTCGCAGCTGTAAAATGATTCTTACTATACTCATACTGGCACATATCATCGGAGATTTTATCTTACAGCCAAATTCATGGGTTGCAGACAAAGAGCGGCAAAAAACAAAAAGCAAATATCTTTACTTCCACATTCTTCTTCATACCATTTTAAGTTTTGTCCTTTTGTGGGATGTTAGCCTTTGGTGGATTGCAGTATTGGTGGGAATCAGCCATTTTTTAATTGATGCGGCTAAACTTCATTTTCAGAAGACAAAAACGCGCCGGATCTGGTTTTTTGCAGATCAGGCCATGCATATTCTGGTTATTCTGGGGATTTCACTGTATGTAGGGGAGCTCAACTTTACCTATTTCAGCAGTACGGAATTTCTTACACTGTTTACAGCGGCACTTTTCCTCACGACACCGGTTTCAATCTTCATAAAAATACTGCTTTCCGCATGGACGCCGGTTACTGTAGATCACAGCAAAATGCAGACGGAATCCTTAACCAACGCAGGAAAATACATCGGCATTCTTGAGCGCTTGCTGGTTTTCGTTTTTATCGTCGTGAACCATTGGGAAGGTGTTGGGTTTCTGATTGCCGCAAAATCAATTTTCCGCTTCAGTGATCTTGCAGAAGCAAAACAGAGAAAACTTACAGAATATATCATGATCGGGACACTGCTGAGCTTCGGAACGGCAGTTCTGGTCGGAATTCTCGTTAAATTATTATAGAAATAAAGCAAAAAAATAAAAAGTAAAATGAGTCAGAAAGGAGCAATGCTTTACGAAGGAAAAGCAAAACAGGTGTTCGAAACATCCAATCCGGATGAGGTTGTGGTACGTTTTAAGGATGATGCTACTGCCTTCAACGCACAGAAAAAAGGCCAGGTAGATCTTAAAGGTGAGATGAACAATGCCATTACTACACTGATTTTTGAATATCTGAATGATAAAGGAATACCAACACATTTCATTAAGAAAATTGATGAAAGAGAGCAGCTTGTGAAGAAAGTGGATATTATTCCGCTGGAAATGGTGGTAAGAAACTATTCTGCAGGAAGCATGGCGCAGCGTCTTGGAGTGGAAGAGGGAATTAAATCTCCGGTTACCATTTTCGATATCTGTTATAAGAAAGACGAGCTGGGCGATCCGCTGATTAACGATTATCACGCGATTTTCCTCGGAGCTGCAACCAGAGAAGACCTTGATGAAATGTATGCGCTTACCGATAAAATCAACAACATACTTATTGATCTTTTTGATCAGATGAATATTATTCTGGTGGATTTTAAAATTGAACTGGGCAAAACTTCCGACGGAAAAATTGTTCTGGCCGATGAAATTTCTCCGGATACCTGCCGTTTATGGGATAAGGATACAATGAAAAAACTGGATAAAGACCGTTTCCGAAGAGATTTGGGTGAAGTTACCGAAGCTTATGTTGAAATTTACGAACGGTTGAAGAAACTTTTGAATAAATAAGTTTTTCCGAGAACAATAAAAATGAAAAATTTAGAAAAAGCAAGGGAAAATTACCTGCAGCAGTTTCAGGAACGTACGTACGGACGAAACCTTTTCCGGACAAAGGAAGAGGAAAAACTGGACGCTCCTTCTGAAGAATGCGGAATTTTCGGGCTCTATTCCGAGAACGATCAGGATACGTTTTCATTGTCGCAGTTCGGGCTGTTTGCGCTTCAGCACCGCGGGCAGGAAGCGTGCGGAATTTCGGTTGCCGGAAACGGTAAAATCTTCAATATTAAAGATGAAGGTCTGGTTCTGGATGTCTACAAGGAAATCAAAGAGCCGGATACTTTTATGGGAAATGCCGTAATCGGCCATACGCGGTATACCACGGCAGGCGATAAGAAGAAGTATAATTTCCAGCCGTTTTTTGCAAAGAACGAATACGATCAGATCATTCTTTCCATTGCTCACAACGGAAACCTTACCAATGCAAAACAGCTTAAGAAAGAACTGGAAAGCGAAGGCGTTGTTTTTAAAGCAACTTCTGATTCTGAAGTGATCCTTCGGTTGATTCAGAAAAATCTTGATTTGGGACTTCGTGGTGCCATTAAAGCAACCATGGAGAAAATTGAAGGCGCATATTCGGTTGTGGGCGTTACGCGGAACAAATTCTTTGCGTTCCGTGATTTTCACGGTATCCGTCCATTGGTTTTGGGCGCTATTGACGAGAAAACCTATGTTGCTGCATCGGAATCAGCTGCTTTGGATGCTGTCGGTGCGCAGTATGTACGCGATATTCTGCCGGGAGAAATCGTTTATACCAGCGATAATGAAAAAGGACTGAAAAGCTTCATGGTGAAAGAAGACTGTGAGCGAAGAATCTGCGCATTCGAATATATTTATTTTGCCCGTCCGGATTCAACCATGGAAGGCATCAATGTGCATGAAGTGCGTGAGCGGTCCGGTGAGAAAATCTGGGAACAGGCGCCTGTTGATGCAGATATCGTGATTGGTGTTCCGGATTCCGGAGTTCCGGCTGCCATTGGCTTCTCGAAGGTTTCGGGAATTCCTTTCCGTCCGGTTCTCATAAAAAACCGGTATATCGGAAGGTCGTTCATTGTACCTACACAGGAAATGCGTGAAAGAATCGTGAATCTGAAACTGAACCCAATCATCAGCGAAATAAAAGGAAAAAGGGTAGTGATTATTGATGATTCCATTGTGCGCGGAACCACTTCCAAACGTCTGGTAAAGATTCTGAAAGATGCAGGCGTAAAGGAAATTCACTTCAGAAGTGTTTCTCCGCCAATTATTGCGCCGTGTTTTCTTGGAATTGACACGCCGTCAAAAGATGATTTGATTTCAGCCAATATGACGACAGAAGAATTACGGAAATATCTTGGTGTGGATTCTCTTGAATTTCTGAGCATTGAAAATCTGCAGGTTATTTTGGGTAGTTCCAATCACTGTTTCGGATGTTTTACAGAAAAATATCCCGTGGAAAAGGGTGAAGAAGTAGAGCTGTTTCAGTAGGGAAATTATTAATTTCAGCATAAGCAAAACGGGCTCCCAAATTTTGGAAGCCCGTTTTTATAAGGTTAAATAATGATTCTGATTAGAATTTATATGCTAAACCAACTTGGAATACATTGTTTTTAACTGCATCGCTTCCAGAAGGTCTGTCTTTTGCGATATCTGTGAAACCAGCAACATATCTAGCTGTAAGACCGATGTTTTCTGTGAAATAATAACCTGCACCAAGACCTAGTCCGAAGTTGAAAGTATTTAAATCATCTTTGAAATCACCTGATTCAGAGATCGTTTCGCCTGTAGTTTCATTTTTGTACTTATCTTTTGCGTTGATAAGCAAACCGAATTCCGGACCAGCTTCTAAATAAAGATTAGGAATTACGTTATACTGAAACATTACTGGTACTGTTACATAGTCTAGGTGAGTAGCACCTGAATATCTTGTTTCTGGCGTAACAACAGTAGCTGGTACTGTATAATCATACTTCTCACCATACTGAGAGAACAAAAGTTCTGGCTGGATGCTGAAGTTTTCCGCGATTGGAGCATTCATGAATACACCTGCGTTGAAACCGATTTTTGATCCCTGGTCGCTAAGACCTTCATCTTTAGACATTGAAGATACGTTCATACCTGCCTTTACACCAAACTGTTGTGCGAATGTCAATGAACTCATTGCGATTGCTGCACCTAAAAATAACTTTTTCATAATCTTAAATTTTAATTTCTAATTTTAAATTTTACTTCTTTTCGTTCTGTCAAAACTGTGCCAAAACCGAAAAAACCTGCTTACATAATTTCCACGTGAATTTTCAGAATTATCAGTTTCGATATTATTGATATCACAAATATTTTGCCAAATTGGTTTACTTGTTAAAAGCAATAAAATAAAACAAATGTTTAATTAGAATTAGATTATATGTAAAAGATTGAAATACAGTTGTTTATGATTAATTCTAAAATATTATTTAGAATAATTATAAATTAATAACTGAACGTTTGTATGTGACACAATTTTGGTAAAACATGACAGAAATGAATCATTTTTACTGAAAAAATCTTAAGTCTGTCACTTTAAGAGGTGGGAATTCTGTAAGATTTTAAGCTGTCGGTGATGTCTGTAATACTCGACTGATAATCATAAATGCAGTTTCCGATGTCCGTAATTAGTGAAAAACGGATATTTCCGCTGCTGTTTTTCTTGTCGTTCATCATCAGAGCTGTAATTTCTTCAACACTGAATTGCGAAATGTCCAGTTGGGTATACAGTTTTGTAAGAACCTCTTTGATGGCTCCCGCTGTTTCGGCTGATAACAGTCCGTTCAGATTCGCCAACTGCGTTTCGCAGATCATGCCGGCAATTACCGCTTCACCGTGAGTTACAGGGTTTCCGGTTTTAAGAAACAGCGATTCGAAAGCATGTCCGAAAGTGTGTCCAAAATTCAGGGTTTTGCGGATGTTCTGTTCTTTAAAATCCTGCGACACGATGTTTTCCTTAATTTTCATTGACGTTATTATATAAGGAGCAACACTTTCCGCAGTAATTTCCTGCAGAGAAACAAGATCTTCCCAATGCCGGCGGTCGGCAATCAGACCGTGTTTAAGCATTTCAGCAAATCCGCTATGCAGTTCTCTTTCAGGAAGAGTTTTCAGAAAGAAAGGGAAGAGGAAAACCGAAAGCGGTTCGGCAAATGTTCCTACGATGTTTTTCAGAAACTGATGGTCAATACCGGTTTTGCCACCAATGGATGCGTCGCACATTCCAAGAAGACTTGTCGGTATATTAATAAAAGGTATACCTCTTTTATAGGTAGAGGCCACGAAACCGCCAAGATCGGTAATCATACCGCCGCCAAGATTCATCAGCAGCGATTTACGGTCGGCCTCAAACTCGGAAAGGATTTCCCAGAGCTGTACGGCAGTATCAATGGTTTTCATTTCTTCGCCCGGTTCTATTTCAAGAATTTCGATGGGCAAATCGGTTTCAAGATTGGGAAGCAGTACCGGAAGGCAGTGTTCGTGTGTATTTTCATCGGTTAGAATGAATATTTTGGAAAAACTGTTCTGCTGAAGAAATTCATTCAGTTCTGAAAATTGGCCGTCCAGAGGTACTATCATTGATTTTTTTTACAAATTTAATGAAAAGGGTTCAGGAAATGTTATTAATATCAGATAGTGGTAAAAATTTCTAAAATTCAAAACATCAGCCGATTCCGCCGTACAATTTACTATCTTTGCAGAAATTTTTTCAGATTATAATGAGTAGAGAGCAGAACAGCGGGAAACCAAAAAGACCAAGAATTCAGAAACCAAGAGCGGAAGGTGAACAGTCGGGTGAAAGAAAGACGGGCAGAAATTTTGATACCCGCGACAAGTACAGAGACGGAAATCTGAATACCGGCAAAAAACCTTTCAAGAAATTCGATGACAAGGAAGGTAAATTCGGAAAGAAACCTTTCAAAAAATTCGGAGACAAGGATGAGGACAGAGCGAAAAACTTTGTACAGCGCCGCCGTCTGGAGAAAATCGAAAAAGATATTCATAAAGATACCATTCGTCTTAACAAATACATTGCAAATTCCGGAATCTGCAGCAGGAGAGAGGCAGATGAGTTTATCCGTCAGGGTTTAGTGGAAGTGAACGGTAAAGTGGTGACAGAAATGGGTTATCAGGTGCAGAAGACCGACCGGGTGATTTTCGATGGTTCGAGCATTACTCCGGAAAAGCCGGTTTATGTTCTTCTGAACAAGCCAAAAGGCTATATTTCCACAACCAAAGATGAGAAAGCCAGAAAAACCGTGATGGATCTTGTGGCCAATGCGTCACCTTACCGCGTTTTTCCGGTAGGAAGACTGGACCGTTCTACAACCGGTGTAATTTTGCTTACCAACGACGGGCATCTTACCAAAAAACTTACGCATCCTTCTTTTGATATTAAAAAAATATACCATGTTACGCTCGACAGAAAGCTTTCCGGTGAAGATATGCAGGCCATCATTGAAGGCGTTCGTCTTGAAGAAGGTGTTGCACAGGTAGACAGCATTTCCTGGATTGAAGGTAAACCGAAAAACGAAATCGGTATTGAGATTCATATTGGCTGGAACCGCGTTATCAGAAGGATTTTCCAAAGACTTGGCTATGAAGTCGAAGGACTGGACCGTGTGATGTTTGCGGGGTTAACCAAGAAAAATATCAAGCGCGGACACTGGAGAATTCTAACTGAACTGGAGGTGAACAATCTGAAAATGCTTTAAATATTGGGTTACGCAGAGGATTTTGAGTTTTACTTCCGTGAAGCCAATGGAAACCTGGAAGAATATCTGCGCCCATGTATCAATCAGATTCATGAAAGGGCAGGTGAGCTGGGAATTGAATTCGACGGTTATTACAATACTAATAAGGAGAAAGCAAAGAACTTTATAATTCAGCTGGAAAACGATTATTTCGTGAATGAAGACCGCTGCGTACTGTATGTTTTGTCTGCCGCATTGTGTAATGATGAAATCATGATGATGCTTGAGGAAGCACTGAAGCGGTCACCGTATTATCCGGTTTCAAGAGAAGCCATCTGTACGAGGATTAATTACTTCGGTAAAACGGGAGTTGTATTCCTGCCGGGAAATCTTACATAAAAAAAGCGTTCATCTAGGGATGAACGCTTTCTTTTTAATTTTTTATTTATCCTAGAATTGTAATGCCGTTTTCAATCATCTGATAAATAGCGTCACGGCCGTTTTCCGGTTTTACATTCACGGCCTTTGTTCCGTTGAAATGAAGACAGGTTATAAATCCGGCCTTCGAAGCATCCAGACAGGTGTATTTCACACAGTAATCCATCGCAAGTCCAACAATTTCCACCAACTGAATATCGTGGTATTTAAGGAAATCTTCCAGTCCGGTCTTCATAAAATGGTTGTTGTCCTGAAACCCACTGTAACTGTCGAATTCGGCATTGGTGCCTTTCTGAATAATGTGTGTCACTTTCGAACGGTCCAGATCCGGATGAAATTCAGCGCCGGTTGTTCCCTGTACACAGTGGTCGGGCCACATAAACTGCGGAACACCGTTCAGACTGATTGTTTCCCCAACTTTCTTACCGTTGGTAGAAGCGAAACTCTTATGGTCTGCCGGATGCCAGTCCTGCGTCAGAACAATCTGGTCATACTGGTTATCATTCATCAGTTCGTTAATGTAGGGAATTATCTCATTTGCTCCAGGTACGGCTAGTGCGCCACCTTCACAGAAATCATTCTGAACATCAACAATTATTAAGGCCTTTTTCATATAAATATAACTAAATTTGTAAATGCTGTAATCAGCAAAGTGCGTATTGAACTAATTTTACGGAACATTGCGCAAAAAATCAGCCAAAGTTTTATTTATGTCAAATCGTCCAGTTTTATGAAAAGTTTAGAAGAAAAAAAATATCCTATCGGTAAGTTTGATCAACCTGAAAAAGTGTCGGATATCGAAATAGATCAGCATATTAAGACACTGAAGGATTTTCCCGCCAGACTGAGGAACCTGGTTGAAAACTGGACTGATGATCAGCTTGACACACAGTACAGAGAAGGCGGCTGGACGGTCAGACAGCTTGTTAATCATATTGCGGACAGCCATATGAACAGTTATATCAGGTTCAAACTTGCTTTAACTGAAGATAACCCTACCGTGAAACCCTATGATGAAGCCGCGTGGGCTGAACTTCAGGACAGTTTTACAATTGAAATCAAGCCGGCTCTGCAGATTCTGAAAGGTCTGCACAAAAGATGGGTGTACGAGCTGAAATCGCTTACGAACAAAGAATTCGAGAGTACCTTTCAGCATCCGGAACAGAACCGTAAAATAACTTTACTGGAAAGTCTGTCTTTTTACGCATGGCACTGCGACCATCATTATGCGCACATTGAAAACCTGAAAAAGGAAAAAGGCTGGTAAATGAAAAGTCTGCATCATGAAGCTGACTTTGAAGAAATCAAGAGCCGTTTTGCAAAGCTCAGAGCCGATTCTCAGCCGAGATGGGGAAAAATGAATGCCGCGCAGATGCTTCATCACTGCAGTTTGGTACTGAACATTCCGCTTAAGAAGACCGTTTTGCCAAAAACAGGATTTATCGTTCGTACAATAGGTATCATTACTAAAAATGAAATGAAGCTTTTAGGAAACGGAATTCCACCGAATATGCCCACTTACGAAGTTTTGCTTTCTGGCGAAAACTGCAGCTTTGAGGAATGCCGGAGCCGTTTGCTTGAAACAATGGAAAACTATTGGGTTTGCTACTGCGAAGGGAATCTGCCGAACAAACACGAGTTATTTGGTAAAATGAATGTCTCAGATTGGGGATTCCTGGAACATAAGCATTTAAATCATCACTTAAAACAGTTTAAATTATGAGTTTTTTCGGAAACATGTTTGGAAAATCGGAGGAAGAAAACAGAAATTCCTACTGGACAGAAATTAAAAATGAAGAAGACCTTGAAAGGGCCATCGATGGTTCTTTCGTAAGGACAGCGGTTATTTTTAAACATTCTACCCGCTGTATCATCAGTAAAACAGTTTTGAGAAATTTTGAACGGCAAATGAATGATAAAGTTGACAGTGTTGATTTCTATTTTCTTGATCTGCTGGCTCACCGCGATATTTCCAATAAAATTGCAGAGGTTTTTGATGTTACGCACCAGAGTCCGCAGATGATCGTTCTGAAAGACGGAAAGGCAGTGGAAAGTGCTTCGCACGATTCTATTTCAATGAATTTAGTCTGAATATTTCATATTTGCAGAAAAATCAATATTATTGCAACTCAAAAGGGGGATTGGCGCAGTTGGCTAGCGCGTTTGACTGGCAGTCAAAAGGTCACGGGTTCGAATCCCGTATTCTCCACTGATTATCAATGAGTTACATAAATTGTATTTGTAACTCATTTTTATTTGCACAAAAATTGCACAATTTATTAATACAATTGGGGTATTTGGGATGATATATCAATAATATTTCTTACGTATGTAATTTCTTCATTTCGTAAATCCGACTTACTTTCGAGGAATTGGAAGGCTTTGTCTTAAAAAGTGCTAGCAGTACAGCCAAATTTTTCCACTTTATTTTGTCAATTAGTGATTTAAATACAGCAAATTGTATTCGTGCAAAATATGATGTCATAATATTAATACTGGAAGTACATATCCAGTCAATTTAAAAAAAATATATGGAAGAGGAACAAATTAAGAATCTGAAGACATTAATAAAATTAGGAGTTACAAAAGATTTTTTCTTTAAATTAATATCCCATTGTGGTGATGGTGAAAATATAAACGTAAATTCTTACGCAAACTACATAAAATAAAGGATTGGAGATTTTTATTTGAGCAGCGACTCAGCGCCAATTTTATGATAACAGAAGAAGTTCTGATTGCTTTTTTTGAGTATATGAGAAAGTATTATCCTGTATACTTTGGACGAAGGGGAGATATTTACTTTGTAAACAGATCATTTCTATATTTAAACGACTTAAATTTCGAAAGGGAATTGATTGTTTTTAATGCACTCGAACTGTAACAAAAAGCATTGCGTATTCTGTATATTAATTTTAAACAATTATCCGACAATAAATGACTATAAACGGATATTTTGCTAAAGTTCCGAATTATTAAAGTAGTTGTTGTTGTTTCCCAATTGCGTATATTTGAGAGTTATACGACATTCTATAAAACCACCATTAAATCGAAACTTATCAAAATATGACAAAAAATAACCAATTAAAAGAAATACAAAAAAGACTTCCTGAAAATATTACAGTTACCGATAACACAAATTTTGATTTTACCGACGATGAATTCCTTGGAATTCTTTCTTGGTTAAAATATTTCAATAACCATTATGAATTAAATGGAAAAAATGAACTTCCGAAAATTTCATACCCTGTTATTTCAAAAAGATTATTTTTAGATTTCGGTTTGTATATCAGTCCAAGTGAATTAGAAAATGAAAAAGGAAAATCGGTAATTTATATATGTAGTTTTGACACAAAATCGCTTGAAAAAATAATAATGTTAAAGAACTTATAAAATGATTTGGATTATTTTAATAGTAATTTTCTTACTATTCATTGCATTAACTGCAGGAAGCCCTCAAACTAATAACACTGCTAATTCTAAAAATTCTTTTGAAGCAGAAATTGACGTACCAAACCCTGAAAATTCAAGCCCTAAAAGTGTAATTGAGTTCATAGACCACTATGATTCTAATGTTATCAAACCTGTTTATGATAAATTAATTTTATTGGACAAAAAGATTCCACCTTTGCTTGATTCTGCGTTTAGAGAAAAGATAGCAAATCATTATATCGCAAAAGAAATATACTTATGGAATATGAGTATTGAAAGTCGTAAAATTATTGAAGATGAATTAGAAAAATATCCACACAAATATATTTTTGAACTTAAAGGACTTCAAGAAGATAAATATGTGAAATTATTAAAATCAAATATCATATATGATGAAGTTTGGATTTATGAAGAACCAAATAATAAATATGATATGGATGCAATAAAAGTTGAAAACCTTTATGGAAAAATCGGTTATGTTCCTCGCGATGAAACTTCAGAAGTAAAAGAAATATTACAAAATGAATTTAAAGCATATATAAACAAAATCGAACGACGAGAGTCTTATTTGTATGCCGAAATTATCATATACTACTAAGAAGAACGTCGTATAACATGGGTTTTGCAAGATGCGGGGTTGAAGGAAATCTCAGAAAATTTGTAGAAAATACCCGCAAAAAACTTTTCCATTTTTTAGTTTTTTCGTAATTTTAAAAAATGGAAAAAGTTTTTGCTAGAGTTTCGTCCTCCTCTCCACTTTCGGTTGCAGTAGCCCGCACCTCGCAAAG
>JAEXBA010000070.1 GCA_023457935.1 Bacteroidota bacterium | reverse complement strand
CTTCAAGCGGGTTTTTGTAGGAATTCATTCGTTCTTTTTTACTTTTTAGATGCACAAAAATACTGTAATTAATTGAGAATTGAAAGTTGAAAATTGAAAGTTTTTCTCTGCGCTTTATTTGTGTTTGGCGGTAAACTCTTTCTTCAAAAAATTGAGAATGGAAAGTTGAAAATTGAAAGTTTTTCTCCGCTGTATTTACGTTTGGCGATAAAATCTTTCTTCGAAATGGAGAATTGAAAGTTGAAAATTGAAAGTTTTGGTCTTGGCTCTAATTGCTTTCGCATTAAAATCTGCCTATAAAAAATTGAGAATGGAAAGTTGAAAATTGAAAGTTTTTCTCTTTGTTCTGATTTTTTTTGTATTCTGCGTTAGGGATTGCAGCGGAAATCCTTTTTTGGGAAGGGAAAAGCCTCGGGAAAAGATTGCAGCGGAAAGCCCGGCGTGAGTGAGGAATTTTTTGGCGCGGGCGCAGCCCGCGTCAAAAAATTACCGAGCTAACGAAACGCCCAAAAGAAAACCGCCTCAGCAATCTGAAACGGTTCTTTTTTCAACAATAATGATCTGACTTCGTTATTTGCTCCAGTTGATGCGTACTTTTTTAACATCTGACGAGTTTGTACCGATCATTACATCGAATTCGCCGGCTTCCCAGTCGTATTTCAGTTGATGATCATAGAATTTCAGATCGTTGGGTGAAATACTGAACGTTATCTTTTTGGTTTCGCCTTTTTTCAGGAATACTTTCTGGAAACCTTTAAGTTCTTTCACAGGACGCGTATTGCTTCCCACCAAATCACGGATATACAGCTGAACAACCTCAGAACCGTCGTAATTTCCGGAATTGGTAAGGTTAACACTTGCAGTAATCGTTTGATTTCCAGAAGGATTCGGATTAGAAACAGCAACATCCGAATAGGTGAACCTGGTGTAGCTCAAACCGTAACCAAACGGATAAAGCGGCGTGTTACATTCATCCATATAATTGGAGCGGAATCTTTCATACTCGCATTTTTCCACTTTTTCAGGATTAAGCGGGCGGCCTGTATTTTTATGGTTATAATAAACCGGAATCTGGCCTACGCTTCTTGGGAACGTCATCGGCAATTTGGCAGAAGGATTAACTTTCCCGAAAAGAACATCAGAAATCGCCGTTCCGGCTTCAGTTCCCGGAAACCACGCATTCAAAATCGCGTCCGGCGTATCTTTTACGTTTGTAAGTTCCATCGCACGACCGGCAAAAAGTACCATTGCAATTGGTTTTCCCGTTTTTTTGATTTCATTTAAAAGTTCAACCTGGATCGCAGGAATATCGATATTGGTTCTGGAGCTCGATTCACCGCTCATTTCAGAACTTTCCCCGATGGCCAGAACGACAACATCGGCCTGTTTTGCAATGTCCACAGCTTCTTTCAGCATGACTTCCTTTGATCTGCTGTCGCGGTCCACCACTTTTCCGTGTGCCGCATAAATATCTTCTAGTTTTTTGTCTTCTTCAACATTCGAACCTTTTGCTGTGAGCACTTTTGCTGAATTTCCGACGGCCTGTCTGATTCCGTCAAGCAACGTGATGGATGCGCTGTGTTTTGTTGCAACGCTCCAGGTTCCGGGCATATTCACTGCGTTATTTACCAAAGGGCCAATTACAGCGATGGTTCCTGTTTTTTTCAATGGTAAAACACTGTTTTCATTTTTCAGCAAAACCATTGAATTTGCAGCGATATTTCTTGCAGCATCACGGTTTTTCTGGCTGAAAACTTCTTTTTTTGAAGCTTCTGCGCTTCCGTAACGGTATGGATCTTCGAAAAGTCCGAGATCATATTTTGCTTCAAGGATTCTCTTTGCGGCCTGTGTAATCTGCGCTTCCGAAACTTTTCCTTCATCAACAGATTTTTTAAGTGTGGTAAGGAAACCTTCGCCTACCATATCCATATCAATTCCCGCATTCATTGCCAGTGCAGAAACCTGCTGCAAATCTCCCATTCCATGATCAATCATCTCATTGATTCCGGTATAATCACTCACGATGAAACCGTCGAAACCCCATTGTTTACGAAGAATATCATCCATCAGCCATTTGTTTCCTGTTGCCGGAATGCCGTCCACTTCGTTAAAGGAAGCCATCACGGAAGCAACTCCTGCATCTACCGCTGCTTTGTATGGCGGAAAATACTCGTTGAACATTCTGGTGTGGCTCATATCAACGGTATTGTAATCGGAACCGCCTTCCGGTGCGCCGTAGAGCGCATAATGTTTTACACAGGCCAAAATGGTGTTTTTATCTGCAAGATTTTTCCCCTGATAACCGTACACCATTGCTTTTGCGATCTCAGAACCTAAATACGGATCTTCGCCGGAACCTTCCGAAACCCTTCCCCAACGCGGCTCACGGGAAATATCAACCATAGGTGAAAATGTCCAGTTGATACCGTCGGAAGAAGCTTCGTTGGCGGCAATTCTGGCTGACTGCTGAATAAGATTCATATCCCACGTTGCAGCCAATCCCAGCGGAATCGGAAATGTACTTTCGTAACCGTGAATAACATCCATACCGAAAATCAAAGGGATTTTAAGACGTGATTTTTCAACGGCAACGCGCTGAACTTCACGGATTTTTTCGGCTCCTTTGATGTTGAACAGTCCGCCGACAAGGCCCTGCTCAATTTTCTGTCCGATATTGGAACTCTGGGCCTGTCCGGTGGTAAAATCTCCGGAAGTAGGCAGATTAAGCTGACCAATTTTTTCGTCCAAAGTCATTTTTGCCAGAAGCGCGTCTACAAAGGCATTCCTTTTTGTTTTATAATCTGCAGGCTGATAACTCTGAACTGATTTTGATACCATTTCAGTTGCAGAATTATTCGCTGAAACCGTTTTTTTCTGTGCCGCACAGGAAGTGGAAAGAGCCGCTGCAGCTATTAATATTATCTTCTTCATATCGTTTTATTTTGATTTTAGTGGCTGTTTTCTTTGGGAGAGCATCCATTCGTAGAGTTTCGGATCGGAATAGGTGGAATCCCAGGAATTATGGTTATCATCAGGATAAATGGTCAAAGTAACATCCGTATTTACTTTTTTAATTGTCTGATACATTTCAATTGAAGTCATAGGCGAAACAATATCGTCATTCCCTCCGTGAAATATCTTTATCGGAAGATTTTTATAACGGTCTGCGGTTGCTTTCATCCAGCGGTCGGACGGTGCGCAAACCGGCGCAACAGCTGCAAACATCTCCGGATGCTCGTTCGCGAGTTTCCAGGTTCCCCAACCGCCCATGGAAAGACCGGTAAGGTAGATTCTGGACGCGTCTATTTTATATTTTTTCTGAATTTCCTGAATCAGACTGTAGACTGCTTCCGTATCCCACCAAAGATTCTCAGGACACTGCGGTGCCAGCAATGCCACCGGTTCCTTTATGAGATTTTTATACGTGAACGGACTGTGAGCTTTTACTTTTTCAAGATCGTTTCCTCGCTCGCCGGAGCCGTGAAGAAAAACAATAAGCGGCACATTTCCCTTTGCATTCTGAGGATAGTCCAGAACATAAGAAATCTGCTGAAGTTCCTTTACTTCTTTTCTGAATTCAGCTTTTATTTCCTGTGCAGAAACCGACACAGAAAACAGGGTTAAAAGAACTAAAGAAAATATTTTTTTCATACTTTTTTATTGATAACCGAAACCCTAGCCCCGATCGCAGCGGTTACCCCGGAAAGTGCCGCAGAGCGAAGCGGAGCGGCAATTGAGGAGTATGGAGCGAAGAGCGGGAAAAAGCTCCTAATAACCATACTGTTTTGTGTGAAAACCCAACTTCTGAAGTCCGGCCTTGATTTCCGGAGCGTTCATAAACAGTTTCCACAGCATTCCGGTTCTGTAATTCTCAATCATCGGCGCGATGGTTCCCTGATCGATCGCGAGATATCTCGGCGTCGTCCAGTTCCCGTAATGCACTGAAGTGGCATCATAAGGACCCGCACTTCCAATGAATTCCGGTTTTGAGTAGATGAATTTAAGAAATTTCATTGACTCTTCGGGTGTGTAGGGAAAATTACTTAAAGCCGCAGTGGGAGTCACCACGCCGCGGTCTTCTTTCGGATTGTGGGCACTGTAACCGACACTGCCGTCATTATTTCTTGTGTAACTTGCCGTGAAACCCCAGTAATCTGCGCCATAACCTTTCCATTTCATTGGATTTTCCAATGCATAATTATACTGAATGAGTGCGTGATTGCGGTTCAGGTCATAATAATTCTTCACATTTCTGTCGGACAAGCCACGCGGATCAAGTCCGAGATATGAATAATGCGCCCAGAACATCGGACCACCATATTCTTCTGCGCCGTTGTGCTTTACAAAAAGCGGCAAGCCATATTTGGTATTATCAGTGAGATACTTTCCACCTCTTGCAAAACCTTCGTAATAGGTTTCTGCATCAATTGGATAGGTGGGTGACGATGCAGCCAATATGTAAGTGATTAATGTTTCATCATAACCGCGCACCGGATGATTCATCTGCCAACCGATTGTTGGTGACCAGTGCCAGTACAGTACTTTCTGTCCGCCCTGGGTGTACCAGTTCCATTCAATTCCCTTCCAGAGCTTGTCCATTTTCTGAGCGAGTGCTTTTTCTTCTGTGTTTCCGTTTTTAAAATATTCGCGGACTGTAAGAAGGCCTTCTGTTAAAAAAGCAGTTTCCACAATATCGCCGCCATTATCTCTTTCTCCAAATGAAACTGTTCTGCCCGTTTCACCATTGATCCAGTGACTCCATGCGCCATGATGCCGGTCGGCTTTTGCCAAAAAATCTGCAATATGGGTTAATCTTTCAACCGCTTCTTTTCTTGGAATGAAACCGCGTTCCACACCTACGAGAACTGTCATCAGCCCAAAACCGGAACCGCCTGTTGTGACTACATGAGCGTCATTTTTAGGGTAAAAATCTTCATGATAACGTTCGCGTCCCATTAATGAATTCGGCTCTGCAAAGTCCCAGAAATATTTAAGGGCATCTTTCTGAATACGGTCCAGGAGAGTTTCATCAGCCGGGCTAAGTTCTGATTGCTGTACACCAAATGATAATTTCTTGGTTGTACTGCAGGAAGCCAAAAAAAATAGTGCCAATATCGTTGAAGTAATTACGTTTCTCATCCAATATATCTAAAATCCATGCTGGGTGGAATGAAAACCAAGTTTAACAAGTCCCAAACGGATATCCGGAGCATTCATAAAAAGGTTCCATAGAAAAGCTGATTTATGATTCTCGATCATCGGCGCAATCGGCCCCTGATCAATTGCCAAATACCGTGGTGTTACCCAGTTATAGTGTACAGAATAGGCATCGTACGGTCCTGCAACGCCAACAAACTGTGATTTTTTTTCATTATACAGAAACCTCATCACATTCATGCTTTGTTCAGGAGTGTAAGGCATACTTGCCAATGCTGCGGTGGGAGAAATCACTCCCAAATCATCCGCAGGACTTGGTTTATGTGCATGATAACCTGTTGTACCGTCTAAATTACGCGAATAACTCGCGGTTAATCCCCAGTTTTTAGTGCCATAACCCTGCCACGCTTTCGGATTTGCTACAGCGTACTGATGCTGTATTTTAGCATGATTGGTGACCGCATTTCCATAATTCACGTAATCATCGGTGAGTCCGCGCGGATCAAGACCTATGAATGAATACTGCGAAAAAAACATGGGGCCTACATTTCCGGCAGCGCCATTATGATTCACCACAACCGGAAAACCATACTGAACTGCACTGCTTGAAATTGCACCGTTTCTTGCCCAGCCCTGAGTATAAACAGGCTTATCGATTGTGTGTGTGGGTGAAGCGGCGGCCAGAATATAAGTAATCAGTGTTTCGTCGTATCCCTGAATTTTGTGATTCATCTGAAAATCATAATTTGGAGACCAGTGCCAATACAAAACATTCTGTCCCTGCGTGTACCAGTTCCATTCCACTTCTTTCCAAAGCTGATCTGCCTTCTGTGCGAGCGCAAGCTCTGCGGCGTCAGTTGAATTTTTGAAATATTCGCGCACGCAGATTAAACCCTGGACCAAGAAAGCGGTTTCCACCAAATCACCACCGTTATCCATTGAACTGAACGGAATAACGTCACAGTTAGTTCCATTCATCCAGTGAGGCCAAGCTCCGTGAAAACGTTCTGCATTCTGAAGAAAATTAAGAGCGGTCGTCAGTCTGGCCACTGCATCGGCCTTTGTAACATAACCATTCTTAATCCCAACCAGAATTGTCATCAGCCCAAAACCGGAACCACTGGTAGAAACAACGTTGGCATCCATTCCCGGATTTTCGGTATCATAGCGTTCACGAGCCAGTTTGGAATTGGGTTCCGCATATTCCCAGAAATATTTCAGTACATCCTGCTGCGTCATTTCTATAATTTGAGAATCGGTAAAACCCGTTGCAGGAGGATTGGGATTTGAAGGCGGATTTGGCGCCGGATTAACAGGTGCGGAATCATCGCCTCCACAGGAAACTGCTGCAAGGATGAGTAAGGATTTCAATAAATGATTCAGCTTTTTCATATCAAGTTAAAAAAAGTATGAGAAGATAAAATCTTCCCATACCTTTCATTTAAAGTTCTACTATTTCTTTTGCGTATAAAGCGCATTGACCTCTGAAGCGGAAAGCGCCGTTGCATACATCCTGAACTGATCAATTCCTCCAGTCCATGAGTTTTTCAGCCAGTCTCCTGCATTGTTTGCGATTTCATCAGCAGTAAATTCCTGCGGTCCTGCACCGATTTTCAGACCGGTAATTTTTGTCGGATCAAGCTGCAGATTTCCGTGGCCGGTCCATTCAGGCTGGTTGGCATTGGCAACTCCATCAACGTACAGCGTCATTTTTGATGTAGAAGCATCATATACGAACGCTAAATGATGCCAGTTCCCGTCGTAGATACCTGCAGGGGCGTTTCCGCCGAGCCATTCAAACCATTTTTCACCGGTTTGGTCTGTAACAAAAAACTTGAGAACAGGAGATGCAACCGAACCTTCTGTTAAGAGAAACATGGCTGCCGATGTCCAGTGCCCGTTTGAGGCAGGCATACTGAAAAGATGATCTGTCTGCATTTCAGTTTTTTTGGCCCAAAGGGAAACAGTAAAGCTTTTTGCCGTCTGAGCAAAATCATTGGCGCTGGAATACTTGACGTATTTATACTTCGCCCCCTGAACTGCTTTTCCTTTTATACCATCAATGGAGGCAAGAGGATTACTGGAAGGAAATTTAGCTCTCACACTGTCCACTGCGTTCATCAGTGGATTCGAAGTGGTACCGTCAAAAGCGGTATAAAACTTCAGAGGGCCGCCAACAGGATTACTGTCCTGGGAATAGTCGCCCAGTTCCGGCCTGTCAAGATTCTGACAAGAAAAAATCAGCATCAGCAACCCGAACAGTCCGGCTATATTTAAAATATTATTCTTCATTGTATTAATAATTAGGATTTTGTATTAAGACGCCCTGAGATTTGTCTATCGATTCCTGCGGAATTGGGAAATAGCGGTTTCTGTCCTGATAACCATAGCTTGCCAACACCGTAATAGCGTCATTCCATCTTACAAGGTCATAGAATCTTTCGAACTCCATTGCGAACTCTACTCTTCTTTCATGCTTAATCGCATTACGCAGGGAAACCTGATCCGCAGCTGTTGTTGCCGGCAGTCCGGCTCTTGTACGGATTTGGTTCAGATATGAAGCAGCCACACCTACCTGACCAAGTTCGTTAGCCGCTTCAGCTGCAGTAAGAATCATATCTGCGTATCGGATGATTTTGATATCTTCCCAATGATTCTTGTTTTCTGCATAATCCAGCCGTTCCTGCGGATAAGTGTATGCTTTACCGTTCCAGTACTGCTGGTCCAAAGGCGGAGAAGCCGGTAAAGTAAGAAGGTTGTAAATATCAGGCTGACCCGACACCAGAATTGTTGTTTTTTTCCTTACATCACCAGTTTCATAGGCTGCAACCAAACCGGTTGACGGCACGTTGAAACCCCAGCCAAGATCCCAGCTTCCTGTTCCTCTTACACCCTGTGATTCGTAGAAATTGTTGGAATATTTGGTGGCAAAATCAAAAGATTTCTGAACTTCAAAAATAGATTCCAGAGAATTGTTTCCGGCTTTTGTAAATTCTGCATCATAAGACGGATTCAGCTGATATACGCCGGAATTGATTACTTTCTGCGAATGTTCAAGAGCTTTTGTCCAGTTCGATTCATACATATACAGTTTGGCAAGTATGGCATTGGCCATTCCTTTGGTTGCTCTGCCCAGATAAGCGCTGGCCCACTGTGCAGGTAAATCTGCTTCAGCTTCAGTAAGGTCCTTGATAATCTGTGTATTAACTTCTGCAACAGTATTCTTAGCCATAATTTCATCGGCAGGAACAGCAATGGTCTTGAGGTTGACCGGTACTTCACCAAAATCTCTTCTCAACTGAAAGTAGCAATAGGCACGAAGCGCTTTCGCTTCAGCAATATTGATTAATGTTCCCTGAGAAGTATCTCCGGACGCCTGTGCAGTATTGATTACTTCGTTGGCATCAAAGATGATTTTGTAATGTCCGTTCCAGTCGTTCTTGATGTGACCGTTTGTCGCAACATAACCGAAGTTGTTGAAAACACTGCCATCAGCTGCGGCATCAGTTGCGGAACTTCCTTTTTCGTTATCGTCAGCACGGATACAGTGTGTCCAGATGTAAGAAAAATCGCTTACTCCCGACTGACTTCTCAAACTTGCATACAGACCGAAAACGCTGGCCTCAAAACCGCCCGTCGTTACTTCGGTACCCACCGGATGACCGGAAGGTTTTACATCCAGCCATTCTTCACCACAGCTGTTCACAGTAAGAAAAGCAGCAGCAATTGCGCCGGAAAATATCAGTTTCTTAAGAATATTTATTTTCATTGTTCTAATTTTAAAAAGTTGCATCTAAACCAAAGCTAAAAACCCGTGGATTAGGATATCCGCTGTTGTTAACACCAAATTCTGTAGCAGAACCGCCAAATTCCGGTGTAAAACCGTTTACATGATCCCAGGTCTTAAGGTTCTGAATGTTGACGTATAATTTAAGTCCCTGAAGCATAATTCCGCTCACTACATCTCTGTCGAAATTGTAGCCCACCTGTATATTTCTGATTCTGAAATAACTTCCATCTTCAATCATGTACGTTGAATTCTCACGGTTGTATGCTGAGGCAGAATAGCTTCTTGGTTCCCAGTTGGAAGTTCCCGGCCCTGTCCAGCGGTCCAAACGTTCTTCTCTGTAATTAAACGGAGCGAATGAATTTCCGTTACCCCAGTTTCTGAACACTTCATTACCGTAAACTCCGTTAAAGTCGGCATTTGCATAAAAACGCTTGTAATCGAATCCTACACTGAAACCATACATAAAGTCCGGTGTTGGATTACCAATTACGGTTCTGTCCGCCGGAGTAATTGCGCCGTCGCCGTTGATGTCTTTATATTTGAAATCACCTGGCGCCAAATCTCCGATTGTAGAAGCTGGCGAACCCAGAATATCTGCATAAGACTGATAAATACCGTCAACTACATATCCGTAGAATGATCCCACGGGCTGTCCCTCCATATAGACAGAAGGTCCAAAGAATCCCTGATAATCGTCGCTGAGGGTTTTAAGAACCTTAGTTTTGGTAGTGGTAAGGTTTCCGCTGATGAAATACTTGAAATCATCAGTTATACGGTCATTCCATGCTGCGGAAAATTCAAATCCTTTTGCTTCAATCGAGCCGGCATTCAGGTAGAAAGCACTTACGATTTCGTCACGGTTCAGCAGTCCAACTGATTTTTTGTTGTAATAAACACCGTCCAGCGTCAGTTTTCTGTTCAGTAGTCGGGATTCAAAACCAAATTCATATGATTTTAAATGTTCCCAGCCAAGATCAGGATTAATTCTGAATTCAGGCACGAAAGCAGGATATAAATTTCCGTTAAAAACACCTGTACCGCCTTCCTGAAGCACTGGATAACCGTAATATCTGCGGCCTGCAACATACTGGTTTCCAAGATCTCCGTAGGAACCTTTCAGTTTCAGGTAATTGATAACGTTATTTCCGGCAAGAAACTCTTCCTTACTTACTTCCCAGGCCGCACCAACAGACCAGAACGTATCAAAACGGTTGCCTGGAGCAAGATAACTCGAACCGTCTCTTCTCAGTGATCCGTTAAGCATATATTTTCCGGCGTAGCTGTACAGCAAACGGCCGAAGTAACTTACCTGTCTTTCTCTGTCGTTGGATGTTCTTACTGTTCTTGACTGAGGATCTGCAAAATCCGAAGTCAGATACCAGAACCGCGGATTGTTCGGAATCTGTCCCAAAGGATTTGCCAGATTACTCCGAACGCTTCCGCTCATCGTGTTGAATTCTGTATTGATGGTTTCAAAACCGGCCATCAAAGTAACATCGTGCAGATCAAAACGTTTTTTATAAGTTAAAAGCTGGTTCTGCTGGAAAGTAGTATCCCTGTTTTCAGACTGGTTAACACTGCTGAGCAGATTTCCGGAATACGGTGTTGTTGTACCGGTTTCGGCAATATAAACATTGAAAATCGGCTGGTATCCGCGGGTATTGCTGTTTCGGAACGTTACAAAATAATTGGAACGGAACGTGAAGTTCTTCCAGAAATCGAATTCGAAATAAGCATTTGGGTTAAACTGAAGATCTTTGCTGATTAAAGTATTCCTCATTCCTTCAACAACTGCCAGAGGGTTACCGATCTGCGCGGCACCGATCTGCTGCGGCAACGAATTGAACAGTCCATAATAATCACCAGCAACATTGTTATACGGTGAAACTACGGGCGTAGCATTCAGCGCACCGCCAAAAGACCGCACCTGCGGAAGATTGGCATAAGCTCCCGTAAGACCGAATCCTACACGGAACGAATTGCTTACTTTCAGATCATCATTGAATTTGAATGTAAGACGGTTATAGTGTTCATGTTTAATAGATCCTTCTTCTGTTTGATAACCGAAAGAGAAACTCAGCCGGTTTTTCTCGCTTCCGTTACTGAAGGTTACGCTGTTCTGGTTAATCATTGCAGCGCGGTTGGCAATTTCATTAATCCAGTCGGTATCCGCATTGAAAATATTGAAATGAGGATAAGCAGGCTGTCCCTGATATGCCAGATCTTCATTATATAAAGTTCTGAATCCCTCAGCATTCACCAGATCCGGACGGTTATCAAAAGTTTTAACACCTACCGAAGAATTCAGATTGATGGTTGTTCTTCCTGATTTTCCCCTTTTCGTTGTAATGATAATGGCACCATTCGCACCACGGCTACCGAAAATCGCCAGTGAAGACGGATCTTTCAGCACTTCCATGGATTCGATATCGGCCGGATTCAGGAAATCAATGTTGTTGGCAAAAACCCCGTCCACCACAAATACCGGATTCACACCGTTAATAGTAGCCGTACCTCTGATCCTGACATCGGCCTGAGAGCCGGGCTGACCCGAGTTCACAATGGAAACACCGGCCACCTTACCCTGAAGCGAGTTTACCGGATTGGAAGCCGGCTTGTCTGCAACTGCGGAACCATCCACTTTTGCGATGGAACCTGTAAGATCTCTTTTTTTGGCAGTGCCGTATCCAATCATTACGACTTCCTCAATCTTTTGTTCCCTTACGGTCGAGTCTGTCTGCGCCTGTACACTGGTACTGAGACCAAAATAGAGCGCAGCAATTAGACACGGAGCCGCTAGCTGTTTTACTTTCATATCATATCAAAATTTGTTACTTCAGGATCAATTTGGTATTTACACCATATCAAATTTAATAAATAATCCTATTTGTTGTTAATCTTTTGTTAATTATTTATAAAAAAGTTTTGGTTAAATAAATTTCTAATAATCAAAGATTTGGCTTAAATTTTGAACAGAAAATTTTACAGAATAATTGATTATGAAAAAGTATATTATTACCGCCTTCCTCGCAATCAGTGCCGGAGGTTTTATTACTACAACCACTACTTCATGTACTGCACTGGCCACTTCTGATCTTGGAATTGCCGTTATCAAAAGGATTTTACTGGGCGGTGTTAACAAAGCTGCCGGAATTTTCAGTAACAAGCAGGCCTTTCTTGAAAATGACCTCATCGTGAAGGCACTTCCGGAAAACCTGAGAAGCGTTTACAGTCTGCTCGATAAAGTGGCACCAAACCTTACGACGAGAGGAAAAGATTATGTGGCCCAGGCTGCAGCTTATACCGTAAACCTTTCAACGCCAATCCTGCAGAATGCCGTTAATAACCTTAATGCTACAGATGTAAGCAGAATTATGCAGGGTGGAAACGGCGTAGCCACACAAATCCTGAGAGAAAAAACGGAACAACAGCTTGTAATGGCTATCACTCCAAAAGTGGATGAAAAACTGAACGAATTTGGAATTGTAAGATCTATCAACACGGCTTTGCAGGGAACTTCCTTACTGGGAAGCATTTTCGGAAACCAGTCCTCTTCCTCTAATCTTGGAAGCAACGGTTTAACGCAGCTGGCATCACAGCAAATGGTGAACGGGCTGTTCAATATTATTGAAGATTACGAAAATCAAAATCAGATCACGATGCTGAATGCCTTGAAAGGACAGCAGTAATTGGTAAAAAACAACTATATTTAAGGTTCCCTTTTTTGGGAACTTTTTTACATTTAAACAAAACCATTATGGTAGAAAATTTCGAAGATAACAGCCCAAACCAAAGAAGTCCGGAAGAGTTTTACACCTCACTGAAATTAAAACTGGAAGAAAACCACAATTTTCCCGAAGATTATGTTTTCAAATTCATCATTCCGAGCAATCAGGAAAAAATAACGGAAATTCTGCGGTTATACGACGGCATGAAGTATACGCTATCCAACCGCGACAGCAAAAACGGCAAATACACCTCACTCACCATTAATGCATTTGTAATGGACGCAGATCAGGTAATCGACCTTTACAAGAAGGTTGGTGAAACCGAAGGCGTGGTAATGCTATAAATGCGGGCAATGTGATTGTACTTGTAACGGGATCAAGCGGACTTATCGGCAAAGCTTTGGTTGAAAAACTGAAAGAAAAAGGACATACTGTTCGAAAATTAGTTCGTGGTAAACCTAAAGATGATTCAGAGTTTTTCTGGAATTATGCAGAAGGTAAAATTGATGAAATGGCTTTTGCAAACATCGATTCCATAATTCATCTTGCCGGAGCAAGTATTGGTGAACGCTGGACAAAAAATCATAAACAGGAAATCATTTCCAGCCGGATTGACAGTGCAGATTTTCTACGTGATAAATGCATACAGCATAACATCAGGTTAAAATCATTTATTTCCGCTTCGGGCATTAACTATTACGGTACATTTACATCTGACCGAATTCTTACTGAAGAAGATGGCGTTCAGCAACATGATTTCTTATCGGAGGTTTGTGTACTGTGGGAAAATGCTGCAGAAAAATTCAGTACTGTTTCAGAAAGAACTGTTGTTGTGCGAATGGCAGCAGTTTTATCCAAAACCGGCGGCAGTTTTGAAAAGCTGAAGAATATTACCGATTACAATCTTGCTGCTCCCATTGGTTCAGGCAAACAGTGGTTCTGCTGGATTCATTTGGATGATGCAGTAAACCTGTACTGCAAAGCTCTTGAAGATCCGGAAATGCGAGGTTCATACAATGCGGTGGCAGATCAGATTCCTACCAATGCTGAACTGATGAAACGCCTTGCAAAGGCACGCAACAAAATGTTTATACCAATAAAAGTACCTTCTTTTCTATTAAAAATAATGCTGGGAGAAATGAGTTCGATTGTGCTTGAAGGAACAAGAGCTTCCAACAAAAAAATTAAAAAGACCGGTTTCATGTTCAATTTTAATGATATAGATGCAGCATTAGCTGATATTCAGTCTGTTTAAAAAAATCGAATTCTATTCATTATTAGAGGTACAGAATCCTCAAAAAAAATTTTATTTTTGCACTATGATCAAGCACTTGCGAAATAGCGTACTTAGTAAACTCCTGTGGTTATTCATGGGTTTTTATATGCTGAACCTCAGTGCAGACAGTCAGGATCCGTTTCCTCAAAATGTAAGGGAAAACCTTTCATACAACGATCAGGAAAGTATTATTGAACTAGTTGTTGAAAAGATACTTGGTTACGAAAATGCCTTTGCAGAGCATGATGACAGTGATACAGAAGAACACAACAACAGCAAAAATGTAAAAATTGATCTGCTGTTTCATCCAGCTTCGGAACCAGAACAGAATCATCTTTTTTCGGATAGGAAACAAAACCTTTATTCGCTTTACTCAGCCCGCGAAAACTGCGGCTATCTTTCGACGGACAGTCCACCACCCAACATTTGATTTGTTTTACATCAACCCAATACAACCATCGTTTTTTTAAACTTTGGAAATATTCAATTTATCTCAATAACAAATCAAATCTAATGAATTTAATAAAACTGATGCTGCCGGCTTTACTTCTGGCAGTGTTTACCAAACTCTCTGCACAAACAGAAAATGCGGCTAAAGACAGCCTGTACATCCATCAAATTGAAAACAGCCGAGAACCGGACAAAGTTCTGCACGCTGAACCTTTATATATTGACCTTATCCGTGACCTAGGTGCAAGAAAAGGCGAAAAAGAATGGAATCTCGGTTTCGGACTTACCGATAATTCTAACTATGATTCCTATGAAGCACTCATCGAATATGAATGGGCACCAATTGACCGCCTCGGATTAGAAGTTGAACTTCCCTTTACTTTTTATTCGCCAATTTCCGGAACTGAACGCAGCGCAATTCCATCCAACCAACTGAACAGCATTAAACTTGCTGCACAGTGGTCTTTTTTCGTAAATGAAAAAATGGCAACTTCTATGGCTTTAGGTTATATCAACGAATTTGAACTGAGCGATTTCCGGAATTTCGGCCAACCTTTGATTTCGGGTAACACCTACAATCCGTTTTTTGTCATTGCAAAACGCTGGGGAAATAATTTCCATTCACTCCTGTACACAGGACCGAAAATCGAACAGCATTTCAGGACAAAGGAAATACATACAACGTATGATTTTAATACCAGTTTTCATTATATGATTACGGGAACGCGAAATTTCATCGGTGTTGAATTTAACAAATCGATTCATCAGGGAAATTTTGATATGGTAATGCGCCCACAGATGCGGCTTGGAATTGCAGAAAATCTTCTTATCGGAATTGTAGCAGGAATCCCTGTCAGCAGAGAACACGAGCGGTTAAGCTCTTTTGTACGGCTTATCTGGGAACCAGGACACCGCAAGTAGTTTTAAGATACAACACAAAAAAAACCTCTCCAGAATTTTCTGCAGAGGTTTTTCAAAGTTTATTATTTACGGTTTATCAATGAAGAAACGAACGTTTTCTATGGGTCTGCCAATTTTTGCAACAGAACCTTTTATAAGAATCGGACGCTGAATAAGTGTAGGATTTTCTGAAAGAACCTGCAGAAGTTCATCATCCGACAGCTGTTTGTCTGCGAAGTTATCTTTGAAAAGTTTCTCATTTTTGCGCGTGATTTCCTGTGGTGTGCAACCAACCATCTGAATAACAGCCCGAAGTTCGTCTACCGAAGGTGGATTTTCAATAATATCCACAATCTGAAATTCAAGACCGTTTTCATCAAGAAACTCAAGAATTGCCCTGGATTTTGAGCAGCTGTTATTGTGCAGAACTTTAATCATTTTTTCTTTTTAAATGTTCCAGAATTTCCCGGTTCAAACGTACCGTTTCATTGGAGTTTTTCAGCATTTTTACCATCCAGTAAATCGTCAGCACTATCGGGATAATATATAAAATTGCAGCAACCAGAAAAAAGGAAACCTGCTCAAAAGGACCAATGCTCATCATATTTTTTTTTAAATTTAAAACAATCCGTGCAATTCTGCCTCAATTCTTTCCAGAATATATCCGAAATCTTCCGGTCTTTCCACAAAATCCAGATCATCAACCTCAATGACAAGCAGTTTTCCTTCCTGATAACTTGAAATCCATTTCTCGTATTTCTGGTTCAGCTTGGTAAGATACTCAATGGAAATGGATGCTTCATAATCACGGCCGCGCTTGTAGATTTTCTTCACGAGATTCGGAACATCAGACTTCAGATAAATCAGCAGATCCGGAGCAGAAACAAAGGATTTCATCAGATTGAAAACCGATGAATAGTTTTTGAAATCGCGGTCCGTAAGAAGATTCATATCATTCAGATTCTCTGCAAAAATATGCGCGTCTTCGTAAATGGTTCTGTCCTGAACAATGTTTTTTCCGCTCTCACGAATTTCCTTTACCTGACGGAAACGGCTTCCCAGAAAATAAATCTGAAGCGCAAAACTCCACTTGCTCATATCCGCATAAAAATCCTCGAGATAGGGATTGTGGTCTACGTCTTCAAACTGCGCTGTCCAGCCGTAATGCTTGGCCAGCATGGTCGTTAATGTGGTTTTTCCGGCTCCGATATTTCCTGTAACTGCGATATGCATCCGTCTGTAATAAATGATGGTTGATAACTGATAAACGGTTCAGCGCTGGGAAAAAAATCTTCAGCAGAATTCCGTCTATTTTTCGAGTTGGTAAAGATAGAGTTTCGCCGGCGTGAGTTCAAAATAAGAAGCGGAGTTTTTATCCACAATTTTGGCTTCTTTTGCGCGGAAAGTTTCCTCAAAACGCTTTGGAAAAACATACTTATGGAACGTATTTTTTCCGATTACAAATACCGATTCATTTTCCCGCCGAAGTTTACGGCCATCTGGAATCCTGTTTTCGTAAAGCAGTTCTGCCCGGAAGTTATAGACTTTAAAATCGTTTTCAGAAAGCAGATAAAGCCGGTTTTCAAAAACCAGCATATCAACAGTACTGTCATAATCCATAAAAAACGGGAAAGAATTGATGATTTTGTCCTCACGGAAATTATACTGAACCAGCCTTTTCTGGCTTTCATCCAGAATCCAGATCTGCTGCTGGTCTTCGGCATAAGCCATCTGTACAAAACCGAATTTTCGCAGATCAAGCTTCTGGATTTCATTGAGATTCTGATCTACAAATTTCATTTCCTGAGCATTTTCTGAAAAAAGGACAATATTAAGCGGATTCTGAACGCCCTGAACTTTAAACGGCAGTGTCAGCATCATTCTTCCCTGTTCTTTCCCAAGCGAATCGTATTTTGTGAGTGAAAAATTCTTACTGCTGTAGAGATAAACGCTACCGTAATCATCGACAAAAAAGTCTTTTATTTCGGACAGACGGGTTGAATCCAAAGGAATCTGTTTCTGCGCAGAAAGTGAACAGAAGAAAACCAGAAATAAAAGTTTCAGCAGTTTCAAAAAAAAAGTATTGGCCTTTCAAAGATAACAAAAATGACGCCTCAACAGGCGCCATCGTCAATTATTGTATAAAACTTTACTTAATGGAAACTTCGTAAATTTTATCCCAGTTTTTGCCCGTTACGAGCATGTTTTCGCCTTTGAAAGCAATTCCGTTTAAAACATCATCGTTTCCGGTAGTGTGTTTTTTTGCAATTTCAGTGAAATCAAATTTCCCTACCACTTCACCGTTCTGTGGATTGATTTTCAAAATAACCGGTTTCTGCCATACATTGGCGTACACAAAACCACCGTGATATTCCAGTTCGTTCAGCTGATCGTAAGCTTCAGAATTTCCGGCCACCGAAATGTAGCGTACCATTTTTGAAGGATCGTTCACGTCAAGAAAATAAAGGTTCTTTGTACCGTCGGAAGCAATCAGATTTTTTCCGTCGTACGTTAAACCCCAACCTTCACCCATAACATTCGGATAAGGAAATTCTTTAATCAAACTCAGGTCGGATTTGTTGTAAATGTAACCTTTCTTGTTTTGCCATGTCAGCTGATAAACTTTGTCGCCAACAATGGTGGCCCCTTCAGAAAAAACTTCCTGCGGCTGCGGCGTAGAGGCAATCGGGGTCGTACTTCCGAGGTTATATTTCAAAATCTGTGAAGTTCCGTGCTGCCCGTCGCTTTCGTAAACGGTATTTCCTTCCAGCTGAAAGCCCTGAACGAAATTCTTCGGATCGTGCGGATATTCTTTTACAATATTATAAGTAAGCGCAGCTTCAGGATTTTTTGCAAAAACATTGATAGTGGCATCCTGATTCAGAACTTCGCCACCCTTTTTCTTGATATTAAAGGTTACTGCATTATCGCCAAGCGTAAAGAAATTGGGATCTACAACCAGATTTGAAGTTTCCTTATCGCCAAAGCTGATGGAAATACTCTCCGCATTTTCCGTAACTTCTTTTGGAAGCGTAATGGCATCACCAAAATGATAGCCTTTTTCCTCCATTGATGAGTTGTATTCAATTAGAGAATCGATTATTTTTTCGTCGTTCTTGCACGAACTAAGTAAAGAAACCGCAAACAGTGCGATGAGCAGGCGTTTTTTCATTTCGGAATTTAAGATTTTTCAAATTTACGGTTTTGCTGCAAATTCTGAACCATCAAATTTTGTTTAAAGATTCTGTCCAAACTGCAGAATATAGCCGTTGTTGTCATAAACGGCAAATTCGCGCATTTCCCATGGAAAATCGTCCGGTTCATAGCAGATTCTGGCTTTGGATTTCAGGTGTTCCCAAAGTTCATCCACGTTATTCACATTAAAATAGAATGATCCGGAAAAACCGGTTTTTTCAACTTTCGTATGTGCGTTTGGTTTGGTAAGCATAATGCCAACCAGATCTTTGGAAAGGGAAGCCCAGTTCCATTCCTCGCTGTATTCATCAAGAACGAATCCCAGAATTTCTGTGTAAAACGCCACTGATTCTGCCATATTTTCGGTCCAGAGAATGGGCCGCAGATGATTAAACTTTGTCATATCAATAAAAAAAACACAAAGTCATTAAGTCCGGCTTTGTGTTTAAAAATTATTCTGAAATATTCTTATTTCTCAACGTAGTCTTTCAATGTTTTTGTCACGAGTTCGTTCCAGCCCTGCTCAAAATTTTCGTGGGAAAAATCTTTACCCAAATGATCGAAATTTTCCAAACCTTTATGCGTAAGCGTTACCATTGTTCCGTCTCCGTCCGGTTCCAGCTCCCATCTTACAAGGGTTTTTTCTTTGGAAAATTCAGGATAACTCCACGTATGTTTAAATTTTTCGTTCGGAATTACTTCCAGAATCTCACCGTGATGATGGTATTTTTTTTCGTCACCGGGTTCATAAAAATTAAACTCATTGTGCAAACCGAGTTCAAAATCAGGAATATCAAAATACCATTCCTTCATCTGAGCTTTATCCGTAAGTGCATTCCAAACCTTTTCTACTGGCGCGTTAACTCTTTGTTTAACGACTACATTATCGTGCATAGCTTTAAATTTTTATTGTCAGTTAAAATTAAACAAAATAGAGCGAAAACGCAAAAGAATTTCTCCGATTATCAACGTAAACTGATTTTAATCAATGAAAATATGGGCGTAAACTTACTGAACAGAAAGATAAAGTGAAATTTAAAGTAATTTTGCCGCAATTCCGTCCAAACAGTTATGACCTTATTAAAACGAACAGTGATTGCAATTTTAATTTTAGCAGGAATCATCTCGGTTTCCGCATTTTTCATTCTGAATCAGAAAAAATTCGGTAAAGCGCCTTCTGGTGCGCGTCTGGAAAGAATTCAGAAATCACCTCATTATAAAAACGGAAGGTTCGACAATCTGAATCCAACGCCGCAACTTGCAGAAGATACGTCAATGCCTGAAGTAATGTTCCGTTTTCTGTTCGGAAAAACTGAAAACAAAATTCCGGATCAGGCTTTTCATTTTGAAAAAACCGATTTAAAAAAACTCAATCCTGAAGAAAATATTTACGTCTGGATGGGACATTCGTCCTATTTTATTCAGCTTGAAGGAAAGAAAATTCTGGTTGATCCTGTTCTGAGCGGTTACGCTTCGCCGTTTTCTTTCACCACAAAAGCGTTTCAAGGAAGCGATATTTACAAACCTGAAGATATTCCGGAACTCGATTATTTAGTGATTACGCACGATCATTGGGATCACCTGGATTACGAAACGGTTCTGAAGCTTTTCCCGAAAACGAAAAAAATTATTACAGGATTAGGAACTGCTGAACATCTGGAATTCTGGGGTTACAATCCGAAAAATATTGTTGAACTGGATTGGTTTGAAAATTCAGATTTAGGTAGCGGATTTAAAGTTACCGCAGAACCGGCGCGGCATTTTTCCGGTCGCGGTTTGAAGCGCGATCAGGCAATTTGGGCAAGTTTCGTTTTTGAAAGTCCGAACCAAAGAATTTACATCGGCGGCGATTCCGGTTACGATACGCATTTCAAAAAAATCGGGGAGAAATACGGCAGTTTTGATGTCGTGATTCTCGAAAACGGACAATACAACAAAGATTGGCGCTATATTCACTTTTTGCCGGGCGAAAACATCAAAGCGATGAAAGAACTCAACGCGAAAAGAATGATTCCGGTTCACAATTCGAAATTTTCTTTGGCGGCACATTCCTGGAACGAACCTCATAAGAAAATGGCAGAAATGAATACCGAAAATTTGAGAATTCTCTATCCTAAAATCGGTGAAAAAATTGATTGGAGTGATGATTCGAAAGTGTATGAAAAATGGTGGGAGAAATACAATTAAGTTGAAAGTTGAAAATTGAAAGCGAGTATTCTGATGCTTAAAATATCAAGATAGAAAGAGTCGATTACGGCTCTTTTTTTTATTTCGTATTTTTGAGAAAACCCTAAAAAATGAAAATCTTACAAATATTCACCGTTCTCGCTTTGTCTTTCGGAATGATGTCGTGCAATGCTCAGAAAGCCGATTTATCAAAACTGGAACCGCTTGATGCTGAACTTTCCACTGTTGATTATCCGTTTCCAGTGACTGTAAAAACCATCGAAAATCAGGGACAGCAACTGAAAATGGCGTACATGGACGTGAAACCTGCGAACTGGAACGGAAAAACCATCCTTCTTCTTCATGGAAAAAATTTCAACGGTTATTATTTTGAAACAACGGCAAGAGCACTCAACAAAGAAGGTTTTCGTGTGGTGATGCCCGATCAGATCGGTTTCGGAAAATCTTCAAAACCGAAACAGTATCAGTTTTCTTTTCATCAGTTGGGAGAAAACACAAAATCCATTATGGACGATTTAGGAATTCAGAAATTCATTGTTCTCGGACATTCAATGGGCGGAATGCTTGCTTCAAGAATGGCGGTGATGTATCCTGAAAACGTGGAAAAACTGATTCTGGCAAATCCAATCGGACTGGAAGATTATAAACGATTTTCACCGTATCAAAATATTGATAAACAGTACGCCAACGAACTGAAAAACACCTACGATTCCTACAAAGATTATCAGCTGAAATTTTATTACGACGGTAAATGGAAACCGGAATACGACAAATGGCTGAACATGTTGGCCGGTTGGACGGTTTCAAAAGATTTCCCGATAACTGCGTGGAATGCAGCATTAACTTCTGATATGATTTTCACGCAGCCTGTTGTGTACGACTTTGAAAAAATCACCGCTCCTACTCTTTTGATTATCGGAACGCGCGACAGAACCGCGATTGGCAAAGGAAACGCTCCGAAAGAGTTTCAGCCTTTGATGGGATTGTATCAGAATTTAGCAAAGGAAACTCAGAAAAAAATCAAGGGTTCAAAACTCGTGGAACTCGATAATGTGGGACATTCACCGCATATTGAAGCGTTTGAAAGGTTCATCGCACCGCTTCTGGATTTTGTTAAAAAATAATTTCCGTATCTTAGAACTGTGGCGCAGAAAATCTATTACAGCGGTGTTTATGAGCAGCAGAATATCCAGTTGGTTCGGGAAATTATCAATATTATTCCGTTGGAAGAAGTTTTCCATAAATCGGGATATTCCATAAAACCGCATGCGCACAGAAACCTGTTTCAGATTTTCGTTCTGGAACGCGGAAAGCTTGAACTCATCGCCAACAACGAATCTTTTACAGTAGAAAAACCTTCGATTATTACGATTCCGCAAGCGGTTGTTCACGGTTTTCAGTTTGAATACGGTTCCAGCGGTTGGCTTCTCTCGCTTGCTGCAAATTCAGTCGATCAGATGCTGAAACACGATGTGGAAGTCATTTACGAGCTGGATTCCATCAGTATCACCGAAATCGAACAGGAAAACAAACTTGTTGAAGACGCCTACACCACGATTCATAAATGTATTTTCGAATATAAAAATCAGCTTCCCGGCCGCGATTTGTCACTGCAGTATTTAGTGGGAATGCTGCTTTTGAGAATTTACCGTTTGAATCATTCCAACCAAACCGTTATTCACACCTTAAATAATACTGACCGAAATACGTTCCGGAATTTCAAGAAACTTGTTCAGGAAAACCAGAGTATCAAGAAACGTGTGGAAGATTACGCTTCAGAACTGGGAATTACGGTGCAGCAACTCAGCCAGCTGTGCAAAACCATGTCCGGAAAAACTCCAAAGGAAGTAATTCTCGATTTCCTTATCCTTAATATAAAGAGCACACTCCGGAATCCGGATTATACGATTTCCGAGGTTTCGTATCAGTTTGACATTGACGATCCAAGTTATTTTGCAAGATTATTCAAGCAGAAAACAGGACTTACTCCTAAAGAATACCGTCTTTCTGTGAATTAAATTCAAACAGAAGACAACAATTTTTGCGATTTTTCAAAAAATCCCATTTTTTCCCAAAAAAGTCCTATTATATGATTTTTATCATGTTTAAATTTGTATTATCAATTTGTTATGAGAGCATTAACAGTTTTTGAATTGATAATTAAAGCATGAAAAAAAATCCTAAAATAATATCAGTTGAAGTTGCAATTCTGGATTTGCCGACGATCCGTCCGCACAAACTTTCGATGGCGACGATGAAAAACCAGACGATGGTAATTACAAAAATTACCTCGGAAGACGGAATTTCCGGTTGGGGCGAAAGTACCACGATTGGCGGAATGAGCTACGGCGCAGAATCTCCGGAAGGCATGAAACTGACGATTGACAAATATATCGCACCGCTGATCATCGGAAAAGATGCTACCAACATCAATGCTTTGATGAATGTGATTGGCGAAAATATTCAGGCTAATAATTTTGCTAAAGCAGGAATAGAAACCGCACTTCTCGATGCACAGGGAAAAAGATTGGGCATTACCGTCGCTGAATATTTAGGCGGATCCGTTTCCGATAAACTTCCGGTTCTCTGGACTTTGGCGAGCGGAAATACAGAAAAAGATATTGAGGAAGCCAAACATCTGATCTCTATCAAAAGACACGATACGTTTAAACTGAAAATCGGAAGCAACGACCCGAAAAAAGATGTATCTCATGTTTGTGCAATAAAAGCTGCGGTTGGCGAAGACATTAAAATTACTGTGGACGTCAATCAGGCATGGAACGAAGAAACCGCAAAAAAATGGATCAGAGTTCTTCAGGAAAACGGCGTTGATCTCATCGAACAGCCAATCAATAAAACCAATTTTGAAGGTTTGGCCAGACTGACTGAATTTTTCCACGTTCCGATTATGGCCGATGAAGCGGTTGCCACAACCGAAGATGCATTTAAACTGGCTAAAATCCGTGGCGGAAGCGTTTTTGCAGTGAAAATTATGAAAGCGGGCGGACTTTATAACTCGACCAAAATCGCGGGAATTGCAGCCGCTGCAGATATCGGAATTTATGGAGGAACCATGCTGGAAGGAACAATTGGAAGTGTCGCTTCAGCGCAGGTTTTCAGCACTTTCAAAAATCTGAGTTGGGGAACAGAACTTTTCGGACCGCTGCTCATCACAGATGAAATTGTAACAAATCCGATGACGTTCCGCGACTGCATGCTGGAACTTCCAAAAAAACCGGGACTTGGACTCGAAATCGACGAAGATAAATTCAAATTCTATAAAAGGAAGTAAGATTTGAGAACCGAGAGCCAAGAATCAAGAAAAAAGAGAAAAGAGAAAAGAGAAAAGACACAAACCGTAATTCGTAATTAATAATTCGTAATTCAAAAAAATCGCAATTCAAATAAAATGGTATACGTAGTAGAAATGGACGTTAACATCCCGGAAATCTGGGACGAAGACAAAAAGAAAAGTTTCATGGAACGTGAGCGCGAAACCTCACAGAAATGGCAGAATTCAGGAAAATGGAAATATCTGTGGCGCGTTGCCGGAAGATATTCCAATATCAGCGTTCTGGAAGTTGACAGTCCGGACGAACTGCACCAAATCTTAAGTTCGCTGCCGCTTTTTCCGTACATGAACATCAAAGTAACCTCGGTTTGCAAACATCCGAATGCGGTTCGCGAAAATTTAATCTAAACAAAAATCAAACAAAATATTAATCAAAAATTTAAGAAGTTATGATGACTAAAGAACAAATCCACAAAGAGTTAGACTACATCCTTTCAAAGGAAGATCCTGCAAAAGGCAATCCGAGAGTGAAAGAAATTATGAACCGTTTGCTTAAAGATCTTTTCTACGCCATGGTTGATTTAGACATTACTTCAGAGGAAATGTGGCACGCTGCAGACTATCTGAAAGAAGTTGGCCAGAACAACGAATGGGGCTTGCTTTACGCAGGTTTGGGAATCGAAAGATTTATCGATGCAATGAGCGAACATGCAGATGAACAAGCAGGTTTAAGAGGTGAAACTCCAAGAACCATCGAAGGTCCTCTTTACGTAGCCGGAGCTCCGGAATCTGATTCTTTCGCAGCGCTTGAAAACGAGCCGGAAGAAAACAAAGATATGGAAAGATTCTACATGAGCGGAACGATTAAAGATGTAGACGGAAACCCTGTGGAAGGCGCTTTGCTTGAAGTTTGGCACTGCAACGACAAAGGACTTTATTCGTACTTCGATTCCAGCCAGTCTGATTACAATTTAAGAAGAGCGATCAGAGTTGGAGCAGACGGAAAATACACGTTCAAAACAGTAATTCCTCCAGGATATTCTTGTCCTCCGGGAAGCTGCACAGAAAGAATGATGACTGCTTTGGGAAGACACGGAAGCCGTCCTGCACACATTCACTTCTTCGTAACTAAGCCGGGTTACAGAAAATTAACAACACAAATCAACATAGAAGGCGATCCGCTAACATTTGATGATTTTGCATTCGCAACCAAGGAAGAACTGGTTCCGCATATCTCAAGACACACAGCGGAGGAAGCTGAAGCAAGAGGTTTCGAAAAAGAACCGTTCGCATTTGCAGAGTTCAACTTTAACATTCTGAAAGAAGAAGTTGCGCATGACGATGGTGAAAACCACAGAAGCAGAGCACTTGCAGAAAACTAAAAAACCCTTACCAAACTCAGCATCTCCGGATGTTGGGTTTGGTTTTAATTTCAAAAAAATGCCAAAAATAAAAGCAAACGGAATCGAAATCAATTATCAGTTTATCGACAATGGTAAACCTGAAACTTTGGTTTT
>JAEXBA010000069.1 GCA_023457935.1 Bacteroidota bacterium | reverse complement strand
CGTTCTTCAATAAAACTTTTGAAACTGTTGATGATTCGGTCATCAGATTCTCTCGCCGGAATTTCTTCCAGTATCGGCATTACATCGTTGTAGTAATAGCTGGAATCCTTCTTTTCAAGCTGTTTCTGAAGATGAAAAATATGTTTCACGGCATTGCTGAAACTCAGATTTCTAAGCGGAAAACCCATTGTGATGTTCAGATTTTCAACGGTACTCAGTGCGTCCAGACTTGCCGGAAGAAGATTTTCATCAAGCAGAATTACAGCGGTATCGGAAAGATCAGCATTATCGGCCTTTAGCTCAGCAATGATTTCGGGAAGAATTTTGGTTTGCGTGATATTTCCGGCCGCTTCATAAACTTTGATGGATTTTTCCTGCGAAAATTCGTCCCAAATCCATTTGAAACCGCGGCTTTCATTAAATTCTTTCCATTTTTTATGTTCACGCAGAAATTTTCCCGCTTCCTGCCGCGGATCTTCCATGTAATAGCGGTCGGCATGAAAAAAAACCTGTGCCTTATCGAACTGAAGCAGTTCTTTCACCAGCATTTCCTCCACCGGTGTAAAGGCATTGAAGCCACAGAATACAAATTTCCGGTTGGTTTGCTGTACGAATTCCTTAATTCCTTTACGCGCTTGCTCATGAATCATTCCGGAAGTGGCCCAGTTTTTTTCCTGAAGCTTTTTCTTGAGTTCAGGCAGAAAGACATTCATGTTCTTCCAAAAATTCAGGTATTTCCGTCGGGGAACATCTTCATCCGGACCGAGGTTTTCGGCCCACACTTTTATTCTTTCCTCATCAAACATATACTGAAGAATTTCAGCATCGCTGCCGGAAAATTTCAGCATATCGTCCCAGTCTTTCTGCAGAGTGGGAAACCACTTCAGAAAACCGGCAAAATCGTCCTGCGGAATACTGTTCAGCGAACTGTACACTTCAAAAGCAAAAAGCCACAGCGAAATTCCTTTTATTTCCTGTTTTTGCGCAATCTCACGGATCAGATCTTCAACGGTGTAGAAATCCGGCAGAAATCCGGAATAGTTTTTCTCTTCAAGAATACGTCGTATAAAAACGATAGGTCTTTTTCCCGGTAAAACAATGTTAAACCCTGAAAGATCAGGGTTTTGCTGTAATAAATCGGAGATAGTGCTGTTCAGGAATTTCAAAGCTGCTGGTAGAATTTGAGGTTATTCAGGGAAGTTGCAATAAACTGATTGTAATAGGCCTGCTTCTCCGCATTCTGACCGTGATTGGTTTCCTTGTCATATTTGTCCTGCAGCGCCATATATTCGTTGTAAAGTTTCTGATATTCGGTTTTGAAATATTGATCGTAATCACCGGAAGTTCTGATTTTGTCGCGGATAACTTTGCGTAATTTTCTGGCATACAGTTCAGAAATATCAAAATGGATTTGCTCATGATTCAGAATTTCATCAGGCAGTTCAGCCGAACGTTTCCATGATTTCTGCACATCAAAAACGCTGTACACTTTGATGGATACCGGTTTTTTCGGATTGGTTGATTTTACAACTTCGTACTGTATACCGCAGTAAGCGTATGCGGCCGTGTTATCGTTCGGATTTCTTGCGGCTCTGTTCTGAAAATCGCTCCACTTAAGCTTATATCCGGGCGACCATTTGATTTTCTGCGCAAAGCCAAGCTGCACTGAGAATACAATTAGCAGAAAAGTAAAAATTTTAGTTAACCTCATTCAACTACAATTGTTTCGGTTAGATAAGTATTGTCTGCCTGATAGAATTTAAAGGTATAAGTTCCTGTTTCCATCGGCTGAAAGGTAAACTGGCTGGCCTTCGTATGCTGAGCCATTGTACATGCACCGTTGGTTTTTACCGCAACTGCCGTAACGGTTCTTTCCATGCCGTTTTTCTCGTATCTGTAGTTGTAAAAGCTGTCGCAGCCGGAAGGATAAGTGGAAAAAGTCCGGATGCTCTGTACGGAATGAAGATCCATGGTATTGCTGACAAGGTGAACACTGTCGATCTTTACCGGTCCAACACCTACAATATCATTTACATGCTGGTCATTATCGCAGCTGATAGCCGTAACAACGCCCAGAAGGAGTAAGCTGGCGGGAAGTATTTTTTTCATTTTCTTTAATTTTTTGATTGTTAATAATCTAGATAGTAAAAACAACAAAAAGTAAAATCAGGAACTGAAATTTCCTTTTGATAAATATACCACTTTCTTGGTTTCAAAGAATTCGCTGTCAAAATAGTGTTTCAGCGAAAAAATCTCGCACTTTATTCCTGCAAGTTCTTCTGCTAGGTCGCCGCCTTTCAGGTACAGAACGCCGTTATGTTTGGTATTGAACTGTTCTTTTTCAAACTTTCCTTTAAGCCAGCGCAGAAACTCCGGCATCTGTGTTACCGCCCGACTCACCACAAAATGGAATTTTTCCTTCAGTTTTTCTGCTCTGCCATGAATTGCTGTTACATTTTCAAGCCCGATTCCTTCTGCGACAGCATTTACAACGGTAATTTTCTTTCCGATAGAATCAATCAGCGTAAACTGAGTTTCCGGAAAAAGAATTGCCAATGGAATTCCGGGAAAACCGCCGCCGGTTCCGATGTCCAGAACTTTTGTTCCGGGCGCAAATTCCATCACTTTTGCAATTCCGAGTGAATGAAGAATGTGTTTTTCGTACAGCGATTCCATGTCTTTTCGGGAAATTACGTTGATTTTCTCATTCCATTCATTGTACAGATTTTCGAGTTTCTCAAACTGGGTTTTCTGTGTTTCGGTAAGATTCGGAAAGTATTTCAGGATCAGTTCTGCAGACATTTTTCAGGGTATATTTTACAAAAATAGTTTTAATGATTTTCAATTCAAAATAATTGATTAAAACTTTATCTTTGTTGAACAGCAAAATTTTATGGATAAATTATCAGACAGAATCAAGAGAATGGGCTTTTCCCAGACATTTGTAATGAGCAATAAAGTGCGTGAAATGCGCGCTGAAGGAATCGATGTCATCAGTTTAACATTAGGTGAACCCGATTTTGATGTTCCTGATAATATTAAAAAAGCGGCTTTCGAAGCCATTGAGCAAAATTACAGTCACTACTCTCCTGTTCCCGGTTTTCTGGAACTTCGGCAGGCCATTTCAAACAAACTCAAACGCGATAACGGACTGCAGTACAAACCCACCCAAATATGTGTTTCCAACGGTGCAAAACAGAGTATTCTGAACATTCTTGCTGCGCTGTTAAACGATGGCGACGAAGTAATTCTGCCCGTTCCGTATTGGGTAAGCTACGATGAAATGGTGAAAATGATGGGCGGAAAATCGGTGTTCATTAAGACCTCTTATGTAACCGATTTCAAAATTACTGCAGAACAGCTTCAGGAAGCCATTACACCGAAAACAAAAGCGATTCTTTACAGTTCGCCCTGCAATCCGTCCGGAAGTTATTATACCTATGACGAACTGCAGTCGCTGGCGAAAGTAATTGAGAAAAACCCTCATGTAACAGTGATTTCCGATGAGATTTACGAATTCACCAATTATGAAACCACACACCGTTCAATAGCTGTTTTTCCCGAGATTTACGAACAGGTTGCGGTAGTGAACGGAATGTCGAAAGGTTATGCAATGACCGGTTGGAGAATCGGCTATTCTGCGTGTCCGGAATGGTTGTCCAAAGCCTGTGAAAAAATCCAGGGCCAAATGACAAGCGGACCGAATACGCTTGCACAGAGAGCAGCAATTACCGCGTTGGAAACAGATCCTTCTGAGTATAAATACATGATTGATGAATTCCGGAAAAGACGTGACATTGTTTTTGAACTGATGAAGGAAATTCCCGGTTTCAAAGTGCTGTTGCCGAAATCTGCTTTCTATTTCTTTCCTGATATTTCCTTTTATTTAGGCAAAAAACTGAATGGTGTTGAAATAAAAGATTCTGATGATTTTGCGATGTTTCTGCTGGATCATGCTCATGTTGGATCGGTTGGCGGCGTTTCTTTCGGCAGTCCGGAATGTGTCCGTTTTTCGTATGCTGCTTCAGAAGCTGAACTCCGCGAGGCAATGAAAAGGATTAAAGAATGTCTGGAAAAAGTGCAGATTTCGTGATTAAGATGGTGTACAGATTTCTGTTGGTTTCTGCTCTGATTGGTTTTCAGTTTATTCACAGCCAGGAAATGGAAAAAAATATTCCGGAAAGTGTTGAAATAATTGACAGTCATCTGGATAAATTCTTCACAGATGAAGATGACATTGTAGTATTTCATGAAAAAGAATCGGAATTCATCCACCGTGACATTTATTTCATTAAAGCAAACAAAAACCAGCCCTATCATATTCTTTTAAGCTGCGGAATGAGCGCGCTGCCCATGAATGTGCCTCCAGACACAGAATCCGCCGAATATGCTGAACTGATGTTCCTGCTTCCAAAAGAATGGAATCTGAACTACGAATCCTTTGAAGATGAAAAGAATTACTGGCCTGTCAGAATTATGAAAGAAATTATGATTCAGCCTCACGAAGGAAAATCCTGGTATGGTTTCGGACATACCTTCGGATATGATGACGGTGAAGAGTTTGCAGATGGAATCGGCTTTAACTCGGTAATGTTGGCGTATTCTACTGAATTGAATGAGAATTTTACGACCTTATTAACTGCAGACGGCAAACAGATTCAGATTTATACTCTTATTCCGCTTTATAAAGAAGAACTGGCATACAAAAGAAAATACGGAGCGCGAAAGCTGCTGGATAGATTTGATAAATTTGGAATCAAGGAAATTGTAAAAATTGGCCGGAGAAATGTTTTCCGGTAACTGATAGACTCTGTCAAAATCAATAATCACTTCAATAGTTTTTATTTATCAGAATTAATTTTTTGATAGATGAAACTTGCGTAAATTTGTATTCAAGAAAAACAATTAAAACTTTATATTATGTCACTAGTAGGAAGAAAATTTCCAAACATCACTGTTGATGCAATGTCTGAAATGGGTGATGATCTTAAAATCAACGTTTTAGAAGAAGCCACAAAAAATCAGCAGAAAGTTCTTCTGTTCTGGTATCCGAAAGACTTTACTTTCGTTTGTCCTACTGAGCTTCACGCTTTTCAGGAAGCTTTGGGAGAATTCGAAAAAAGAAACACGAAAGTAATCGGAGCATCATGTGATACCAACGAAGTACACTTTGCATGGCTTAACGTTTCCAAAGACAACGGAGGAATTGAAGGTGTAACTTACCCAATCCTTGCGGATACACACAGACAGCTTGCAAACGCTCTTGGAATTGTAGATCAGGATTTTGAATATGATGAAGAAGGTAACGAATCTTTCAGCGGATCTAACGTAACGTACAGAGCAACTTATCTTGTTGACGAAACCGGAAAAATTTTCCACGAAGCCGTTAACGATATGCCTTTGGGAAGAAACGTAAAAGAATTTTTAAGACTTATTGACGCTTATACGCACGTACAGAAACACGGTGAAGTTTGTCCTGCAAACTGGGAAGAAGGAAAAGATGCAATGCAGGCAGACAGAAAATCTACCGCTGAATATCTTGCAAATCACTAACAAATTTGAAAATTTGGAAATGATGTAATTTGAAACTTTTGTTTTCAAATCATTTTCAGATTTTCAAATCTTAAAATTTTCAAATTCAAATTATGTACACAGAATTAACCGACGATACTTTACACGAAATTGTAAAAAACAACGACAAAGTTGTGGTTCAGTACGGAGCTTCATGGTGCGGAAACTGCCGTATTATGAAACCGAAATTCAAGAAACTGGCTTCAGAGAATGATGAAATTCCGTTCTACTACGTAGATGCAGAAAAACTTCCTGAAAGCCGCAAACTGGCAAAAGTGGACAATCTGCCTACTTTCGCAATCTTCAAAAACGGAGAACTGGTAAACCAGGTTCAGAGCAACCAGCAGGAAAGCCTCATTAATCTTTTTAACGAACTTAACTAAGATATGAAGATTCCGATTATCAGACAGTTTTACCAGACACAGACTCCGGAAAACCTTGAAAAGGCGCTGGAAGTTCTGGAAAGTTTTTCAGAATTCCGCGGAACTACAGAAGAAGACCTTAATGTTGTAGGCGAAATGATTACCGACATCTGCGGTGCTCTTGAAGTTCACAACAGCGTAAAAAACGGCATGTCCGACAGGGACGCACTGAATGCTTTTTCCCAGAAAGTTTTGGGAAGCATCGACAAGCAGTAAAATTAAATATTGTTATTAACAGAATTGCGCGGAGCCTTTGGCTCCGCGCAATTATTATATAAGGTTTTCAGAGCTAATCTGCTCAATCCGCAAAATCTGCAGAAGAAAATTTAGATCACCTCCAGAAAACGCATCGTATCCACATTATCCGCATAAGTAGAAAGTCCCGGATTCTGTGCTTCGCCAAAATTTTCCGAGTTCAGTTCAAGTTTCGGATCAGCCACGATACACTGAATATTTTCCTCACTACTTTTCAGGAACTCCTCCACTTCAGAAAAATGTTTATAACGGCTGAAATTCAGAACCGATAACGGCGAAAACAGGTTTTCATCTTCCTTCAGCATCACAAAATTATTGTCCCAGAATTTGTCCTGATTCAGCAGATAAATCGCCTTATTGTAATCGTAATTATTGGCATAAGCATTATGGTTGATGATTTCCCCGAAACTGATGAAATTTTCAAAAAGACGGTCCAGCTTCATATCTTCCGGAATAAAAAGACGCGTCACATTGCGGCATCCCAATCCAAAATACCTGAAAATATCCTGCGCGAGAAGCTGTAACTGTTCATCAGTTTCATCGCCTTTCAAAACTGCCACGGAGGTTCTGTTTTTACGGATTATGCTTAAGGAATCTTTAAAATAATACTCGAGATAGCGCGCGGTGTTGTTGCTTCCGGTTGCTATTACAGCGTCAAAATCCTGAAGTTTTTCAACAAATTCATACTGGAGAATTCCATCCGAAAATTCATTCCATTTTTTCAGCAGAAAAGGGAGAATCTGCCTGTCTTTGGATGAAAGTTTAATCAGCGGAATATTTCCACTCAAAATTACCGATAGAACATCGTGAAAACCAACCATCGGTATGTTTCCGGCCAAAATCAATCCGACCTTTTTAGGGTTTTCGGAAATCCGGTATTCGCCGAGCCAGTTTTCAAGCTTTTCCTGCGTAAGTAAATCCGCCCACTGCAGCAATGCAAATGTTAGGTTTTCCTGCGTGAACCACGAATTTTCAGCTTCAGATTTTCGCAATAATAATGCAAATTCGTTTTCAGATTCATTATAATCTTCGGGTTTGATTTTAATGAAATTCTTCAGAAATTCACCGAGTTTTACAAGTCCTGAAATTTGTTTTTCTGTCTTCATTTATGATGAGAAATTGGCAGATTTTTATTAATTTTGTGCAAATTTAAAAATAAATATCAGCAATGGCGATTATTATAACGGATGAATGTATTAACTGTGGTGCCTGCGAGCCGGAATGCCCGAATAATGCTATTTATGAAGGCGCTGTAGACTGGAAAGCATCAGACGGTACTGCCCTTAAGGGACTCGTAACACTGAAATCCGGTTTAACAGTGGATGCAGACGCGCCTCAGGAACCGGTAAGCGATGACGTTTATTTTATTGTTGCAGATAAATGTACCGAGTGCAAAGGTTTTCATGAAGAGCCGCAGTGTGCAGCGGTTTGTCCGGTAGACTGCTGTATTCCGGATGACGATCATGTGGAATCGGAAGAAAGTCTGCTGTCGAAGAAGGCATTTTTACACGATGAATAAATGCACGGCCCCATCATCTGATGAGGCCTTTTTTACTTTAACAAATCAAGTTATTAATATTTACTTTTCAAATTTTCTACCATGAAAAAACACAATTTCAGCGCAGGGCCATGTATTTTGCCTCAGGAAGTTTTTCAGAAATCTGCAGAAGCAATTTTAGATTTCAAAGGAATCGGACTTTCACTACTCGAAATTTCCCACCGCAGTAAAGATTTTGTTGCAGTGATGGACGAAGCCAGAGCTATCGTAAAACGCCTGATGAATCTTGGTGACGATTACGAAGTGCTTTATCTTGGTGGCGGAGCCAGTCTTCAGTTTCTGATGGTTCCTTTCAACCTGATGAAGGCAGAAGGCGGGAAAGCAGCCTACACCAACACAGGAACATGGGCTGCCGGAGCAATTAAGGAAGCTAAGAAAATCGGTACGGTTGATGTTGTGGGTTCTTCCAAAGAGGAAAACTATTCTTTTATTCCGAAAGATTATACAGTAGGTTCCGAGTACGATTATTTCCACTGTACTTCCAACAACACCATTTTCGGAACACAGATGAAAAGGTTCCCTGATGTGGATACTTTGATGGTTTGTGATATGAGTTCTGATATTTTCTCACGTCAGCTCGATTTTTCAAAATTTGACGTAATTTATGCCGGAGCACAGAAAAACATGGGACCGGCCGGCGTTACTCTGGTTGTGGTTAAAAAAGAAATTCTGGGTAAGACCGGACGCGATATTCCTTCTTATCTGGACTGGTCGCTGCATATTGCGAAAGAATCAATGTTCAATACACCGCCGGTCTTTCCGGTTTATGCTTCACTGTTAACGCTTCAGCATCTTGAAAACAACGGTGGAATTGCCGCTGCAGAAGCAAGAAACGAAGCGAAGGCAAAACTTCTTTACGATGAAATCGACAGAAATCCTTTATTCGAGTGTTTCTGCGTGCCTGAAGACCGCTCTCTGATGAATGTTTCCTTCAAACTGACAGACGAAAGCAAGAAAGAAGCCTTTGACGCAGCATGGAAAGCAGCCGGAATCAACGGTTTGAACGGTCACAGAAGTTTAGGCGGATACAGAGCAAGTCTTTACAATGCGCTGCCGATTGAAAGTGTACAGGTTTTGGTTGATGTAATGAAGTCAATCTAGTTTTAATAATCAAAGGTGTAATTATTCTAAACGAAATTAAAAAGTAATCATTTCATTGTTACATTTTCACTTTGCTAAATTAATATTATGAAAGTATTAGCCAACGACGGAATCTCCAACGCAGGAAAAAAAGCGCTTATTGACGGCGGAATAGTATTTCTTGATCAGAAAGTAGCCCAGGAACAGCTTGAAAATTTCATCAACGAAAATCAGGTGGACGTACTTTTGGTAAGAAGTGCCACTAAAGTGCGTCAGGATTTAATAGACGCCTGCCCTTCTCTGAAAATTATCGGACGCGGCGGCGTTGGAATGGATAATATTGACGTGGAATATGCCCGCGGAAAAGGAATCCACGTTATCAACACACCGAGCGCATCTTCAAGATCCGTTGCGGAGATGGTTTTCGCGCATTTTTTCGCATTGGCGAGATTCCTGCACGAATCCAACAGAATGATGCCGCTGGAAGGCGAAACGCAGTTTAATGCCCTGAAAAAATCATATTCCAACGCCGTGGAACTTGAAGGTAAAACTTTGGGTGTCATCGGTTTTGGCGGAATCGGTCAGGAAGTTGTAAAAATCGGGATTTCCTTAGGTATGAAAGTAAAAGTTCTGACCAGAAAACCAAAAACTGAAACCATCAGTCTGGAATTTTTCGACGGTCAGAAAGTGAATTTTGATATTACCTCAACCAACAATACCGAAGAATTCCTAAAAGATCTTGATTTCCTGAGCTTAAATACACCAAAAACGGCAGAATACATTATCGACAAACCTCAGTTTGAAAAAATGAAAGACGGTATTTTCATCGTTAATACCGCAAGAGGCGGCGTTATCAATGAAGTTTCTCTTCTGGATGCCATTGAAAGCGGAAAAGTGGCAGGAGCCGCTCTGGATGTTTTTGAAAACGAACCGCAGCCGGAACTGACACTTCTGATGAACCCTGCCCTTTCATTAACGCCGCATTTGGGTGGAAACACGCTGGATGCGCAGGAAAAAATAGGTACAGAACTTGCATCGCAAATTCTAGAAATTCAAAAGACATTCTAATATATGCCTACATTTAAACCTTTTCGTGGCGTGAGGCCGAATGAGGATTACCTGGACTGCTTTCCGACACATTCCCTTGATAATTTTACACAGGAAGAAATCAACAAAAAAGCACAGGAAGACTGGTCTTATGTTCAGATGATTAAGCCGTATGTCTGCAGCAAATCCAAAGATGTAGACCGTAACCTCAGAAAAATCCGGAGCAATTATGAGGAACTTGTTGAGGACAAAAAACTTGTTCAGGACAATTCTTCCTATTATCTGTATGAACAGATTATGCCCAATAAAACGGTATTCCGCGGTCTTTTGGGCCTGGTAAGCGTTGAAGATTTCCGTGCCGGCAAAATCAAGCGTCACGAAAGTACCATTCCGCAGAAAAAGCGCAAACTGGCGCATTATCTTGAAAAAGTAAATGTTCAGGCAGAACCGGTTCTTCTTACCTATCCTTCCAATTCAAAGGTAGAGCTACTGATGAACCATGAGGAGAAAAATGTTCCGATTCTGAATTATACCGATTCTAAAGGAATCCGTCATAAAATCTGGCGGATTGATAACCGTCTGAAAATGCAGCAGTTCAAGGAAGTTCTGGATCAGGTAGATGCTTTTTATATTGCTGACGGTCATCACCGGATTGGTTCCACTGCTTTGAATGCCAAAAACCTTCAGGAAAAAAACAGAAAACAGACCGGTAACGAAGGTTATAATTTTGTGTACAGCTTCATCGTCTCCAACCAGTCAATTAAAATTCATGATTACAACAGAATTGTAAAAGATCTGAATGGGTTAACGCCACAGCAGTTTCTGCAAGAGCTGGAAAAGTCATTTCTTATTCATGAAAAAGGCGATACGCCGTATTTTCCTTCGCAGAAGTTTCACATTTCGATGTATCTGGACGGTAAATTTTACTCACTTCACGTAAAACATAATCTGCGTTCGCAGGAAATGTCGCTTGATAACCTGGACCATCATCTGTTCGACAAATATATCCTGAAAGATATTCTGAAAATTGAAGAAACCGACAGTTCAGATAAAATCAGTTATATTAAAGGAAACTCTTCTGTAGAAGGAATACTGAAAATGAAGGAAAAGGTTGACGAAGGTGTTGGTGTTGCTGGATTCGGTATTCATCCGGTAAGTTTTAATGATATGATTAAGATTTCGGATGAAAAAATCAGTATGCCGCCGAAATGTACTTATATAGAGCCGAAGCTGATTACTGCTTTGCTGATGTACGACATGAAATAAATTTCTTAATTTTGGTCTGCCAAAGAAAGTAAGACCGAATGAAAAATATAATACTCTTAATTCCGCTCTTAATGGGCGGAATTTTATTTGGACAGACCAGAAAAAAAACAGTTGCTCCCAAGTTTGATTACCGCGCTGAATTCAAAAAGATTTCTGATGAAGTAATGCTGAACAGTACTGCTTACGGTAATCTCCGTGAGTTAGTGAAAGGGATTGGGCCGCGTTTTGCCGCAACGCCTGCTTATGATAAGGCCGTAGCATGGGCGCAGCGTAAGTTCAGTGAACTGGGTGCCGAAAATATCCGTTTGCAGGACGTGAAAGTTCCGGTTTGGGACCGCGGCCGCGAATCCTTACAGATTAAAACCGAAAAAGGAAATTACCGCAGTATCCGCGCTTTGGCATTGGGAGGTTCTGAGGGAACCGGCGGAAAAGATCTCACGGGTGAAATTCTTTTTGTAAAAGATCTTACTGAATTCAACAGACTTTTAAATGTTGATGTGAAAGACAAGATCGTATTCTTTAATTTTCCGTTCGACCAGACGCTGATCAACCCAATTGATGCCTATACCATTGCGGGAAGATACCGTTGGTCTACGCCGTCGCTTGCCAGCCGGAAAGGTGCGAAAGCCGTGATCACAAGATCTGCAACAAGCTTAGAAGACGATGTTCCGCACACGGGAAGCATGTATTATGATGCCGATGAAAAGAATAAAATTCCTGCTTTAACCATCAGCGCAAAAGCCGCAGACGAACTGGAAAGACTGGTTAAGAAAGAAAAAGTTACCGCAAAAATCAATACAACATCAGGAACAAAAGGTGAAGCCATCAATCATAATGTTATCGCCGAAATTCCGGGTAATAAAGATAAAAGCGTTATTCTGGTGGGTGCCCATCTCGATTCCTGGGATATTTCTGAGGGCGCACACGACAACGGTGCCGGTGTTGCCCATGTTCTGGAAGTATTGAGGGTTTTTAAGGCACTGGACATTAAGAATAATCATACGATCCGGTTTGTACTGTTCGCAAACGAAGAAAACGGTGTCAGCGGTGGCGAAACTTATGCAGCTTCGGTGAAAAAATCTGGAGAAAAACACCTGTTTGCGATTGAAAGTGATGCCGGAGGTTATTCGCCACGCGGAATTTCTCTGGACATGATTCCTCAGCGGAGAAGACAGATTTTTCCATGGAAATCTTACTTTCTTCCCTACGGTGTCTACGATTTTGACCAGGAAACAGCCGGACAGGACATTCTTCCTTTAAAAAAGCTGTTTATTCCTTTAGCTGAACTTTATCCGGATATGCAGCGCTATTTCGATATTCATCATACCGCAGAAGATACTTTTGATAAAGTGAACAAACGGGAACTAAATCTCGGCGCCGTTGCTATTGCACAGATGGTCTTTATGATCGATAAAAACTGGTAAGAAAAATAAAAACTGTATTTATTTCGAAAAAAAAGTAAAAATTGTGTAACCTTTTTAAGATCTCTAACGTATAATAAATTAGAGCCCAATAAAACCGGGCCTTATTTTTCTAAATGAGACAGCTTAAAATTACAAAACAGGTTACCAACAGGGAAACCGCATCATTAGACAAATACCTGCAGGAAATTGGTAAAGTGGAACTGATTACCGCTGACGAAGAAGTAGAACTGGCACAAAGAATCCGCGCCGGCGACAGAGCCGCACTGGAAAAACTCATCAAAGCCAACCTTCGTTTCGTGGTTTCCGTGTCCAAACAGTACCAGAATCAGGGTCTTTCTCTGCCGGATTTAATTAATGAAGGAAATCTCGGGCTGATGAAAGCTGCAAAAAGATACGACGAAACAAGAGGTTTTAAATTTATCTCGTACGCCGTTTGGTGGATCCGTCAGAGTATTTTGCAGGCACTTGCAGAACAGTCGAGAATTGTAAGATTGCCTTTGAATAAAATTGGTTCTATCAATAAAATCAACAAAGCATACGCTCACCTAGAACAGGAAAACGAAAGACCGCCTTCTCCGGAAGAGCTGGCCGAAGTTCTGGACATGAGCGAAGACGACATTAAGGAATCCATGAAAAACAGCGGCCGTCACCTTTCGATGGATGCACCATTGGTAGAAGGTGAAGATTCCAATCTTTATGACGTTTTGCGTTCGGGAGAATCTCCAAGTCCGGATAAAGACCTGATGCTGGAATCGCTTCAGATTGAAATTGAAAGAGCTTTGCAGACGCTTACTCCAAGAGAAGCAGATTTGGTAAGACTGTATTTCGGATTGAACGGAAAACACCCGATGACGCTGGAAGAAATCGGAGAAACTTTCGACCTGACGAGAGAACGCGTTCGCCAGATTAAGGAAAAAGCAATCAAACGACTGAAACACAATACCAGAAGCAAGATTCTGAAATCTTACCTCGGTAAATAATTAATCGTAAAACTCACAAAGCCGCAAAAATATGCGGCTTTTTTATTTGTATTAACTGATTGTTATCCCGGCTGAAAGTTCTTTTTGGCCAGTTCTTTTCTTACACGGCTTAAGCTTTCCGGTGTAATTCCCAAATAAGAAGCTACCATCCACTGCGGAACACGAAGCATCAGATCCGGATACATTTTAATAAAGTTGAGATATCGTTCTTCAGCAGTTTCACCCAAAAGTGAATTCACGCGGTTCTGAAGATTACGGATGTGTTTCTGAAGTAAAAGATCGTTATTCACGATGGTTCCCGGGAAATTAAGTTTCAGATTCGGGAAAAAATCATTGTCAAGAAGCAGGATTTTGGAATCTTCAACCGCTTCAATATAGTATTTTGATTTCTCACCGAAATAAAGCGAACTTCTGTCGCTCATCAGCCACTGCGCCGGCGCAAACTGAATGATGTGTTCCTTTCCGTTTTTATCAATGGAATACATTTTCAGCAGCCCGCTTTCCACAAAAAAAGTATGACGGCATACATCACCTTCCTGAAGAAGAAGTGCTCCTTTTCCAACATTTTTCTCTGTATAAAACCTACTGCACGTCGGTACACTTTCCAGCGGAATGTCCAACACTTCAGAAAGGTAATGATTCATGTTTGTCATAAATCAAATTTAATCAAAAAAACTTCATGTTGATATCCAGATTTTCTAAAACTGTTATCTGTAAAATAAAAAAGCGAACCGAAGTCCGCTTTTGTTATGATTATCTCCAGCCGCCGCCCAGCGCCTGATAAAGATCTACGCCGGCTTTTAGCTTGTTGTACTTCGCATTGGTTATGTTGAGTTCTGCATTCAGCTGAGCTACATTGGCATTCAGTACTTCCAGATAATTCGCCATACCGTAATTTACGAGTTGCTGCGCGAAATCAACCGATTTCTGATACGCCTCGAGTTCCTGCTGTTTCTTGTTTACAAAACTGTCCTGCGCCTGATAAACGGCCAAAGCATCAGAAACTTCACGACCGGCATTCAGTACAGATTTCTGGAAATTCAGCAATGCGGATTCCTTCCTTGCAAGACTTGCCTCGTATTCTGAACGAATCTGGCGACGGTTCAGAATTGGCTGAGTCAAACCTGAAACAACATTGGCAAACAACGCATTAACACTGAATAAATCCTCAAGTTCAATACTTTGAAAACCACCGCTTCCGGTAATTCTCAGCGTCGGATAAAAATTCGCTTTCGCTGCCTGAGTAAGCTCAAAAGCATTCATGAAATCGTATTCGGCTGCCCTTACATCAGGACGGTTGGCCAGCAGTGTCATTGGATAACCCGCATCAAGATCAACTGGTACGTTCTGCTGATTCAGCGTCGTTCTTTCGATGGTTTGAGAAGGTTTTGCCAAAAGCATGCTCATTGCATTTTCCAGCAATCGGATCTGCGTATCCATGTCAATCAGCATCGCTTCAGCATTGTAAACCAAGGCCTGACTTTGCTGAACGGCCACTTCGGTTAAAGTTCCGGCATCTTTCAGGGCCTGAGTGGTTTCCAGATTGGTTTGGCGAACGGTAATCGTATTGGTGACAACTTTCTTCTGTTCGTCCAGAGCCAGCAACTGATAATAGAGATTGGCAACAGACGCCACCAAATCACTTTTTACCGTCTGATGTCCGGCAACGGTACTCAGATAACTAGCCAGCTGGGCTTTTTCCTGTGCTTTCAGTTTTCCCCAGATATCAATTTCCCAACCAACCTGACCGGTAAGATCAAACTGATTGATGTACCTTCTTTCACCGATGATTCTACCGAACTGTGTGTTCATCGACTGTGTCTGGAACGTGTGGTTCGCGCCAACGCTAAATGTAGGAATATATGCAGCTTTGCTCTGTTTCAGGTATGCTTCGGCAATCAGAATGTTCTGACCGGCAATACGTACATCCAGATTATTGTCGAGCGCAGTCTGAATATGTTTCTGCAGTAAAGGATCTGTAAACACCTGTTTCCACGAAAGATTAGCCATGTTGAGACTGTCCTGAGGAATCATATCAGTACGGAACAGATTCGCGCTGATAACGTTTTCCGGCCTTTCGTACGGCTGTCTTGCTACACATGATGAAAGAATCAGGGCAGCGAAAATTACCGTAAGTATGGGTTTTATTTTCAGTATTTTATTCATAAAATTCAATCTACTATTCACCTAAATTAATTTCCTTCGTTTTGATTGGTTTAATTTTTTCCTGCAGATACTGGAAAATTACATACAGAACCGGAATCGCAATCAAACCGAAAAATGTTCCGATTAAAAGTCCTGCAGCGGCACCGGTACCGATTGAACGGTTTCCTACAGAGCCAATTCCGCTTGCAAATACCAGCGGCAACATACCGAAGATAAAGGCAAAAGAGGTCATAAGAATCGGTCGTAAACGGGCCTTTGCTGCATTGATGGCAGACATTGCCAGTGTTTCACCGTGATGTCTTCGCTGCACCGCAAATTCTACAATAAGAATGGCATTTTTCGCGAGAAGTCCGATGAGCATGATAATCGCAATCTGGAAATAAATATTGTTTTCAAGTCCAAAAACGCGCTGTCCGAAAAACGCACCAATTACACCAAGCGGAAGCGAAAGTATAACTGCAAACGGAAGCATATAACTTTCATATTGTGCTGCAAGAATGAAATACACAAAAATGAAACTCAGCAGGAAGATCACATACGTTTGCGAACCGGCGTTCATTTCTTCTTTGGTTAATCCTGTAAATTCAACGTCATAGTCTGCCGGCAAATGTTCTGCAGCGGTTTCCTGAACTGCTTTGATGGCATCACCGGTGGAAAATCCAGGATTACTTGAACCGGAAATACTTACAGAAGTAAACAGGTTGTAACGCTCAATCGACTGTGGTCCGTAGCTTCTTTCCAGAGAAACAAACTGCGAAATCGGAGCCATGGCGCCGGTGTTGGTTTTTACATAAATTGAGTTCAGACTTTCCGCCGAACTTCTGTCGGATGGCAGTGCCTGAATCATCACTCGGAACTGTTTTCCGTATTTCGTGAAATCCGAAGAATAAATCCCGCCGATATAACCCTGCATTGTACTCAGGATACTGTTCAGCGATACACCGCTTTCCTTTGCTCTCGGAACATTCACTTCCAGCATATACTGCGGATAATTGGTGTTGAATGATGTAGATGCGAACTGAATTTCTGGTCTCTGCATAAGTGCGCCGATATATTGCTGAGCAACATCGTTCAGTTTCTTCAGATCTCCACCGGATTTATCAAGAAGTACGGCAGAAAAACCGTCGCTCTGCCCGAAACCGGGTACACTCGGTGGCGAAAAGAATACAATTTTTGCATCTGGATATTTGGCAGAAAGGCCGAAAAGTCTTTTTGTGATATCGTCAACACTTTGTCCGTCTTCTTTCAGGCGTTCATCAAAAGGTTTCAGTTTCACGAAGGCCTGTCCTACGTTTGAGCCCTGACCCGACATAAATCCTCGGCTGGCAGTAAAAGTGACGTTCATAACACCAGGAATTTTTCTTGCTTCCTGCTGTAAATCCTTCAGAATATTATAGGTACGTTCCATTGAAGCTCCCGGTGGAAGCTGAATATCGGTAAAGATAATTCCACGGTCTTCTTTCGGGATGAATCCTGTTTTCATGGTTGAATTGGCCCACCAGAATGTTAGTCCACCCGCCACAAAAACCAAAAGTGTTACCCACTTATGGCGCAGAAGGAATGCAAACGATTTTCCATAACGGCGTGTTGCTGCATTAAAGCCAATATTGAACTTGTGGAAAAACTTCTGCATGAATGACATCTCTGCATATTCTTTACTGTGATGTGCAGGCGGTTTCAGGAACAGCGAACAGAGCACGGGACTTAAAGTAAGCGCGTTAACCGCAGAAATAAGAATCGAAATAATCAGAGTGATACCAAACTGCTGATAAAAAACACCGGTTGGACCTGTCAGGAAAGTTACGGGAATAAAAACTGCTGCCATAACCAACGTAATGGAAATAATGGCGCCCGTGATTTCGTCCATCGCTTCAACGGTAGCTTTTTTGGCGTCAGAAATACCGTGCTCCATTTTTGCGTGCACGGCTTCAACTACAACAATTGCATCATCGACGACAATACCGATCGCTAAAACCAATGCGAAAAGTGTCAGGAGATTCAGCGAGTAGCCCAGTAAATTCAGAAAGAAGAAAGTACCGATAATGGAAACCGGAACCGCAATGGCCGGAATAAGTGTTGAACGCCAATCCTGAAGGAAAATAAAAACCACCAGGAACACCAGCGCAAATGCTTCAAGGAAAGTCATCAACACTTTTTGCATTGATGCCTCGAGGAATTCATTGGTATCAAAGTTTATACTGTATCCTACACCTTCAGGAAGTGTTTTGGCATTTTCTTCGAGAAATGATTTGATATCTTTGATGATTTCCTGAGCGTTGGATCCCGGAGTCTGGAAAATACCCATTGAAATGGAGCGTCTTCCGTTGTTTTCACCCACACCGGTATAAGAAAGTGCATCCAGCTTAATCTCAGCAACATCTTTAAGGCGAAGGTACTCTCCGTTTCCTAAAGCGCGGATAATGATGTTTTCAAATTCGTCTACTTCATCATATTTTCCAGGATAGGTAATGACATACTGAAATGATGAACCGCTGTTTTCACCAAGCTGTCCGGCCGCTGCTTCACGAGACTGTTCGTTTATTGCATTGGAAACTTCGGAAGGTTCCAGACCATAAGCCGCCATTTTTGAAGGATCTATCCAGATTCTCATGGAATATGTTTTTCCTCCGAATGCCATGGCGTCACCAACTCCGTTCACCCTTTTAAGAGCAGGAATAATGTTGATGTTCATGTAATTCTGAAGCCAGACTTCATCCAGTTGCGGATTGTCGGTATAAAACGAAAGGAACATCAGTGCGCTGGTCTGCTGTTTGTTTACCGTTACACCGGCTCTTGTTACTTCACCGGGCAGCAAAGGAATTGCTCGCTGAACCTGGTTTTGTACCGTTACCGCTGCAATATCAGGATCAATACCCTGTTTAAAGAAAATCTGAATCGTGGCTGAACCGTTGTTTCCGGCAGAAGAGGAAATATAATCCATACCTTCAACACCGTTCACCTGTTCTTCAATCGGAATTACAACCGAGTTCATCACCGTCTGGGCATTCGCACCGGTATAATTGGCCTGAATTCTCACGGTTGGCGGAGCAATATCAGGGTATTGGGTTACCGGCAGCTGCAGAAATCCCAGAATCCCCAAAATAACAATGAGGATAGAAATTACAGTGGATAAAACCGGTCTGTTTATGAATCTTTTTACCATAAATTTCTATTTAGAATACCGGTTTTATCGAGTTAACAATGTCGTCGAATTTCTTTGGCTGTGGCTTTACCGGAGTGCCGGGCTTCAGTGTTCCAACACCTTCCGCAATCACGTTTTCACCCTTTTTCACACCGCTTTCAACAATTACCATGTTGTCTACGCGGTCCAGAACTTTCACGGTATAGTTTTTCGCAGTATCCTGCTCTACTTTATACACGTAAACAAGGCCCTGCTGTTCATATGTCGCTGTTTCAGGAATTACCACAGCGTTGTCATACAGTTTCGGAATTCTTATTTTTCCGCTGTTTCCGTTGCTGAGCAGTTTCTGTGGATTCGGTAAGGAAACCCTGAACTGAATACTTCCAGTTGCCGGATCAATCTGTCCCGTAACGGCTTCCACTCTTCCTTTTTCACCATAAATCTCTCCGTTGGCCAGTTCAAGATCAACCATCGGCATATTTTTAAGCTTTTCGGGAACATTTGCTCCGTAGGAATTTTTCAGAAAGTCCAGATATTCTTTTTCGTTCATCGAAAAATAAGCGTACAGTTCGTTGGTATCGGAAACAGTTGTAATTGGTGACGGATCGTTCGGGCCAACCAAACTACCGTTTCTCATGTTAATTTTTCCTATTACACCGGAAATCGGTGCACGGATGATAGAGTAATTGACATTTTCCTGCACTCCCTGAAAATTAGCCTGTGCCTGCGCAACGCCCGCACTTGCCTGCTGTTTTGCTGCAACAGCCTGCGAAAGCTGTGCCTGGGCTCTTGCAAGATTGGCCTGTGCCGTCTGCAGCTGAACATTACTGATGATGTTTTTTTCTACCAACGGACGAAGTTTGTCCACTTCCACTTTCGCTGCGTTTACACTTGCCTGCGCTGCTTTCACATTGGCATCGGCTGCGGAAACACTAGAACGTGCTGCTCCAACGCCTGCTCTTGCCGCAGAAGCACTCTGGCTCAAAGCATTGGTTTCAAGACGGAATAAAGGCTGGCCTTTTGATACATACTGCCCTTCATCCACCAAAACCTGCGTTATATAACCCTGTATTTTTGCCCGCACATCATTGTTTACTCTTCCCTGGATGCTCGCTGGGAAAGTGGTATAGCCAGTTACGTTTCTGGTTTCCGCCTGTACAGTGGAAACTGCTTTCGGGCCCTGAGCCGGCGCTTCATTTCCTTTTTTGCATGACGAAAGTGCCAGTGCAGAAAAAGCAAGGATTGCAAATTTATTTTTCATTTAATTTTATTTCTTGAATAGATTCTTTAATGTTGGTAATGTTGTTGGTGAGTAATTTTATATACACATCAAGGTTGCTTTTACGGTTTCCGCTTTGGTTTTCGTAGAACTCTTTCAGACTTCTGGTGATTTCCAGTTCCTTTTCCAGCTTCATTATAATTACTTCAAAATGTGTACGCATATACTCGTCATTCAGCACAAAATATCTGCGGCGCTCGTCAATACGGTTAATGTCTTTAATAAACCCGTTATTAATCAGGTGATGAAGACTCGATGACACCGAGCTTTTGCTTGAAGAGAATATTTCTACAAAATCATCGAAAGTTACACCTTGTTTCTGAAAATCAAAGACAAGATAGGCGTAAATTTTTGCCGCAAGAGGAGCCAGACCATGCTGATCGATGTAAATGCGCACCAGATCCTGGAAGATATTTTCGTCCAGTTTCAGTCTGTCCTGCTTATGTGACGGTTGTTTCATTCTGCAAAAGTACAAAAATTAGTTCAGAACCAAACGAACCAATTAAAACAATAGATTAAATCTTTTGTAATAAGATGTAAAGAACAGGAAAAATGAAATGCCTTAAATTTGTGAAGTATGAACGAAGATTGCAGAAAGCCCGAAGAAACTGTAACAGTAAACGCTCCGGCAGGAAAAGTTAAAGGATACTCTACTGAAAAATGTCTGGTTTTCAGTTCTTTGCGGTATGCGGATTCGGAACGTTTTAAAGTGTCTGCAGCAGTGAAGGAAACTGAAGATTTTGTTGAGCAGTCTGAAAAAATTCCGGTTTGTCCACAGAATATAAGTCCGTTTCTCGACCGTATGATAGGAAAATCAACTGTTGAAAATTTCAGGTCGGAAGAATCCTGCCAGTTTCTCACTATTACGGTTCCCAAAAAAACAGAGCAGGAAGAGCCATTGCCGGTTCTTGTCTGGATTCACGGCGGATCTTACGAACTCGGTGGTGGCGAAGCGCATATTTCCAATCCTGAAATGCTGGTTTCAGAAGAAAAAATCATTGTCGTATCGTTAACATACCGACTCGGATTTTTCGGTTTCCTCGGCGGTTATGATGAACGGCCGGCAAATTTAGGTCTGCTTGATATTATTGAAGGTCTTAAATGGATAAAAAGAAATATTAGTAGTTTTGGAGGGAATCCTGAAAATATTACCGTTATGGGACAAAGTTCCGGCGGAGATGCTGCTGCACACCTCATGATTTCAAAAGGTGTTGAAGGACTTTTTCATCGTGTAATCATCCAGAGCGCACCTCTCGGACTTAGAAGAAAAAGACAGAAAATGAGCCGTTTTTTCTCTGAAAAATTATCAGAGTTTCTTCACGAAGAAGATTCAGATAAAATACTGAAAGCCCAACGTGAAAACGCTCCTTCTGTTATGAAATTCGGATTGAAAGCAGCAATGCCTTTCGGAACACAATACGGATTTGAGCCTTTGCCAGCTGAGAAAGATTCGCTTGAAAAATGGAAAGAAAAAGCGTCTAAATTTGATATAATGATTGGGCTGAATGATGAAGAAACCGCGTTTTATGTTGCAGCAAACGAGAACCTTGAAAAAAGGTTTCATTCAGGTTATGCCGGCAAACTGATCCGGAAAGCGGTCCGTCTTACAACAGAAACCATTTACGGAAAACCTGCAAAACTGTTTGCCAAACTGTTTGCCAAAGCAGGCGCTAATGTCTACCAGTTCAGAATTCACGCTGGTTTTGAAGGTAAAAATTACGGAGCGGCACACTGCATCGACTTACCACTGATTTTTCCCCATGAAGAAAACTGGAAAAATACCGGTCTCTTACAGAATATTCCGATGGAAGAATTTTCCGCATACAGTGAACAAATGCTTAAGATCTGGGGAAGTTTTATCCGTACCGGAACAATTAATCCGAAACTCGAAATTCCTGAAATTCTTGATATCAGGAAAGTGTAATCAGAAAACGATTTTTTCGAATGCTTTTCTGGGTGCGCCCATCATCATAACTTCTCCGCAGTAAGTATAGCCCAGTTTTTCAAGAATGTGAAGCATGGCTCCGTTATCGAAATTGGTATCCACCTTAATACTCGGAATATTAATCTTCCGCGTATACTCTTCTATTTTTCTGAATATTTCCTTGGCGTAACCTTTTCCGGCTGTCTTGTCAGAAACTCCAACCCTGTGAATTACGAGAAAAGCTCCTTCCGAAAGCCATTGACCGTCAATGTTAAGGTAGGCAGGTTCATCATTCTCAATTAACGCTGCGTAAGCGACGATTTCATTATCATCAGTCAGGACAAAACCGTACCCGTTTTCAATATCATTTTTCACGGTGTTTTCGTTTGGGTAACCATTCTGCCACTGCTGCGAACCGTCCAGACGGCGTCTTTCGATAGACTGCTTTAGGATTTTCCAAATCTGTTGTGCATCTTTTTCGGTTGCTTTTCTCAGTTCTGCCATGCGTAATTTTGCATCAAAAATAACAAATAAAAAACCGAAACCTGCAAGCAGGTTCCGGCAAAAAGTAGTAAAATTTAAAATTATGAAATTATTGTTTAGATGGTTTCTTTATTAAGTTCGGATTCCTGAAGGTAGGAATCAATAATCTCAAAAGCTTTGGTTTCATCAGAAAGATTTACCAGAAGTTTAAGAGAAGTAGCGGTTGGCGTTGTTGTAAAAGTCATATAACTGTTGTTTGTAAAACTTTCAATTCCTGCATCTTTAAGCTTCAACTTCATCAACTGAATTTCTGCCGGCTTATCACTTTCAAAAACTGCTACTCTTGTTTCCCTTTCCATTAACACTTCAATTTTAGATTTCTAAGGTACGACAATACAACTAATTATGCAAATCATTTTATGTAATTTTTTGATAATTTTCCATAAAAAAGCAAAAAGCGCGTCTGTGACGCACTTTTCGATTATGTTAAATTTAGATTAACAATTAAATGGAAGAATCTTCTGCTCTTACTGCCATTGCATCCAACACTTTCTCAAATTTCGAAATCGACAGGTCAATTTCTTCTTTCGTAACATTAAGATGCGGACGGAAACGCAGTGAGTGATCTCCACAGGAAAGAATAATTAGGTTTTCCCTGTAAAGCAGATCTCTTAACGCATCTCTTTCTTCGCAGGTCGGCAAATCAATTGCGCACATCAGTCCTCTTCCTCTTGCATTCGAGATTTTGTTAGGATATTTTGCAGCAAGTTCCTGCAGACGGTTAAGCAAATGTTCGCCTACTGTTTTCGCGTTATCAACAAGGTTTTCCTTTTCAATTACTTCAAGCGTCAGTTTAAGGCGCATCATATCGATGAAGTTTCCGCCGAAAGTTGAATTGATTCTTGAGCTTTCCACGAAAACATTGTGTTCCACTTCATCAAACTTTTCTTTGTTCGCCAGAATACCGCAAACCTGCGTTTTCTTACCGAATGAAATGACGTCAGGAATCACACTGAAATGCTGGAATGCCCACATTTTACCGGTAATTCCGATACCTGTCTGTACTTCATCAAAAATCAGAAGCACTTCGTTTTCATCACAGATTTTTCTGAGACCCTGGAAGAATTCATCACGGAAATGGTTGTCACCGCCTTCTGCCTGAATCGGTTCAATAATAATACAGGCAACCTGATCCGGATTGGAAAGAATGGCTTCTTCAATCTGAATAAGTGCAAGATTTTCATTTTTGATGGTTTCCTCAAGGTTTTCCTCTGTGATTGGGAATTTCAGGTATGGATTCAGGATTCTCGGCCAGTCGAATTTCGGGAAATACTGATGTTTTCTTGGATCTGAAGTATTGGTTAAGCTCAGTGTATAACCGCTTCTTCCGTGAAATGCCTGTCGGAAGTGAATACAGATTCCGGCTTCCTTGCTGATTCCTTTATCAAAGTTTTTACGGGTTTTCCAGTCGAAACATGCTTTCATAGCGTTTTCCACTGCCAAAGTTCCACCTGAAATAAAGAATGCGTACTGCAGTTCTTTCGGAATGGCCACTCTTTCAAAAACTTCCATAAACTGTGCATATTCATCAGAATACACATCAGCCAAAGTTGGTTTGTTGATCGCCATTTTTCCCAGCCATGCTGCATTTTCCACCAGATAAGGGTGATTGTAACCGATGGCTGCAGAAGCAAACATCGAGAACATATCAAGATATTCGGTGTTCGTAATTTTATCATAAATCCAGGAGCCGTGGGATTTTTCAAGATCCATTACAAAATCAAAGCCGTCTGCCAGGATATGTCTTGAAAGCGTTGCTTTTACTTTATTGGTTACTTCCGGATGTGATGCGATTGCGTCGTTCATTTTTTATAGATTTTTAGATGCCGGAGAACAGACATCAGATTAGAGATATTACTTTTTAAAGATATTAAATTGCGTCAGTTTCTTTCTTTTTCTTACCGCCAAGATCAAATTTAATTCCCTGAGCTAAAGGAAGTTGCGTGCTGTAATTTATAGTATTGGTTTGACGTCTCATATAATACTTCCAGACATCAGATCCGGATTCTCTTCCGCCGCCAGTTTCCTTTTCACCGCCAAAAGCACCGCCGATTTCTGCACCGGAAGTTCCGATATTTACATTAGCAATTCCACAGTCGGAACCACCTTGTGAAAGGAACAGTTCTGCTTCGCGAAGGTTCTGCGTCATTATTGCTGAAGAAAGTCCCTGCGGAACATCGTTCTGCATGGCGATGGCATCTTCCAGGTTTTTGTATTTCATTAAATATAAAATTGGAGCAAAGGTTTCATGCTGAACAATTTCATAGGAATTTTCCACTTCAGCGATGCAAGGTTTCACGTAACAACCTGAACTGTATTCTTTTCCGGTCAAAACTCCACCTTCTACAACAAATTTGCCGCCTTCTTTTTTACATTTTTCAATGGAAGCTTCATACTGTTTTACGGCATCAACATCAATCAAAGGTCCAACGTGATTCTTTTCATCCAGAGGATTTCCGATTTTCAGCTGTCCGTACGCCTGAACCAAACGGTCTTTCACTTCATCATAAACCGCTTCATGAATAATCAGACGTCTTGTAGAAGTACAACGCTGTCCGGCCGTTCCAACCGCGCCGAAAACTGCGCCGATAATACTCATGTCCAGATCTGCCTGATCGGAAATAATAATTGCGTTGTTTCCGCCCAGTTCAAGGATTGATTTTCCGAAACGTTCTGCCACTTTTGAACCGACCATTCTGCCCACTCTTGTAGAACCTGTAAATGAGACAAGTGGAATGTTTTTATCGTCCACCAACTGCTGTCCCACTGTATGATCGGCCACAATCATTGCAGAAATTCCTTCCGGCATATCATTTTCTTTCAGAACTTCATTGATGATATTCTGACATGCGATGGCACAAAGTCCGACCTTTTCTGATGGTTTCCAAACCGTTACATTTCCGCAGATCCACGCCAAAGCAGTATTCCAGCTCCAGACTGCTACCGGAAAGTTGAACGCGGAAATAATACCTACAATTCCGAGCGGATGATACTGTTCGTACATTCTGTGCAAAGGTCTTTCGGAATGCATCGTGAACCCATGAAGCTGGCGCGAAAGCCCGACAGCAAAATCACAGATATCAATCATTTCCTGAACTTCACCCAAACCTTCCTGAAGCGATTTTCCCATTTCGTAGGAAACCAGTTTCCCCAAATCGTCTTTATACTCACGCAGTTTCAAACCAAACTGACGGACCAGTTCTCCCCTTTTTGGTGCAGGAATCTGCCTGAATTCCACAAAAGCTTTTTTTGCAGTTTCAATTACCTTTTCATAATCTTTTGAGTTTCCGGTTTTGATTTTTGCAATCAGTTTACCGTCGGTTGGAGAATAAGACTCCAGCAAATCGCCTGAAGCATAGAATTTTCCGCCTGAGGAAACACCTTTGTTTTCCGCTTTGATTCCTAAATTTTTGAGGGATTTTTCGATTCCGAAATCGTTTGATTTTTTTGCCATTTTTACTTGTTTCGTTCGTCTCTAAAGATAGAAATTATGGGGCAAATAAAAAAATTCAAGAAAAACAAAAACAGCAGTATGATAAATGTACAAGTATTGCAATTCCGGAAATCTTATATTTGCCAAAAATCTGCATAATGAATAACCGTGAATCCGAAAACACCCAAAACTCCAAGTTCAGAAAATGGTTTAAAAGAGTTGGCTGGGTGGGACTGGCCTTTTTTACAATCAAAGGATTTGTGTGGCTCGCTGTTTTTTACTTCGGAGCAGATTTTCTCACCGGTTGCATGAACAAATAGAAAAACGGCCAAAAAAATAGCAAAGCTGTCACAAATCCTGTGACAGCTTTTTTTATTCTATTGAATTTTTTCTTCCTTCCTGATTTGAGTTATTATAATTAACTAGAATTACTTTTTGTGGAAACTTTTGAATTTAAAATATGAAATTCCTGCAAGAAGTGTCATTCCTGCTGCTCCGAGATAAACCCAGATCGGAACCGGAACAGGATCGCCTGCTGCGTAAGAATGAAGTCCGCTCAGGTAATAATTCACTCCGAAATAAGTCATAATAATAGAAGAGATTGCAAACATTGTGGCTGTATGGTAGGCCCATCTGGATCTCAGACCGGGAACAAGACGCATGTGAAGTACAATAGCATACACCATGATCGAGATAAATGCCCAGGTTTCCTTCGGATCCCAGCTCCAGTATCTTCCCCATGATTCGTTCGCCCAGATTCCACCAAGGAAAGTACCGACCGTTAAAGCAAAAAGGCCGATGTGAAGTGACATTTCCGAAACGATTGTAAGTTCTTTCAAAGTTGAATTATGATGCGTTTTATGCAGTTTTTTGCTTGCAATAATGTAGAAAATAAGCACAATCATGGCAATTACAAAGGACAGCCCGAAGAAACCGTAACTCGCGACAATAATGGCCACGTGAATAATAAGCCAGTACGATTTAAGTACCGGAACAAGCGGTGTAATCTGCGGATCCAGTGCGGAACCTCCGTGTGCAAAACCCATCATGATTACTGCAACCATAAAACCGGCAGCAGGAATCAGTGCGTTGGAATTGCGGTACAGTAATAAACCTGCGGAAATACCTACCCATGATATAAATACAATGGCCTCATAACCGTTACTCCACGGTGCATGGCCGGAAATGTACCATCTTCCTACCAAACCTAGAAACTGCAGAAAATAGCCAACGCAGCCCACAATGATTAAGCCCTTAATAATTTTGTTGAGCATTCTGGACGGACGGAAAAGTTCCACGAAACCTAAAATCACCAGCAGTCCACCAATAACGGTATAGAAAATCATCAGCCAGAAATTGATGTTGGCCTTGTTCATGAAAACCTCAAGATCAACCTTGGATTTTGCCGGAACAACATTTTTTCCCCAGTTCTGCTGATAATCTGAAAGTTTCTTAAGCTCTGCATCCGCTTTTGCCCAGTTTCCGTTTTGCTGTGCCTCCAGAACTGAGGAAAAATAAGGTCCCATCACATTCTGAGATTCCATGTCCGGTTCCATATTCTGATCCAGCCACGAATGCCATGTTGAATTCGGGTCATTTTTAACAGGAACAATCCGCATGAACTGTCCGCCGAAAAACTCGTTGAAAATCTGAACTCTTTCGTTCACTGCGATCACTTCTTTATCGTAATTGCTCTGTTCTGCCGGTTTTTTACGGAAGGCAGTCTGATAATCCTCTTCCAGAACATAGGAAAGCGTACCATCGGGATTTGCAGGGAAAAGACTCATTAATGTTGTATAATCATCATCGTTGGCCTTTGTTTTTTTCTTGAGTGCTTCACCGCCTTTAGATCCCACTTTAATCAGCGGAACCATTGTCCAGCTTGGTGTATCTGTATTTACAGAGAGAAACCACTGTTCAGCTGTAAGATATTTACCGTCTGTTCCCTTGAATTTATCGTGTTTGTACAGCTTTCTTAAAACATCAAGCGCCTGCGTGTTGAGCGGTACAATTCTACCTTCATAATTCTGCACCAAAAGGTACCCGAATTTATCAGCATGTTCTTTTGAAATCCTGTTCTTGGCAATGGCTTCATCCGGAGTCACCGTCCGCATTGTCTGAAAAGATCTCGCAACAGAGTTCTGCTGACGCTGCTGCAAATCCGATGATTCTGCCTGTGGCTGTGCGTGCGCGTCATTGGAATGAACGGTTCCGTCTTCGTGTGTATGTGTACCAACTTCAGGATCTGCGGTGGCTGTAGTTCTTACATTGTCGCGGCTGCCGTCTGAAGTTCCGTGCGTTTCAATTTTCTGCGCGTTCAGTCCGATTGTAAGGAAAACGAACAGAATTGCCGCGTTTTTTTTCTTGCTCATGTTCTTCAGCATGGAATTGAGTTTCCAGAAATGGGTTCCCTTCCAGAAGAAAATAAAGAACATTCCGCCAAACAGTAAAGCATATCCGATGTAGGTTACTAAAGTTCCCCAGTAATCATGATTTACCGAAAGTACTGTTCCCTGCCGGTCGCTGTCGAAACTTGCCTGGAAGAAACGGTAGCCTTTATGGTTCAGAACGTGGTTCATATAGATTTTATAAGGGGTCTGTTTCCCTTCATCAATAATCTGAACGTGGCTCTCGTATGCGCTTGGTGAGGAACTTCCGGGATAGGTTTCCATCACGAAATCATCCAGTTTTAAAGAAAAAGGTGTGGTGTACACTTTCGGACCAAAGCCAAGCATGATTTTCATGCCGTCAAGTTCAATCTGCTTATAAAGATTCGGATTTCCTTTTTCAACAACAAGTTCTACATTCTGTTTTGTTTGTGGACCCTGCACTTCAACTGTTAACAGATCCGGTGCAAACTGATCTTTTTTTCTGTCGCCTTCGTAATATTCAAGTTTTCCTTTTCTGATTCCTTCCGGAACAACAATACGTAAGTCGCCGATGGTATAAAGACTTCTCAACGCCAAAGGTTCATATACATCTTTTTTGGCTGTACCTGTTGCCTGATTGGCCATTGTCATATAAGTTGCATCCTGAGGTGTCTTTATGAACAGTTTTTCATTCTCTTTCTTGAACTCGATTGCGCCCTCTATCGGGCGGTTATATGAAACCAGAATTCCGCCAAGAGATTTTGATTCTCCGTTTTTCAGAAAGTAGTTTTCTCTGCCTTTCTCGCCTGCAACAACGAAATGAAGGTATTCAGTTCCGTTTTTATCTGCATAAAGGGTATCTTTTTTTCTCTGAATAAAATCGACAGTTCTGACCTCAATTTTCTTTCCGTGATAATCGTAAGCCGCATTAAAATTTTTGCTTTTCGGCGACATCAGGTAAGGAACATCTTTGTAATTCAGAACATCTCCTTTTTCCTCAATCTGTATCTTGAAGAAATTCTTATCCGTTACAATTTCATTGGAAGTCTGCCCTTCACGGATATGCATAATTCCTTCATAACTGATATAACGCGTAATTGCACCGCCGATAAACAGCAGTACAAACGCGAGGTGAAACACCAAAACAGGCAGCTTTCCCTTTCTCCACAACCGGTAGCGGAAAATATTGCCGATGAAGTTCAGAATCAGCAGCAGCATAAGAACTTCAAACCATTTGGCTTCATAAATCAGCGCTTTGGCCGCCGGCGTGCCGTAGTCGTTCTCCAAAAACGTTGCATAAGCCATTGAAACAGCGTAGACAAACAGCAGAACCGTCATTGTACGCGTGGAAATAAGGATATCCTGAATTTTCTTCATTACAGAAATTAAAGAAATGTTTGTAAAAAATTGAGCTGGGCAAAAATAGCGATGATATTTTTAAAAAGCGAACGAAAACCTGTTTTTTGTCATTAATTAACACCTGAATTCTTTCTTATTGCAAATTGATTAAATTCCATCGTGTTGAATAAATTTCACTTAAAAACATTAAATTTGCCCACATTCTAATTATGAACAAGAACTCTCAAAATACACCTGCACAGTCGCAGAATACAGGCAGGATTCTTTCAAAGCCGCGCATTTTTTTCGGTATACTGCTTATTGTGGTTTCAGCTGTAATGGCCATCTCTTTCGCATCTTATCTTATTAACTGGAAGGCCGACCAGAGCCAGGCCGGAACGATGCTGGACAAAACCATCAAATCGTCAAATCTTTTTGGAAAGTTTGGCGACTGGCTTGGGAAGATTTTCATTTTTGACAGTATTGGCGTTGCCGCATTTATTGTAGCTTTTCTGGTATTTGTTTTTGGACTGCTGACTCTGAAGAAAAAATATTTCAAACCGTGGAAAACCATCGGACATTCACTGTTTTTCATTTGCTGGCTGCCGATTTTCTTTGGTGCAGTAACGAAAGGTGTGGGAACACTGAGCGGTGTTTACGGTTTTCAGATTGTTGATTTTCTGAGTGCCATTATCGGGGAAGTCGGACTCTGGGTTATTCTGGTGGTGAGTATTGCACTGTATTTCATTCTGGAATTCAATATGCGTCCGAGCGCAATTAAACAAAGATTCAGCGATATCAATGATGCCACAGTGGGCCGGGTAAAAGCTATGATGCCTAATTCTGATGCCGATTTTGAAGCGGATACAGAGCTTGAAGAAATTGCCGACGACGGTAATGAAATACCGACAAGTGAAAGAACAGCCGAACAGAAAACTGCAAAAGCAGAAGCACCCAAAGGATTTCCCAACGTACCGGTAACACACGAACTTGAAACCATTTCAACACCGAATAAAACTTCTTTCGAAACCGAATCCGCTGCGCGGCAGGCCTCAGCCGCAACACCGGCGCCATCCGTTCAGCTGGACGTTACTGATTCTTCTTCGCAGAAAAGACAGAATGCAAAACCGGAAGCAGACAGCTTTGAATTTAAGGTTGAAGTCGCTCAGGAAGTGGATGAACTGGATGAATTCGACAAAAAATCGGCTGATCTGGTAAAAGAGCACGGTCTCTATGATCACAAACTTGATCTTGCCAATTTTAAGATGCCGACTATTGATTTATTAAAGGATTACGGTAATGAAGAAATTTCGGTAAACAAAGAAGAACTTGAAGAAAACAAAAATAAAATTGTCGGACTGCTGAAAAACTTCAATGTTGGCATTGCAGAAATTAAAGCGACAATCGGTCCAACCGTTACACTTTACGAAATCGTTCCTGAGGCCGGAATCAGGGTTTCCGCGATCAAAAAACTTCAGGATGACATTGCGCTGAATCTTTCTGCGCTTGGAATCCGTATTATTGCGCCGATGCCCGGAAAAGGAACAATCGGTATAGAAGTTCCGAGGAAAAACCCAACCATGGTTTCGATGAGAAGCGTAATTGCTTCACAGAAATTCCAGAACAGTGAAATGGATTTGCCTGTTGTTTTCGGAAAAACCATTTCAAATGAAATTTTCATGGCGGATTTGGCAAAAATGCCTCACCTTTTGATGGCCGGTGCAACCGGACAGGGAAAATCGGTCGGAATTAATGCGATACTCACTTCCCTGCTCTACAAAAAACATCCAAGCGAACTGAAATTCGTTATGGTGGATCCGAAGAAGGTGGAACTTACCCTTTACTCAAAAATCGAAAGACATTATCTGGCCAAACTTCCGGACGCGGATGATGCCATTATTACAGACACGCATAAAGTAATCAATACTTTGAATTCACTTTGTGTGGAAATGGACACGCGTTACGAACTTCTGAAAAATGCCTTCTGCCGTACAATTAAGGAATACAACAAGAAATTCACAGAAAGAAAGCTGAATCCCGAAAACGGCCACCGCTATCTTCCGTATATTGTTTTGGTGGTGGATGAATTTGCCGATCTGATTATGACTGCCGGAAAGGAAGTGGAACATCCTATTGCGCGTCTAGCACAGCTTGCAAGAGCGGTTGGTATTCACCTTATCGTGGCCACGCAGAGACCTTCCGTAAATGTAATTACCGGTATGATTAAGGCCAATTTCCCAGCGAGAGCGGCGTTCAGAGTAATTTCCAGTGTGGATTCCCGAACCATTCTTGATTCGCCGGGTGCAGATCAGCTGATCGGTAAAGGAGACATGCTTTACTTCAACGGAAATGAAATATTGAGACTTCAGTGTGCGTTTGTAGATACTCCTGAAGTGGAAAAAATTGTGGAATACGTTGGAGCACAGAAAGGATATGCCTCTGCTTTCATTCTGCCGGAAGCACCGTCTGAAGAAACTTCCTCTGCTGCCGGAACTTTTGACCCTAACGAAAAAGACGCTCTTTTTGAAGATGCCGCAAGAATTGTAGTTTCTACCCAACAGGGTTCAACATCAATGCTTCAGCGACAGCTTAAATTGGGTTATAACCGTGCCGGAAGAATTATGGATCAGCTCGAAGCAACAGGAATTGTGGGCGGTTTCAACGGCGCTAAAGCAAGAGAAGTACTGATTTCTGACCTGAATTCTCTTGAGGAGTTTCTGGAAGACCTCAAAAAGTAAATCCTTCTGATTTAAGGCTTTTTTAAAGAATTTTATGAATTGTTAAAATTCTTTGGAATGGTATTTGGAAATAAAGCCCTGAAAGTGATTAAAATCAAACAAAGGTTTAACTTTCGGCATTTATTTCAATCAAAAAAGTAAATAAAGAAAAAATGAAAAACTTATTACATAAAATTATTGTGGGAACAATGGCAGTTGGAGGAATCATGATGACTTCAGCCCAGAAAATCGATACGAAATCCAGACAGATTCTTGATGCAGTAACGGCAAACTATAAAGCGAAACAGAACTCGTATTTCAAATTTACTTTCGGATCCGGAACCAACGGTCAGGTTACCAAAACCGAACCCGGAATTTACTATGCAGCCGGCGACAAGTATAAACTGAAAATTATGGGAACCGAGCAGATTTATGACGGCAATAAGATTTACAACATCAATGAGGAAGATCAGGAAGTAACGGTTGCCAAACCTAACGGATCGGATGCAATGTTCTCTCCTATTAACTATCTTACCAGTTACCGTAAGGATTTCAACGTTTCATATGTTGGAAAGAAAAAAGTGAACGGAGTGAATACTGAGTTCATCAAACTTACGCCGGTAAAAAGTAACGGACTGAAGCATGTTTACCTGTTCGTAGACCCTGTAAAGAAGCAGATGGTTAAACTGGAACAGCACGGGACCAATAAAGATGTTTCGGTAATCGCGATCAAGGATTATAAAGAGAATCAGACTTTGGCAGCAGACATGTTTACGTTCGACAAAGGAAAATTCCAGAATTATATTGTTACCGAACTTTAAATCACAAAAAATAATAAAATATAAAAGTCACAAAGTTTTCTTTGTGGCTTTTTCTTAATTTTGGCGGATGTTAAAGAAATTAGACCAGTATATCATCAAAACCTTTTTCGGGCCGTTCTTTTTCATATTCAGTGTACTGTTTTTCATTTTTATTGTAAACATTATCTGGATTCAGCTTGGGCAGTTCATGGGAAAAGGTCTGAGCTACTGGGAAATTCTTAAACTTCTTTTTTACATGGGTGTAAGTGTGGTGAGTTTGGTTCTGCCGCTAACTATACTCTTGTCTTCCATTATGACATTCGGGGAATTTGGTGAACGGTACGAGCTTGCGGCAATGAAAGCTGCGGGAATCTCGCTTACCCGGATTATGGCGCCGCTGTTTTTTGTAACGCTGATGCTCTCCGTCATGCTTTTTTTCTTTTCCAATAATATTATTCCGGATTTTCAGCGGAAGGCAAAAAATATGCTTTTCAATATCGCTGCAACAAAGCCGGCACTGAATTTCACACCGGGACAGTTTATCGACCAGATTCCGGATTACCTTGTTAAATTTGATAAAATACATGGCGAACAGGGAGAAAATGTTGAGGGTGTATTTGTACATAAAAAGGCCAACTCTTACCAGAATCAACAGTCGATTGTAGCCCAAAAAGGGAAATTTGTACAGGCAGAACACAAAAGTTATCTGAAACTTGTCCTGTACAACGGTTATGTTTTTGAGGAAGAAATTGCCAACAAAAACATGCAGGAAAGAATGAAACAGCCCGATCAGGCCATTAAATTCGACACCCTTACTTCACATTTTGATATTTCTGAAGTTATCGACAAAGCCATCGAGGAAGAACGTATTACCGACGATTACCGTTTCAAAACTTATAACCAGCTGAATGACGCCATCGTTAAAGACCGCAGCGAAAAACGCGAAACCTTCAAATCCATCAACACCGATCTTGTTACACAGGCCAACAATTCTGTTCTTTATATTGAAAAAACCAAACCGGCTAAAAATTTTGTAAAACCACAGCTGAAGATTGATACGCTGAAGCAGGACCGGAAAAATGAAGTGCTTTTTGCAGCTTACAACAAACTGGAGAACATGAAAATAAGTGTAAAAAACCGTCGCGCCGAAATTGAGCCGATTGTAAAATCACACAACAAAATGGTGATGTACCAGCAGCGGATTATTTCCTATTCGGTTACCTGTATTATCTTTTTTATGATTGGAGCGAGTTTGGGATCGATTATCCGTAAAGGCGGAATGGGACTTCCGGTAGTTATCGCCATCATCATCTTCATCATTTTCTACGTTCTGAATCTTTCTGTTGAAAATGCAGCATGGAAAGGCAAACTGAATCCTTATCTGGCGGCCTGGCTTCCGAACATTATCCTTTTTCCGTTCGGCGTATGGATGACGCAGAAGGCACTTACAGACTCTCAGTTATTCGATGCTGAAAAATACAAAGCGCTGCTGAAGCCGATTACAAAAAGGTTTACGAAAAACAAGGAACACAGCAGATACCGTTAATAAACAAAAAGTGCTAAAAAATGTTACAGATTATTTCTGCGACATTTCTTCCGCTTCTTCCATCAGTTTCAGATAAGTAATGTAGCGGGTTTCCTCAATATTTCCCTGCTCGAGGCCTTCAAGAACTGCGCATTTGGGTTCGTTGATGTGCATACAGTTGTGGTATTTGCAGTTTCGGCCGGTTTCGAAAATTTCCGGAAAATAATGCTGAATTTCTTCTTTCTCAACATCAATCATTGCAAATTCACGGACTCCCGGAGTATCAATTACGCTTCCGCCGAATTTCCAGAAATGCATCTGGGCAAAAGTCGTGGTGTGTTTACCCTTTAAATGAACATCAGAAATCTCACCGGTTTTCAGGTTTAAATTCGGTTGTAAGGCATTCACCAATGTTGATTTTCCTGAACCCGAATGTCCGAAAAACACCGAAACTTTATCCGTAATAATCTCACGTAGAAAGTCAAGATTTTCACCGGAAACAGAGGAAGTACGCAGCGTTTCGTATCCGATATTTGCATAAAGTTCGCCAATGTTCTCTACGATTTCAAGTTCTTCTGCACTTAAAAGATCCGTTTTATTGAAAAGAATCAGTGGATGAATGTTGTACGCTTCGCAGCAGGCGAGAAAACGGTCAAGAAATCCAAGAGAAGTTTCGGGAAATTTTAAGGTATAAATAAAGCACGCAACATCAATATTTGATGCAATGATGTGTGCTTCCTTTGAAAGATTGACCGATTTTCGGATCAGATAATTCTTGCGCGGTTCAATTTTCGTAATCCATGCGACACTGTCTGCTTCTAGTTCAAACTCAACATGGTCGCCAACCGCAAGCGGATTTGTCAGCCGCGTTTTAATCAGTTTAAATTTACCGCGGATCCGCGCCTCATAGAGGTTTCCGGTATCAAATTCCATCACCTGATACCAACTGCCCGTGGATTTTGTAATAAGACCTTTCAAAATCAGGAATCAATCATGATGTTATTTTGAACCTCGATGGATTCCTCGTGTATCGCTTTGAAAATCTTTTCGACAAATTCCGGAGACATGCCGGTTTCATCCGCTTTTTGATGAGCATATTCTGTAATGAATTTCCACCGGTCCGGCTGAAAAATAGCAATATTGTTTTCCTTCTTCAGTTTACCGATTTTCTCGGAAATCTTCATTCTTTGTGAAAGCAGTTCAATCAGCTGGAAATCCAGATCGGAAATCAGCGTTCGGTGTCTTCCCATTTCTTCGTCAAATCCGGAAATATCGGCCGTTCTGATTTTCAGATGCTGAATAAGTTCAGCCAGTACTTCAGGTGTAATCTGCTGTGCCGCATCGCTCCATGCTGCGTCCGGATCGCGGTGTGTTTCAATCATCACACCATGGTATCCCATATTCATGGCTTCCTGTGCAACAGCCGCAAGATGGGTTCTGTTGCCGCAGATATGTGAAGGATCGACAATTATAGGAATATTTGGAAATTCATTTTTGAAATCCAGTGCAATCTGCCAGTTCGGAACATTGCGGTATTTACTTTTCTGATAGGATGAAAATCCGCGGTGAATGACGCCCAGATTTTCAATTCCCTGAGCCAACAGCCGTTCCAAAGCGCCAATCCATAAGGCCAGATCCGGATTTACAGGGTTTTTCACCAAAACAGTTTTCTGAGTTCCTTTCAGCGCTTCTGCAATTTCCTGCACGGTGAAAGGATTTACCGTTGAACGTGCGCCAATCCACAGAATATCTAAATCGGCTTCCAGAGCAGCTTCTACGTGAAGACGGTTCGCGACTTCTGTTGTAGTCTTAAAACCGAATTCTTCCTTAACCTTTTTCAGCCAGTTGAGACCGATAGTTCCAACGCCTTCAAAACCGTTGGGCTTGGTACGCGGCTTCCATATTCCTGCACGGAAAACCGGAACGTTGGCTCCGGATTTTTTTATTCTTTCAGCTGTTTCCAGCATCTGTTTTTCGCTTTCGGCACTGCACGGACCGGCAATGATGAGCGGTTGTGGAAATTCGTTAATCCACGTATTGTTAAGATTTTTTAAGTCCATCTTCTAATTGTCAGCGGCTTTAATTAAAATCAAATTTAAACAAATCATCCAAATCCCGGAGGACAGGATTGATTTCGGCATATTTCTCGAAAATTGTCCGTTTTGTAACAATTTCTTTTTTCATTTTGTTGAAATCGTTTTTGTATTCCACTTCGATGCGGTGGTGATTGACTTTATGCTTGAATTTACTGAAGAAATCTCCGCTTACTTTATCAAATTCAGCTTTTGCGGTGTCGGAAGGATAATGTACGCGAACGGTATCTTCATCTGCTTTACTCAGCTGAAATCCGGAAATAGCATTGAAAACCACGGCATCCTGATGCTGAATTTCGTTCAGAAATTTCTTCCATTCCGTCTGTAAATCGGTTTCGGTAAAATGATTGTTGGGAAGCTCTTCTTTGTTGAGCTGATGGATGTTTTCGGTCTCTTCTTCTTCCTTTTTTTCCAGTTTGGCATTGATGCTGAAACGGGATTTCGGCTGATCTTTCTGTTGAAGAAGCGGTTTTTCAGCAGTTTTTATAACCGGTAATTCCGGCTTTTCCGGTTCCGCGACTGGTTTTTCTTCTTTTTTCTGAACGAGTTCTTTTGAAATTTCCTTAAGCAGAGGCGCTAAAATCAGGAACTTTTTTTTTTAACGTCGTTGCCGTTTGCAGTGAGACTCGCCAGCTGCATCAGTGCAATTTCTACTGTAAGACGCGGATTTTTTGAGTTTTTATAATTGATGTCCGCATGATTGCAGATTTCAATGGCGTCGATAAGCTGCTGTGCCGTCCAGTTTTTGCTCTGTTCGCCAAATTTCACTTTTGTCTTCTCTCCTACTTCAATTAAATTAAGAGTGGAAGCGTTCTGAGCCATCATCAGATCACGGAAATGATTTCCAAGACCGGCAATAAAAATATGCGGATCAAATCCTTTTTTTACAATTTCGTTGAAGGATTTCAGAACTTCAGGAATAGTATTCTGATGAGCCAGATCCACAATATTGAGATACTGGTCGTAATCCAGAATATTCAGTACTTCAGCAGCTTTTTCAAGCGTAATATTCTTTTGCGTGAAGGTTGATAAGCGGTCGAATATGGAAAGTGCATCACGAAGTGCGCCGTCTGCTTTCTGGGCAATCAGATAGAGCGCATCGTCTTCATATTTCACCGCTTCTTTTTCGGCAATTTTTCTTAGATGTTCCTGGATGTCTTCAATCGTAATCCTTTTGAAATCGTAAATCTGACATCTTGAAAGAATCGTCGGAATAATTTTGTGTTTTTCCGTAGTCGCCAGGATGAAAATGGCATGAGCCGGCGGTTCTTCCAGTGTTTTCAGGAATGCATTGAAAGCGGCAGACGAAAGCATGTGAACCTCGTCAATAATATACACTTTGTATTTCCCTACCTGCGGCGCAAAACGAACCTGATCGGTAAGATCACGGATATCGTCCACAGAGTTGTTGGAAGCGGCATCTAACTCGTAAATATTGTACGCAAAACCGTCTTCCGAAGTTGAACCGTCTTTCTCATTGATTTTACGGGCTAAAATCCTTGCACAGGTTGTTTTACCTACTCCACGCGGACCGCAGAACAGCATTGCCTGAGCTAACTGACTGTTATCAATGGCGTGTTCCAAAGTATCGGTAATGTGCGACTGCCCGACAACAGTTTCAAACTCTTGCGGACGGTATTTGCGGGCGGATACGATGAAATTTTCCATTGGTCAAAAATAGGGAAATAAGTTTTAAGTAAAAAATGAAAACACCTGCAGAAATATTTTCTGTTGGTAAAGCGTATGTTTAATAATGCTGAATTAAAACTTCGGTCGGAATTTTAAGTTTTTCGCTTAAATTTCTGATCATCTCTAAAGAAAGCTTTCTTTTTCTGTTCAGAATTTCACTCGCCCGGCTTTTCAGACCCATTAACTCAGCAAGATCTTTTTGTGTATAATCCATTTGCTCCATTCTGAATTTTATCGCTTCCACCGGATCCGGCAAATCTATAGGAAAATAGTCATTTTCGTAATTTTCAATAAGAATCCCGAGAATTTCGAGTTCATCGCCTTCTCTTGTTCCTTTTTTTGCATCAAAAATTTCTTCAAGACGCTGAAGTGCCTGTTGATAGTCTTTTTCTGTTTTTATCGGCTTAATGTTCATTTCTTTAAATTTTTTCTGCATTTATTTTATCATATTGGCTGTGTGTTCCAATAAACCGTATCCAAACCATCTCATAATCGTAGTTAATTTTAACAATCAACCGATAGTGATTTCCTTTAATATTAAAACAGATTCGGTTTTCATTCAAAATACTTGCTGAAGGATATTCTGCTTTGATATCATTTGGATTTTTCCATTCTGCTTTAACCGCTTCTTTAAACCACGATTTCAGCTGCTGTTCGCAGTCAGGATGTTTCTGCCAAAACTCCCGCAATATCTTCTTAGCAATGACTCTCATAACTGATTAAACAAATATAGTGCAAAAATTCCCATATTGGGAACTTTTTTTTCTGAAATCTGAATTATTTTTCCGAAAGTTTCTTCTCCATCCGCTTCAGATCTGTTTTCAGTTCACTGATCATCCTTGTAATCTGGCTGGAACTGAACTGCTCCGGCTCGAATTCTTCCGTGGAAATACTGCAGGCGTATTCCCAGATTTCAAGCAGATCGGCGAACGGAATTTCGTATGGTTCATAAAAAGTATTGTCCGAACTCACATAAATACCCTTTTCAAGACGTTTCACAAATCTTTTGTAAACAATTCCTTCGTTGCGCGTTACAAAAATGTAGGTTTTGTTCTTTTTCAGATCATCGGGAGTTTCCAGGTATTTTCCTACAATAAAAGTTCCGTCCCGAAACGGCGGCATCGAATCTCCGCCTGCAGGAAAAGCACGGTATTTTCCCGTACTCAGAAACGGAAGATGAATCTGCTGCAGACTTTCAATATATTCCGGATCGCTGTAGCCGTTCAGGTAACCCATACTCGCTTTGTGCGGAATAATTTCGATGCGGTTTTCCCCTGAAGTATCCACTTTTATCGGCAGAACAATACGGTTGTCGGGAAGCCGGATGATTTCTTCCAGCGGATATTTCCGGATGTCGATGGAAACCAGAAGATCAATACTGATTTTGAAATATTTTGAGATTTTCAGCAGAATTTCAATCGGCGGTTCCGAAGCTCCGTCCTCGTATTTGGCATATCTTCCCCGCGTAATAATAAGACTGTCGGCCACCTTCTGCTGCGAAAAATTGAGTTGCGCCCGGAGATAGCGCATGTTATCTGCTAATATTGACATTGCTATAATTTATAACAACAAATATACAAAATTTTGATACAAATCATAATAATTTTGTTCTCATGAAACGTGCGATTGTCCACATGGATCTGGATACATTTTTTGTGTCCTGCGAAAGAAAAAAACATCCCGAACTCATCGGAAAACCTGTCATTATCGGTGGCGGAGAACGCGGCGTGGTGGCTTCATGTTCGTATGAAACCCGTTTTTTCGGTGTACGTTCGGCCATGCCGATGAAAATGGCGCTCCGGCTCTGTCCCGATGCAAAAGTAATCCGCGGCGATATGGAATTATACTCGCAGATGTCCCATGAAGTTACTGAAATTATTCAGGAAAAAGTTCCCGTGATGGAGAAAGCAAGCGTAGACGAGTTTTATCTGGATCTTTCCGGAATGGATAAGTTTTTCGGCTGCTATAAATGGACAACCGAAATTGCCGATACAGTGATGAAGGAAACCGGACTTCCCATCAGTTTTGCACTTTCCAATAACAAAACCGTTTCCAAAATCGGAACCGGAGAATCCAAACCTGTCGGAAAATTTCAGGTAGAAGACCTGCAGATTCAGAATTTCCTGAATCCGCTTTCAGTAAAGAAAATTCCGATGGTAGGAAGTGTAACTTACCAACTTCTTTCAAGAATCGGAATCCGAAAAATCCAGACGCTTTCCGAAATGCCCGTTGATGTTCTGCAGCAGTTAATTGGAAAAAACGGCACCGAACTCTGGAAAAAAGCCAACGGTATTGATGAAACGCCGGTTATACAGTATTCTGAACGGAAATCTATTTCTACCGAACATACTTTTTCTGAAGACAGCATTGATGTAGAAAACATGCAGAATCTGCTTTCCGGAATGGTGGAACAGCTGTGTTTCCAGCTGCGTAAGGAAAAATGGCTCACATCCATCATCACTGTGAAAATCCGTTACGCCAATTTTGATACGGAAACCAAGCAGATGAAAATCCCCTACACCGCTGTGGATCATACTTTGCTGAAATATGCACTGGAGCTTTTCAGAAAAGTGTATACGCGGCGAATGCGGCTGCGCTTGGTTGGTGTGCGTTTTTCGGGACTCGTTCACGGCTGTCATCAGATGAATCTTTTTGAAGACACCGAAGAGCTCATCAACCTTTACCAGGCGATGGACCGTATGAAAATGCGTTTTGGAAAATATGCGCTGGGAAGGGCTTCGGGATTTCAGATCTCTGGAAGATAAGTTAGACTTTTTCTCTCCTGTTCCCGGAAAATTCAGCCATCTATTACTGAGTCGTAATTCTACTACAATTTCATAATTTCTTTTTGATAAGCCCTTACAAGTGAAAGTATTTTATAATTTAGTAATTGGTAAAAAATAATTTTTCATGAGCGGTTCTGAACACGACGGGAAATATTTCGTCATCCAAAAAGGCATGGCAAAGTGCAATCAGGGATTAAAATTTCCTAATTTTAAAGTCACGAGCCACCAGAAACATTACTGGAACGACGAAAAAGGCGAAGCAGATTATCTTGCCGTTACGGAAGACGATCTTACCTTTAATCCGCAAGCGCAACCTTTCGGGCCGCAGTGCAAACTTCAGCCCTCAGGAAGCAGTTACCTGCCCTGCAGTTACGCTCCCGCCGGAAAATGGCAGAAATGCTATGAAAAAGTAAAAGTAATGGACAAAAGCTGCCTCACAGAAATATCCGAACTGCAGTGTGTTATCGGCGGAAAAATTACTGTCATGAAACATGGCCAGCAAAGCGAAGTTGGCAAGAGTAATGTAAAGAATGCGGATGCGAAGGAACAGCATGTGTATAATCCGGTGGTGGATTTTGAGGAGTTTCAGGAGGAACAAGGTACTACTACGTTAGACATTTGGTAAATTATGTATTATGAGCAAAAAAGGAGTATCAAAAATTTCTGGAAATACAAGTCCACAAGCTGGCGATAAAACTACTTATACAGTTGATAGTTGGCACACGGGAACTCCTGCGGATAAACGCAATTTGCAACATGTCACGTGGGAATTGTTCAAGAAAAGAAGAAATGGACAGTTTACAAGAGCAAATATCATCAAGAAAGGTGATAATACTTTTACATTCGGTGAAAGTGTAGTTGGTGATACTTTTAAACTTTTTGGCTATCTATATCATCCTGAAGGACAGGGTTTACTCATAACTCCCCGCCCTAAGTTAATTCCGAAAATAGAAAAGATTGAATTGTTGCATGTAGACAATACGGCAGCGAAGAAGTTTAATGTTAATGATAGAGTTCGTTGCAAGGCTACCTGCACGAATATGTTTCGAAAAAAAGTGATTTTTAGGTTATGGGAAGATGATGCCAATGGAAAAAAACAGGACGGAGGAACAGTTCCAATTGACCTTTCAATACCAATAGAAGTAGATGACAAAGGACATGCTTTCTGGGAATTTACTCTTATTAACGCTTTAATTGATAAAGCAAAAAATGGTGAAGCGGATCTAAAGCAATTCGAGTTTTTTGTTTCAGTCGAATATTATCCGCATAAGAGGCATAATTCTCCAAATGTATACGTAGATAATCCGGATTATAAACATCAAATACCCCCCGCAAATAATCCTGCAAATAATAATTCAGGCACCTCCTCTGCGGGCGCACCTTCAGGAAGCATTTCAGACTTCTCTCCGCCACATAATCCCTCAGTTCCAGCCGGCGTGGGAAATCAGGCTTCTACAACGTCTCCGCAAACAGTAGAACCAGTTAGTACCCAAGGCACAGCAACTCAGGATCAACACATCAATACAAATTCTTCAAATAGTAGAACGCCAAGCCAGGTAAATCCCGGTCCAAAAATAGAAGGATTAATTGACGCATATTTTGCAAGGAAAGAATACACAAAAAAAACCGGGGAAGTTTCCGGAACTTTAGAATATGAAATTGGAAGCAATGGTAATAAAACTTCAACGGATGCTGAAAAAGAAAAAATTGCAAAAATAATTCTTGAAAAGCCAAAAGTTAAAGACTTATCCAAGAAGAAGGAATATACTACGATAGAAGCTATTAAGGATAAGCTGACAAAAGGAGTATATAGCAAAGGGGAAAAAATTACTTTTCAAACATTTAAATTAGGAGAAGAATTTAAAAAAATTGCCAGCGCTCCACTGGAAGAAAAAGTATATTTAGTAGCGAGTTCCTATTTGTTAGAGGGTAAGAATGCTAAAATAATAATTAAAGAAAAAGATGGCTTAATTAAAGGTTCTGCGGATGCTGTACTACCTGCTCTGGAAATTACGGAGGCGCAAATGGAACAATCAGAACCACTAAAAGAAAATGAAAGAACTGAAAAAACGGAGTTTTCAGGAACGATAAAAAAAGTTACAACCAAGAATGCGAAAGGGGAAGAAACGCAATCAGAAATGTTGATTATTCCTATACAGCTCCGCCCAAAATCTGATGACGATCTGAAGGCCTGGAAGGAGAAATTGAATAAAGGGAAAGAAGACGGTGATTATACCTACATTTTTGGCGGCGAAAACAAAGTCATAGACGATGCCTCGAAAAAAAGGATTGCAGCTACTATCATAGGAATTGTAAAAAAGGGCAATAAAAATAATAAAAAATTAGAAGAAGGAAAGAATGTCAACTCGGAAGAAATAGAAAAGGTATTACAAATAAAAACCTACAAGGCAGGAGATACAATAACTTTTAAACTTAATAAGAATATTACAGAAATGTTATGGTTAGAGGTTACTTGTAATGGGGTTTTAGATAATCATAAAAAAGAGTTTCTGAAGAGCAGTAACATTGAAAGCTATTTTAGATTATCCCCACCTAAACTTATCATCTTTCCAACGTTGGAAAAGCCAATTAATGATGCAGATTTAGAATGGGAGGAGAGGTATTGGGCAGAAACAAAAAAAGACAATGTAGTGTGTTTTGGAGCAGCAAGAACCGGCAGAAAACATGCTGCAAGAGATCTATATACCAATCCAAGTACCGCTATTGTTGCAATAGCGGATGGCATGGTGATAGGAAAAAACAAGTATTTTGGTGCAAATGATGTTTATGTAAGTGTTCTTCATAACCTTCCCGACGGACGGAAATTTATAGTAAAATATTGTGAGCTAGCAAAATCTTCTGTATCATTAAATGTTAATGATAAGGTAATACAAAAGCAAGAATTAGGGAAAACAGCACATTTAGGAGTCACTGCTTACAATAGAAAAGAGAAAAAAAAATACTCTTTATATATGTGTCACTTTGAACTATATGATTGCAGTGCTGGTGAGACTAATCCACTCTATATGGGAAGCAACCCTCCATATATGAGAAGACGCGATCTTATTGACCCTTTGGCAATTCTTCTTGAAGGATATGAAAATTCTTTTGGAAAATTAGGAAAAGCAACTGATCATCTTTTTACGGTGGATGATGGTAAACAAGCACTTTTGGAACTCTATAACAGGTATAAAAATAAGAAATGGAGCTGGAAATGGAATGGTTCTGAAACAGAAATTGAAGTTTCGGGCAAAGATTTGTTAACAATAGTGGAAAAGATGTATCGTTTAGAAACCACTCATTTCACATCTGCACAATATCAAAACTGCGGTACTGGTGGTATGGAAGTATTTGGCCCAGCTCCCTATTATGGCTGGGATCCTGCTCTTTACACTGAGCAACCTGTGGGATCTTGGAGTGCTTTTGAAGGAGCAGGCTTAAGCGGGTCCGGAGGAAATACTCAAGTTACCAATCGAAAAAAAGAATTTATAAAATTCCCTTCGGTGGTTGCGGGTATGGAGTATAAAATTAATTATATCATAAAATACACCGGTAACTTTGAGAGATGGTTTAACAAAAATGACGATAAGGCACGAACAGCTTACAGAACAACCCTTAGCGGTATTAGAGCCAAGTTTATTGCTGAAATTTCAGGAAAATAAAATTTAAAAAAATGAAAAAAATATTCTTAGCATTCTTGATATTATTATCTTCAATATCTTGTAAAAAGAATAATAATTCTTTGAAAGCTTCAACTAGCGTAGATGTTCAAATAAAAGATAAGAGTTCTTCTGAAAAAATATATTACTCTTGCGAAGATCTTATAAGGGACATTGTTGAATCTAGTAATGCACAAGCTTTTAAAAATTTTAATGAGGTAAAAACTAAGATTACTAACATTAGCGATGAAAAAATCTCTGTTGAACTCTATATATTAAGCGATTCTTCAGAAATGAGCGTAGGATGGATAGAATTTTTTCCTACTACTGGACTGTTGAAAGATATCACCAATGACCCTGAAAATCCTGTAAATCTGAAATTCAATAAAGGGATCTTAGAAAACAATGATTTTATCAAAACATGTAATCTTACTACTAACTTCACAAAAGCTGCTTCAAAAACAAACAATGATAAGGTAAAATGCTACAAAAAGAATATTAATGAATATTCATTTATAGACATATGTGAATATGAAGGAGTAACTGACTTAAATTACCTATATCGTCAACTATCCAAGGAATTTGAACAGAATGATTTATTAAAAATTCTGCCTAAAAAAGATACTGTTTACTCTACATTGTCTACGCCTGAAATTAATTACTTAATCAAAAGGGACAAAATTACCATAAAAGTACTATCTGAAGGTGGAGAAACAGTATTGAGTGTATATCAAAATAATAATAGAGGATACATTGAAGCAATAAAATCAATCGATTAGTTGCATCTGTTATAATTTCCCCACTCCTTAGAAATAGATAAGGCAATCCAACACCGAACAATTACAAAGGATCAAATAAAACGGAATTCAAATTATATTCTAGTCCTTCGGAGTTTTTTAAAAATCCAGAAGGACTGGGAAATTACGTATATAGAGAAACGAGGCAAGTGGTGAAGGATATAAATATCGGGGAAGAGGTTTAATCCAAATAACAAGAAAAAAAGGATATAGAAGATTTGGTGAGTATGCAGGACAAAATCTAGTTTCAAATCCTGATTTATTGCTTAATGATTTGGAATTAATGACAAAATCTGCAGGATGGTATTGGAAACACGGTGTATTATTAAGTGATGGGAGGGAAAAAAGATATCATACGGTCGCAGAATCAGGAGAAATCCAATTCAAAATAAACGCTCCTAAAAGAGAATTAGCTGATTACTTTTATCATGATAAAACAGGAAATATTCATAATTTAGGAAAAATAAAATTGAAAAAAGTTCTTGACAAATATGGAGGAACTTACAAGGACAAACTCGGGGACAGTTCATATGTATTTTTGACGGACATTAGAGATGTTAAACCTTATTCCAAAGATGGGGTTATTTTTAGATTAGCAATTAACACTGACAGTGCACGATACTATTTGAATGATGTTACATTAGCTTGATTGGTGCAATACTAGATTTGAGTTTTTCCGATTTTTCTTTTAATGGTTTTAGTGATTCTCTTGGCAGATCAATTGGAGGCAGTAAATCTCATAAAAATGGAATGAATGGAGATTTAAGATATCTTAGAAAAGATAGATCAGGCAAAAACGTTCATTTAAATCTTCAGTCTGAAACCGGGGATCCTAGTGGTTGGAAGGGAATGGATGAAATGAGGCAGAATCAATTTAATGATGCTTTGTATAAATACGGTTGGAAAAGTATGTTATCTTGGAATTATAGTAATGGACTTCTGTTAAATCATTCTTCACATTATGATGATCACAACCATCACTTACATGTTCAAAGTTACAGACCAACATTAAAAAAATATAATGAGAAAATATTTTTTGATTTTATTGATACCGATATTAATCACTACCAACTGTAAAGGCGGTGATAAAAATGTTTCTGTTAGAAAAAATGATTCATCATTTACTGAAAATAAGATTAGCGATTCACTTTTTGTTATTAAAAATATTGATGAAAAATCAATTGGAAAGGAAATAAATGAAATTTCTAAAAATCAACTTTTAAACTTTTATAAAGCAGCATTAGAATTAGATTTTGAAAGACCCATTATGTGGGATGCTTTAATCCCTGAAAATATTGATTTAATAAAATTTTATCAGTACAAAACCTTTAAACTTAATAATCAATTGTTTAATTCAATGTATGTATCAATTAAGTATGAGGATGCAAAGTATGGGGGAATAATCCTTTTAATGGATGAAAATGACACAACAATGGAAAATAAAGCGATGCTTATATTTGAAAATCTTGATGCCGAAGAAAAATATCAAAGAACAACTCATCAAGGAAAAAACAAAGAACTGTTGGTAGAGTTTAGAAAAGATAATAATTTGTATAGAACTCAATCCTTCATTATAAAAAATAATTTTGTAGTAGATTATTTTGAAGAGAATAAAACAATTAACAATAATTGGGGAAAAACCGAAGAAATATCTACAAATAATTTAACAGGAACAACAAAAGAATATTTGATGAAGGGAAATGTGAGAAATAATGTTAAAAACGGACATTGGGAAGAAAGAAGGTATTCATTTGAATATGATAAGAATATTTGGATGGACGGCTATTATATTGATGGATTAAAAGACGGTGAATGGAATCTGTCGCCAAACGGAGCCGTAGATAAGGTGTTAGTTTATGAAAAAGGCAAAATAATACAATCATTTCATCCGTAGTCTGAAAAATGTAGAAATGAAAGCGAGTGCTCTAAAAACTTTACGAATTACAAAAGATGGCAATAGTAACGATTGAAAACAATTGATATTTGTCAATTGATTTTTCCAGGTTCAAGAGTGTAAGTGTTGCCGGTTACTTGTATTCTGAAATTAATTATCTTATTTTACTTTTACAAAATTTATGTTTTTTAAATAATAAGGGAAAATTGTACGGTAAAAAATTCAGTATCGAAGAAAATAAGGTATATTATGATGGCAAGATTCAATTAGATTTAAAAAAAATATTTGAACTCAAATGATGACCGGTAAAATTTTTTATTTACTTTCTATTTTTTTAATAATATTCAGCGGAGTTTGTTGTAAACAAAATATGCCCAATATTAATAAAACAGATACAACAACTAGCAGTGTTTTCTGGGGAGACTCTACACTTGCGAAAGAAAATTATTTTAAAACTGTTGCTTCTGAACATGGCTCTTCTATATTAAAAAAACAAAATAATTTATATTTAAAAAAATATTCTGACTATAACAGCACTGATTCAAAATCAACAAACTTAAATGCTATCTCTGTTCAACTCCTTAAGCAAAGTTCAAGCAGTTCCAAAGAATTTAAAGTGAATTTTTTTACATATGACAATGGAAAAAAGATAGATTCACTGGATTTTTACAGAAATATTTCAGGAGATGGTTTCGGCGAATATAATTGCTTGTCCTACTTTGATCAAAAAAATAACAGATTATGGCAAATAAAATATTTCCCTTCTAAAGGCAAAGATCCTTCATATATCATTTCCTATTCTAAAAGCAGCATAACTTCTGATGGCAAAATCGAACAAGATTCACTTTATTATTTAGATGAATCGCTGGAAGAAGAAATGGATAAATACAACCTTTATTATTAATTTTCTTTTTTGCTGCTGGAAAACTGAAATTGATATAAGCCCGGAAAAGCAACAACTTCAAAGAAGATTCTCATCATAAAAGCCCATTTACATTGTGGTACAACGAAAAATAAATATTAAAGAAATAAGAAATAGGCAAGATGAAGAAGATATTTTTATTAATTATATGTGTAAGCACTATTAATATTTCTTGTCAAAAAAAGATTTTTACCGAGAATTTTTCAAAATCTGCTATAGACACATTATATAAGCAGCCCAAATCATTATATTTTGATGATGATAATATAAAAGATATAGCAGAAATTCAAGAAAAGAACAGTAATGAATTTTTAAATTTTATACTCTCTGTCTATTTATCCTCTTTAAACAAAACTGTTGAGATACCTGTCCTAAATAACAGCATTATATATAATAATGTGGAAGCGGATTATTATTTAAGTGACCCAATAATTAAAAGTAAGATTATTGAAATTAGAATAGATTATGCTGATCGAATAACTAAACCCCACATTTCTGGAGAGAAAAAAAATTTAATTGAACACATTAAGTTTAGATTTAATCCGGATAATAAAAAAATACAGATTATAGGGTACGATTTGAGCTATAATAAAAACGGGAAACGTGATTATAAGAAATCGTTTAATTTTATTACAGGAAATTATTATGCTTCATGTTATTGCGATGGCAAAAAAAAGGATACTTCAGGTTTTGCATTTGAACTTCAAAATATTTACACAAATGATTGGACTTCTGATTTTATAAATAAACTTTTCTCCTATGGAAATGAAATTGAATAAATAAAAAACTGTATGGCGAACGAAAAGCCTAATGCCCCAATGTCTTGGTTTTCTTTTTATCTTCAAAAAGTATTCTGGTCAATGGTCTACTTTTTTAACACTTTGTAAATATATTTTTTTCGTTTGAATTTGTCACTTGCGAACCGAACGTAATCAGGCTCTACTAAAAATATCCAAAGCCTCTACTGAAAATAAAGTTAAAACAGTATACCTCTACTCCATTTTCCGCCTCGGCAAACCAATTTCATGCTCCTGCGGATAAGGTTTTCGCCATGTCATGCTGACGTCTTCATTGATTTTGCGGTGGACTTCGTAGTGCTTTTCGCGGTCTTCGGCGTAACGCGGATCGGGAATGATAGGCATTTTGGACATTTTTAAAACCGTAATGGTCGGAAATTGAAAATCCACTTCTACCATTCCTAAAATCAGGTAGCAGCCGCCGCCCTGAAAAGGATACTGCTTCAGGTTGTCGGGAAAATGAGCTGTGTCGAAGTACTCACCTTCCGCATCAATCCAGGTTCCGAAATACATGGTTCCTTTTTTGGTGGGAACGTGTTTCCGGGAAATCAGATAAGCCAGCATTTTTACCTGTTTTTTATGGTATTTAATTAAATTCTTTGCCATTACAGAACCGCGGTATTTGGTCTGGAGAAGATCAAACTGACTGCATGAAATTGGAAAGCCCAGAATTTCAATTTCATCAAAAGCATCTTCAAAAACATCTCTTTTCAGGTCGGGAAGGCGGTAGTTTTTGATGGGTTCTTCAAAAAAAGATTCGTAACGGTATTCCGGTTTGAAATTAACCATCAGAAGACGTGCCGCAATCAGCAGTTCATTTTTATTCTTTCTGGTAAAACGGAACACACCGGCGAAAATCAAAATCTGAAGGGTTTCAATACCGATAGGAACACGCTTTACAAAATTCTCCAGCGAAGTGTAATCGCCGTTTTTTTTCCGTTCCTCAGGAATGAACTGCGCCAGACGTGTTTCCAGATTTTCAATGTGCATAAAGCCAAGAAAAACATCCGCTCCGTAAACGGTAGTTTCAAAAACACTTCGGTTCACACAAGGATTGTGAATGGTTGCGCCCGACATTCTGCATTCGTGGACATACACTTCCGTACGGTAAAATCCACCACCGTTATTAATTGCAGCAACCATGAATTCTATCGGATAATATACCTTCAGATAAAGACTCTGGTAACTTTCCACCGCATACGAAGCGGAATGCGCCTTACAGAACGAATAACCGGCAAAACTCTCAATCTGGCGGTACACTTCCCTGCTCAAAGCTTCGGGATGGCCTTTTTTACGGCAGGATTCAAAAAAATCGTCGCGGACTTCCTGCAGTTTTTTAATGGAACGTGATTTTCCGCTCATCGCACGCCGCAGAATATCGCCACTGTCCGCCGAAACACCGCCATAACCCTGCGCAATTTTAATTACATCTTCCTGATAGACCATAATTCCGTAGGTTTCGCCGAGCTGTTCTTCAAACACAGGATGAAAATATTCAAACTGATCGGGATTGTTGTGCCGGAAAATATATTCGCGCATCATACCGCTCTGCGCAACTCCGGGACGGATAATGGACGACGCAGCAACCAAAGTGCGGTAATTGTCGCATTTCAGACGCCGTAAAAGCCCCCGCATCGCCGGACTTTCAATATAGAAACAACCCAGCGTTTTTCCGCGGCTTAAAAAATCATTACATTTTTCTTCATTCAAAGAAATGCGGGTATCACGGATATCAACTGTAATTCCCTGATTTTTTGCTATCAGTTTCACGGCATCGTTGATGGTTCCCAGACCGCGCTGCGAAAGAATATCAAACTTTTCAAGACCGATGTCTTCAGCAGTATTCATGTCAAACTGAACAATCGGAAATCCTTTCGGCGGCATTTCCAGCGCTGAATAATTGGTAATCGGCTCTTCAGAAATCAGTATTCCACAGGAATGCATGCTGCGCTGATTCGGAAATTTTTCAAGCAGTTTTCCGTATTTCTGAACGAGTTTTATAACGTCACTTGCATCGTGCGTTTCCATTGGATTTGTTGCCAAAATATCGAGTTCTTCCTTCGGCAAACCGAATGCCTTCCCTACTTCACGGAAAATAGAGCGGTATTTAAATTCCACATTGGTTCCGCAAAAGGCAACATGATCTTTTCCGTATTTTTCAAAAATATATTTCAGAATATCGTCGCGGTTCTGCCAACTCCAGTCGATATCGAAATCGGGCGGCGAATTGCGGTTCAGATTCAGAAAACGTTCAAAATAAAGATCGAGTTCCAGCGGACAAATATCTGTAATCCCAAGGCAGTAACTTACCAGACTGTTCGCCCCCGAACCTCTTCCCACATGCATAAAACCGCGGCTGTTGCTGTACTGTATAATATCCCAGGTGATGAGAAAGTAGCCGCTGAAATTCAGTTCGCTGATGACAAAAAGTTCGCGTTCCAGTCGTTTTTTTGCTTCTTTATGATTTTCTCCGTAACGCCATTTCAGTCCGCTCTGAGCAAGTTCGCGCAGCAGTTTTTCGTCTGATTCCCTGCTTTCAGTAAAGAATTTTTTGTTTCTGGGTGTTGAAAAAGCAAACTCGAAATGAGATTCCTGAATGATTTTTTCGGTATTTTCTATAATCTGCGGATAGTTTTTGTAGTGTTTCAGAACTTCGGAAGTCGGCTTCAGAAATTCAGACTGATCGCAGATGTTCTTTTCTTCCAGCTTTGAAAGCAAAGTATTATGGTCGATTGCCCGCAAAATCCGGTGAAGGTTATACTCTCTTTTGGTCTGAAAAGTAACGGGTTGAAAAACCACTATTTTATGCAGCAGACTTTTCCATTTCCTCTGAACCAGAATGCTCAAATTGTCCGGACGGATGCCTATAAATTCATTTTCCTGCAGTTCATCCGGAAGATTTTCCAGTTCATAAATCACAAAAACATTTACAAACTTCGGATGCTGTTTGGGAACTGCAACTCCGCCACAGTTGAAATCCGTAAGCATGCGGTTGATTTCCGCAATTCCGGCAGGATTTTTAGCGATTGCGGTATAGTATTTTTCATTCTCAATGCGGATATCAACTCCAACCAGAGGTTTTATCTCAAAGGTTTTGCAGAGTTTATAAAAATCATAAATTCCGGTTACCGTATTGATATCCGTTAAAGCCAGCGAACGTATTCCCAGAGCTGCAGCCTTGCTCACCAAATCCTCAATGGAAATGGTGCCGTAGCGCAGACTGTGATAAGAATGACAGCAGAGAAACATAGAACGTTTTCTGCAAAATTAAGACAGATTATATCAAAGTATAAAAATTACAATGATATAAATTATAGCAACAATTAACTGTCACTTTAAGATTTTGAAAGTATAAAAGAAATACTAACCTCTTACCTTTCCGTTTCTAACATTGATTTCTTTGGGTTTTTCACCTTCGATATGCGAGAGGGTAACCAGTCCGGAAGGGGCAAATGCCATATCGATAAGGTTGGATATTCCGGTGTGGCGGATTTTCAGGCATTCCGGCTTTTTTCTGTAAGTTACGGTGTATGCTGTGCTGATATTTGATGTACTTTTATTATTATTCATTATAATTTTATTAACTGTTAATTGAATTTTTCCTGAATGTTTCAGGAGTCAGTCGGGATCTGTTTTTAAAATATTTCCCGAAATGCGAATTATCGGTAAAACCTAGTTCCAGAGAGATTTGACGCACCGATAAACCGGTGTGCGAAAGCAGACGTTTCGCTTCCAGAATTACGCGGTTTTTAATGACCGTTCCTGCCGATTCTCCCACATATTCCTTCACCAAAGCGTTCAGATAATTGGGCGTTACCGAAAGGAGTTCCGCATAATCCTTTGTGGATTTTTTCTCTTTAAAATGGCGGTTTACCAGTTTCTTGAACTCAAACACGAGTTTTTCCTTATGATCGGCCGAAATGAGATCTGCTGTTTTTCCCTGTGTGAGAGAATCCATTTTCAGGACGCATGATTTCAGAAGCAGACAAATAACTTCATTGGAAACGGAGCCGTCATTCTTAAACTCAAGTTTGATGTTTTCACACGTATTCAGCCAGAATTTCATGTCGTCTTCTCCAATATCCACAAAAGCAGGAAGATTCTCTACCGCTGTATCGCTTTTCACAAGATCGTTTCCCGTGAAAATCAGGTTATAGAAATTCTTCGTGAACAGAATAACGTAACCCTTGATTCCGGCAACATTTTTCCATGAATGAATCTGGTCGTAATTGATGAAAAACAGACGGTTCGGCTTTATTTCATACTCCTCGAAATCAATAACATGCGATCCGGAACCATCCACACAAAGTACGAAACTGTAGAAATCGTGACGATGGGATTCCCGAAGATGTTTGGCGTTCTTAAGAAAATGAGCAAATGTGTAAAAGCTAAAATCTACCACACTGTTGCCATCATTCTTAATGTTCTTTATCGAGTATTTAATAAGTGAATCGTTCTGTTCCATAGAAATTGAATACCGCTGCAAAGATAAAAAATACCATAAACTGAATTATGGTACATTTCACTTCTATTATGTTCTGTTTTACTGATTGCCTTATTGAAACTGTTTAATCCCGATCAGTGCGCCTCAAATTCGGCACTGTGTTTCAGGGTTTTAGGTTCACTGTCCTCAATCTGTTTTTCCACATAATTGGAATTCATCAACCTCAACAACGCCAGATAATTGATTCGGAACGGAATAAAATCTCCCACCGCATACTCCACATCCGATGCATCAAGATCCAGAACCATCATATCGCTGCTGCTGCCAACGATGGTGAGTTTTTTGTCTTTAGGAAAAATATTTGACGGTGAAATATCCAGCAAACCAATATCCACAATGGCGCGTGTCGTTTTTTCGAGCCGCTCCGCACTGCTGAAATCTTTCTGCTCTCCGGTAAGGTTGCTTCCGAAATTGCCTTCCGGAATATTGGGCTTGGTCTTGATTTCAATAATTTCTGCATAAAGCGTAAAAATATCGTGATGCATCCCTTCGATGAACGAATCGTCATATACATTGGTTCCGAAAAACAACGTTTCCCCAACTCTGAAATGGTTGATGTAAGGCGGCATCGTTTCATCCAGAATCAGCGGAATAGCCACCGAAGCGCCTCCGGAAATATAAGGAACTTTCACGCCGAAACGGTTTTCAATTTCCTTTTTACTTTCATAAAGCGCTTTCATCTTCCCGTAATCCGGAAGAATTCCGTTCATGCAGGTAAGATTGGTTCCGATTCCGACGATTTCAATATTTGGCAGATGCTTTACTTTGCTGAAGAAATCCAAAAGTTTTTCGCGCACCACACCTTCCCGCAACTCGCCCATTTCTACCATGATAACGGTTTTGTGGATTTTGTTCATCGCGACTGCCTTCTCGGACAGCATCGCCAAAGTCTCGGTTTCGGTATTGAAACTTACATCAGCAAACTCCAGAACTTCATCGGTAAAAGTAATCGGAACCGGTTTGATGTAAACCGTCTGAACTTCAGGATTCAGACTTTTGATTTTCTTCAGATTGGAGATTCTGGAATCGCAGAACTCACTGATTGGGAGCGAAAGTACTTCCTTCAGGAACGTTCCGTTTCCGCAAAGCACTTTGGTTACGATGCTCCATTCTATATGGTGTTCTTCAAAAAGAGTATCAAGAAAGTTGAAATTTTCCCTCAGCTTCTTTCTGTTGAGTGTTACTATCGACATTTTTGTTGTTTGTAAGGCGCATTTCCAGATATTTGGAAGTGAAGCCCAGTTTTTCGTACAGTTTTCTCGCAGGATTGTCCGGTTCGCAGTGAAGCGCAATATCACCGTCGCAAACTTTAATGGTTTCCTGCATCAGTTTTTTTCCGATTCCCTTTCCGCGGTATTGGTCGTGCGTTGCGATATACACCAGAATATTTTCTGGAATATAACGGCTCATTCCGGTCTTGTTGACCACGACAGCGCCAACAATTTCATCATTTTCCTGTGCCACCAAAAGACACCCGCCTTTTCCGGCAGAAGTGTCGGACACATAATCCAAAGCGAGTAAAATATCTTCTTTCGGATCGCCAAACTGCTGAAGATGCTTATGCAGAAAATCTGCAATTTCATGACGGTACGACTGCGGAATATGGGTGTGTTTGAATTTTATTATCTGCATCATATTGTGTTAATTAAACCGGAATCATCGGATACGGCATTTTTACATACTGTTCCAGCGGTGTCTGCTCTTTATCCTTACGGAAGAAAAGCACCGGTATTTTGGATTTATAAATAATATTTTCAGTGAAGTTATTGCTGAATATTTTGGTGATAGGTTTTTCCGTCGTGACGTTTACCGCAACCAGATCCGCATCTGATTTTTCGCAGGCCTCCAGAATTTCTTCTGCCGGTTTTGCAGTTACCAGAACCTCTTCAACGGTGCAGTCAAGCTTCTGTTTTGCCAGTTTTACCCGAAGGAATTTCACGGAATTACTCACCATATTGACGGAATTAGCACCTTTTTCTGAAGCCAACCCCACGAGTTTTATTTTCGAACCGTTTCTCTTCGCAATGGGAAGCACAGGCGTAAGTTTGGAAACCGCATCTTCGGTATCGCGAACCGGATAAATCAGTTCAGAAAAATCGGAATTCCTGCAGCTGAACGGAACAGTAATCACCGGCACTTCACTGTTGCTGATTACTTCATAAGTATTCGAGCTGATGAAACCCGGTCGTTTTTTCGGATAATCAACACCCAGAACAATGAGATCTATCCAATTGTTCTGTGCATAATCCATTATTCTTTCTGCTACTGACCCAACGGAACACTTCGTGAACACTTCACCCCTGTATATCTTGCAGAATTTTTCTTTCTGTTCATCCAGTTTATTCTCAGAATCAGCAAGCAGCGAATTTCCGTGATAGTAGAACTTTCCCGAAAATGCGCTTCCCGTTCCCATTAAACCGGATTTTACCACGTTCAGAAAATGAACTTTTGCGGAATGTCTTTTGGCAATAGCTGCCGCTACATTCAGGAAATTACTGTTTTCCTTGGTAAAATCTATCGGTACGAGAATATTTCTTATTTCATTTGCCATCATCATAATTTTAAGGTGCAAAGATAAAATATACCATACCGAAAGGATGGTTCATTACCTTTCAGATGTGGTATATTTTATTGATGAAGGGCTGATTTTGATGGTTTTAAGCCAATGATATGCTGATTAAGGCATTATGCGGAATAAACTAATTCGATTGATAGAGTGAAAAAACCAATTAAGACTGAAAGAAACGTTCAGATAAGGAATCTGAAGATCCAGAATAAAAAAGAAAAACCTACTGCTTTCAGTAGGTTTGCTGTTGTTGGCGGAGAGAGAGGGATTCGAACCCCCGGACCTGTTACAGTCAACAGTTTTCAAGACTGCCGCAATCGACCACTCTGCCATCTCTCCTGAATAACGGTATTTCCGTTTTCAGTGGTGCAAATATAAAACTGTTTTACATTTTGACCAAATAATTTCTTTGTTTTTCCCTTAAAACATTTATTATCAACGGAAAAAATATTATTTGCTGATTTCATAACCTGCAAAAACCGCTGCTAAACCCAGCACAACACTCATTAAAGTGTATAAAATAAGCATTCCATAACTGCCGTTTTGCCACAGCAAATAATTCTCGGCCGAGAAGGTGGAAAATGTTGTAAATCCGCCACAAAATCCGGCGATCAACAGAAGCCTTAAACCTGAATCATTTTTGAGAAAATAAGACGAAAACCAACCGATCAGGAAACAGCCAATGATATTCACCAGGAAAGTTCCGAGCGGAAAACTGTTTACAGTCCAGAGTCTTTGAGAATAATTCGAAATCAGAAAGCGCAGAACACTTCCCAATCCGCCTCCGATAAATACATAAATAAGGTTTCTCATTCCGCGATCTGTTTTCCGGAAACTAAAAACGCACCTTACAGCGCGTTTATACTATTTTAATGAAGTTCAGCCAGATATTTTTCTGCATCCATGGCAGCCATACAGCCGGATCCGGCTGCAGTAATCGCCTGTCTGTAGATATGATCCTGAACATCACCGGCAGCAAAAACGCCCGGCAGATTCGTTCTGGTTGAACCTTTTTCCGTTACGAGATATCCGTTTTCGTCAGTAGTCAACTGATCTTTGAAAATCTCGGTATTCGGTTTGTGACCGATTGCTATAAAGATCCCATGCACATCAATTTTAGAAGTTTCCTGCGTCTGGTTATTGATGACTACCGCCCTTTCCACCAAACTGTTTTCACCTTCAATTCCGATTAATTCATGGTGGAATTTCACTTCAACATTCGGTGTATTCATCACGCGGTGTACCATTGCTTTTGAAGCACGGAATTCATCTTTACGAACGAGCATTGTTACTTTATTGGTCAGTTTTGCAAGATAGGTTGCTTCTTCAGCAGCAGTATCTCCACCGCCGACAACCACGACATCTTTTCCTTTATAGAAAAATCCGTCGCAGGTCGCACAAGCAGAAACTCCGCCTCCACTGTATTTTTTCTCGTCATCCAGACCCAGATATTTTGCTGTGGCTCCGGTGGAAATAATCACTGTTTTTGCCAGAATCTCTTTGTTTCCTGCCCAAAGTTTATGTATTCCGCCCACTTCATTGGAGAATTCCACTTTCGTAATCATTTCATAATGCACTTTCGTATCAAAACGTTCTGCCTGTTTCTGCAGCTGCATCATCATTTCCGGACCGGTAATTCCATCCGGATAACCGGGAAAATTGTCAACTTCTGTAGTGGTTGTAAGCTGTCCGCCCGGCTCAAGTCCGGTGTAAAGCTGTGGTTTAAGATCTGCTCTTGCTGCATAAATTGCTGCTGTAAATCCGGATGGTCCGGAACCGATAATCACACAATCTTGGATGTTTTCCATAATTTCTGTTGAATGTAAAAAAGTAGAAAGTACGACTGTACTTCAGATTTGATTTAGATTTCCAAAATTCGGGAAATTATTTGGGTTTGGAAATGTTTTGGCGATGAATTTTGTCAATGAGGATTAGATGTTGTGAGTTATGAGTGATGAGTTATGAGTTTTTATTTATGGGTTTTGAATTATGAGTTATTAGTTATGAGTGAAATGAGGAAAACAAAGAAAAGATGTTGAGTTTGATGAAGCTTTACACCTTAACTTTCACTTTGTCAACATTCAGGATTTTATAGACCAGTTCAGTCATAAGTTCCGGCATTTCCATGTTTGAGGCGCCCAGACCTTTACCTTTTAAATCCATTTCTCGGAGGATGGAAATAATTCTCGTAGCATGCTTTAAACTGTAGTATTTCACCGCATTTGAAAGGTCAATCGCCTGATAATAATTGGCGCCGACAGAATTCTGTATTGTACGTGCGTCACGCGCTGAAACCGCATGCGCAATAGTTAAATTCGAAAAGAAATTGTACAGGTTTCCGATCGTTAACACGAATGGATTGGCTTTCTCACTTTTACCCATATAAAAGGCAATTTTGAGGGATTTTTCGGAATCTTTTGTGGATAATGCCTTGATCAGTTCAAAAACATTGTATTCTTTGCTGATTCCGATGTGCGTTTCCACCAGAGTCCCGTCCAGAACTTCACCGTCTTTGAGTACCATTTTCAGTTTGGCAAGCTCGTTCGCAATGCGCGAAAGGTCGTTTCCAAGATATTCAGCCAGAAGCTGAGGAATATTCGGTTCAGTTTTAATGCCCAGCGCAAGACATTCCTCACTGATCCATTTTGCAAGATTCTGTTCCTTAACGGGTTCACTGTAATACAGCATTCCGGCTTTGGTAAGTGCTTTTGCAACCTTTGTGATGCCCGGAAACTTTTTATATTTGTGTGCGAAAACCAAAACCGTGGTTGGAACCGCATTCTGAACATAGTTTTCCAGAATATTGCGTTCTTCTTCACCGAATTTCAGATCCTGCGCTTCCTTTACAATAATCAGATTGATTTCTCCGAACATCGGAAACTGCTGCGCCAGAGAAATAATTTCAGGAATATTGGTGTCCTTTCCGTAAACAACAGTTTGCCCGAACGCTTTCTCATCTTCACTCAGTACATCATTTTCAAAAGATTTCACCGCGACATCCATATAATACGGCTCTTCACCATGGAAAAAATAAACCGGCTGAAGTTCTTTATTTTTGATACTTTTGAGGATCGAACTTAATTCTTTCATACTTGATGGAGCTTCCGAAACTGAATTTCAGTGAGACTTTTGATTTTAAATTCAGGAAAGACAAAGATAAATTTTTTATTTATGATTTGCCCCGGAAATCGTGGCTTTTGCTGACGCCCGAAGAATGGGTACGGCAGCACTGGATTCATTATTTTCTTGATGTGAAAGGTTATTCTTCATCGGCGTTGATTACGGAAAGAAAACTGGAGCTGAACGGACTTACCAAAAGAATTGACCTTCTTGTTACCGAAAAAACGCTTCCTAAAATTCTGGTTGAATGCAAGGCGCCATCCGTAAAACTCACCGAAAAAACCTTTGAACAGACTGCAAGATACAATTCGGTAATCGGTGCGGAAAAAATTATTCTCAGCAACGGTCTGCATCATATTTTTGCGACGGTGACTGACGGACAGTATTCTTTTGAACCGACAAATTTTTAATTTTATGCAAGAAACTTCCAACAAGATTAAAAACATTATTTTCGATTTCGGCGGTGTCGTGATGGACTGGAATCCGCGATATTTTTTCAAGGATTATTTCAATGATGATGAACGGATGGAATATTTCCTGAAAAATATTGCCGTGGACGAATGGAATGCAGAACAGGACCGCGGAAGACCGCTGAAGGAAGGAACCGAAATTCAGGTGGCGAAACACCCCGACTGGGAAAAGGAAATCCGTGCGTTTTACGATAACTGGACAACAATGCTTCGTTCGGATATTCCGGAAAACGTTGCGGTTTTAAGAAAATTGGAGAACACTGATTATGAACTTTTCGGACTGACCAACTGGTCGCATGAAACCTTTCCTTATGCGCTTGAAAACTATGATTTCTTTAGAATTTTTGAAGGAAAAATTGTGGTTTCCGGTGAAGAGAGGCTCATTAAACCCGATCCGCAAATCTGGCATGTTTTGCTGGAACGTTATAACCTAAATCCAGAAGAATCTGTTTTTATTGATGACAACGCCAAAAACATTGAAGTCGCAAAATCGTTAGGTTTCATTACAGTTCACATTACGGAAAATACGGATCTGGAAGCAGAGCTGAAAAAGCTGGGACTTAATTTTTAGTTGTTGGTTGATGGTTGATGGTTGTCGGTTGTCGGTTGTCGGTTGAAATAAAACTATAAACTAAAGACAGTCCTTTATAAAACCTGCTCAATCAGCAAAATCTGCGAGAGCTTCACTCACGGTTTACCAAATCCATTGAAAAAGCCGGCAGACAAATCGCCATATATTCGCAGTTTTCATTGAATGGATTGCTGTAGCGAACCCGCGCTCCTTTCTGAACCAAAATGCTCTGTCCTTTTTCCAGAATAATCATTTCACCGTCAATCTCAAACTGCTTTCTTCCTGAAATGATATAGGTAAATTCATCAAATTCCGGCGTTTGGTGCGGTTCGGTCCAGTTCGGCGGCGCAATCATGTGTGCAATGGAAATTTCGGAATTTCCGGTGGAGTTTCCCCAGATTTCTTCGATCAGTTTTCCGTCGGCTGTAGGAACAACAAAAGGTGATTTTTGTATTTTATATTTTGCCATTTTTAATTCTGATTTATAATCCAGTTCACTTTGTGGATCCAGTATTCAACATTCGTTCGGGTTGGTTCACTGTGATAGGCAACTTCGGTTTCGCCCTTGTTTTCGGCTCCGAGCCGCTCCATCGCTTTTCTTGACCGCCAGTTTTCTGCTCCAACATGGAATTTCACCAAATCAACAAACTGAAAGATGTATTCAAGCATCATTTTCTTTACCTGAGGATTCAGTTTCGAACCCCAGAATTTCGTTCCGTAAAAAGTATAACCAATGAAAATGGAACCTTCATCATCGTCCCAACTGTAAAAACGTGTGCTTCCGGCAACTTCGCCGCTTGCTTTATCAATAATCAGAAAAGCGCCGCCGCTTGCCATCGCGCCTTCAAAAAAATTACGGAACACTTCCCTTTCATAACGGTTTTTATTCGGATGCTGCTCCCAGACTTTTGGATCGGAAGCCACCTCGTAAAGACGTTCAAAATCAGATTCCTGCAAAGGTTGGAGCCACACATTTTCGTTTTCTAACACCGGCTGAAGGAAGTTTTCCATATCTCAATCAATAAGAACTCAAATTTAGCTGAATTTATCCAGAATCCGTTTCACATGACTGATATAACTTCCGCCAAAACGAATGGCATGAAAAATCAGCGGATACAGCTGAGAAATTTCATAACGCTGCTCAAATCCAGGTTCCAACGGATAATGCTCACTGTACACCTGATAAAACTCTTTATCAAATCCGCCAAAAAGAAACGCCATTCCGAGATCAATTTCACGGTGACCGTAATACACTGCAGGATCTATGAGCGTAATTTCGCCGCTCTGAAGAACATGATAATTGCCGTTCCAAAGATCGCCGTGAAGCAGCGACGAACGTTCTTCAGGAAAAATTTCACTGAATTTTGAGCAAATATTTTCCGATTTTTTGAGATACGGTTGTTCAAAAACACCTTTGTCAAAGGCCTGTTTCATGGACGGTTCAATTCGGTTTTCTGAGTAAAATTCTGCCCAACTGTTTTTGGGTGAATTGTCCTGTTTCTGCGTTCCAAGGTAATTGTGCTCATAAAATCCGAAATACTCCTGAGAAACTTTGTGCATCACTGCGAGATTTTCAGCAAAATTTTTCCATGAATTTTGTTTCAGATTTCCTGAAGGCATAAATTCCAGAATCAGAAACTGCGTGTTTGAATCCTGCCCAACGCGAATAATTTCAGGAATCTTAAACGCGGAATTCGCTCTGAGTTCATCAAGTCCGTTCGCTTCCTTCTGAAAAAGCTCCGGAAATTGATCAGCATTATTCAATTTAATGAAAAAATCATCGTTTCCATTCGAAAATTTGTACGCAGCATTGATATCGCCGCCGGAAATTTTCTGAATTTTATCTGCGTTTGCGAACTCTGTTTCTGAAAGAACTTTACGTAAATCCATGAGTTAAAAAAGTATCGCTTTTTCCAGTTCCAGCAGTTTCTGTTTACGCCAGATTCCGCCCCCATAACCGGTGAGTTTTCCGTTGCTTCCGATGACGCGGTGACAAGGAATGATGATGGAAATTTTGTTTAAACCGTTCGCATTGGCAACTGCACGAACCGCTTTCGGATTGCCGAGAATTTTTGCCTGATCCTGATAGCTTCGCGTTGTTCCGTATGGAATTTTGCGCAAAACTTCCCAGACTTTTTTCTGAAATTCGGTTCCTACAGGCGAAAGCGGAACTGTGAATTCTTTTCTTCTGCCATCAAAATATTCAGAAAGTTCTTTCTCCAAAGTTTTGAAATGAGGATTTTCACCCTGAATAATATTCGCACTGAAATGTTTTGAAATCTCCTTCAGTTCGGTAGGAAGCGCTTTTCGGTCGGAAAATTCCAACATGCAGATTCCGTTTTCGTCGGCGCAGGCAATCATCGTTCCAAGCGGCGTTTCGATTCTTTTTAAATCGACCACTTTTTCACTTCTGGAATTTTTCGGTGAAACACCGAAAATGTTTTTGAAACTTTCATTGAAACCGCTCAAACTTTCGTAGCCGCTGTCAAAAGCCGTTTCGGTTACATTTTCACCGGAATTCAGTTTTTTGAAGGCCGAATTCAGTTTATGCATTCGCTGAAATGCCTGAAATGTCATTCCATGGTTTTTCTGAAACCATCTGCGAACTGTTGCAGGTTCCAAACCGCGTTTCACCAAGTCATAATCTTTGAATTTCAATGAAGGATCGGCGGAAAGTTCACCCAGAATTTTCTGAATTTCTTCGGGAGTTTCGTTTGGATTTTCCAAAGGTTTGCAGACTTTGCACGGACGGTAACCTTTCAGAATTGCATCTTTTGTATTGCTGAAAAACTCTACATTTTCCGGTTTTGGTTTTCTTGCATTACAGGTTGGCCGGCAAAAAATTCCTGTGGTTTTCACGCCCATCCAGAAAACGCCTTCAAATTCCGGGTTTTTGTCGCACGACGCCTGATACATGATTTCAGCTGAAAGTTCCATTACTCAAATTTAATTATTTCAGACAAAAGTAATCCTGAAGTGAAAAAATTACAACCGAAAAATTGACAATCATTTTTTACAAAAAAAGCGAACCGAAGTCCGCTCTGTATTATTTTTCTCTTTGAATTTTTTTGATTTCCTGAAGTTTTTCAACAACTCGGTTTATTTTATCCATTCTGTCGGCTGTAATTGGAACTGAAGTTTTCACATCATCCCATTCAAAAACCATATTCATGGAATGATCATCAACTGGATTCAGTGAAATTTCGAACCATTCCTGCTTTGCAGCATTTTTCTGAACCGGAACTGTTACATCCACAACATCCAGTTTGGAATCATAAACCGTTCCCCAACTTTGGCTGTCTTTATTCAGAATAATCTTCCATTCCTTTTCAGCAGGAACAATAAAAAGTCCGTACGTTCCCATCGCAACAGATTTTCCGCCAAAGCTCACCGGTTGGCTAAAAGTGATTTTCGTGGAAGAATTTGCTCCGGCTCTCCAAACTTTGTTGTACGGAACCAGTTCACCAAAAATTTTTCTTCCTTTCACTCCCGGTCTTCCGTAATCCACAGTGACTTTTGAAACTGAAAACTGCTGTTCAACCGTTTGTCTCGGACTCGCTGCAGGAACCGTCAAAGTTTGTGAATATGCCGTTACTGAAATCGCTAAAAGTGCTGTTATGAATAGTTTTCTCATATTTTTTGATTTCCGCTAAGATAATTATAAAATAGTAATCTTGATGCGGCGTAAGCAGAAAAGGCAGGAAAAATCCCGCCTCTTCAATGAAAAATTTAACTGTTATTTTCTGATGAATTTTACGGACCCTTCAGCTGTTTTTAAAATATAGGTTCCGCTTTGTAAATCTCCAACGGTAACTGTATTCATCCCCGCCTTCACACGAAAAGATTTGATAAGCTTACCGGAAATCTCGTAAATATCAGCGTTTCCAGCCGCTGTTAAGTTGAAATTAATTTCAGTAACTGCAGGATTTGGAAAAACCTGAAACTGTTTATGGTTCGGGGTTTCATTTACCGCCAGCGATCCGGTGGGCGTAATTCTAACCAGTCCGTTATTACTGATTCCCCAAACCCTGTTGTTGGAGTCAATTTCGAGATCATAAATTCCTGAAACCGGAAAAGTGCTGTGCGTTGAGTTTTTGAAAATAAGACACTGATCCAACATGAATATTGATCCTTCATCACATTCAGCAGATTCTGAAGCCCAGAGTTTTCCAGTAGAATCAAATGCCAGCGCCCGGATATCGCAGTTTCCTGTAACACAGTTTCCCGAAAGATTGGCTGAAGCGCCTGTCGCCAGGTCAACCGAATGAATTTCACTTCCAGCGTTAACGTACGCAATATTATTTTTTACCGTAAAACCGCCTCCAGGATAGCCCGGCAAATCAATTACTGACCAACTTCCATTGTACATGAGCATTTTCTGGTTGGAACTTTGCGTGATAAAAACCCTGTTGGTTGTATCGGTAAAGATTTCACTCATATAGGTAAGATGCGAGAACTGCGGTGTATTACTGATATTCATTACAGACCAAGCAGTGCCGTTGTAACGAAGAATATAATAATATTCATACTGCTGCATGCTGGTCATCAGAAGCCAGATTTCACCGTTTGCGGTTACTGTTCCGCTCTGGATAAAATCCTGAAACGCTGAATGTGTGGACGAATTGTATACCGTCCAGTTGGTTCCGTCGAATTTTGAAACAGAATCGGGATGAAAGGCATACAGATTAGCGCCGGCACTTGCAATATTGATGATATAATCACTGGCGATTCCTGAGTTCAATTCCGTGTAATACGTCCACTGGCTGCCGTCGAATTTGCTTAAACCAGATCCTGTCTGATTATAATTGGTAGCGAACCACAGGTTGTTGTTGCTGTCGATTTCAATATCAAATCCCGATCCGCCTACAAATCCCGAGTTTGCCGCAGTAAAATGTTCAACAGTATAGTTCTGACTGTAAAAAGTCAGGGAAGAACTGAACAGAATGAAGGTCAGGATTTTCTTGAGAGCATACGCTTTAACAAAGTCAATTTTTTTCATGGTAATCTTTTTTTATTGGATAAAATTACCATGTAAACTCGCACCGGAAAATACCGGAATTTAGGTAAATTTGAGTCTGGTTCTCAGATCATATTGTTCTGAATGGCTACTGTAATCAGTTCAGCAACATTTTTGACCTGAAATTTCTGAATGATGTTTTTCCTGTGTGTATCCACAGTTAAAGGACTTAGAAACAGTTCTTCCGCAATGGTATTGCTGGTTTTTCCTTCAGCCAGAAGTTTCAGAATTTCCTTTTCGCGGTTTGTGAGCCGTGGAATTCCGGCCAGTTCAAACTGAGAAGGTTTACTGATGATTTCCCTCACTTCATTACAGAAAACAATGTTTCCGGAAAGTGCGCCGCGAATACAGCTGTGCAGTTCATCTATTGTTGCATTTTTTAAAAGATAACCGCTTGCGCCATTCTGAATACACTGCATGATAATGCTTCTTTCGGAGCGGTTGCTGAGCATAATTACCGATGTTTTGGGCGCTGTTCTCTTGATTTCTGCGCAGAGTTCAATTCCGTTGGAATCCGGCAAAGTAATGTCGAGAAGCACGATATCGGCTTCATTGGTTTGAAGAAAGCTGCGGATTCCTGCCCCGTCGGTAAAAGTTCCGCAAATCTGAAAATATTTCTCGCTTTCAAGCATCATTTTCAGACCCTGAATAACGATAGGATGATCATCTACGACGGCGATATTTATTTTATGCGACATTGGTATTCAGTTCTATATTAATGGATGTTCCCTGGTCTTTTGCAGACTGTATTTCCATTTTACCTTTCAGAAAATTGATTCTGTTTTTCAGGTTTTTCAAACCGAGTGATTTCAGTTTGTTCATTTCTGTTTCCTGAATTCCTTTTCCGTTGTCTTCTACTGTGATGTAAAACTCACTTCCGTTCTGCGAACACTGCACGAGAATATTGTTGGCTTCAGAATGTTTAACCGCGTTGTTCAAAAGTTCCTGAACGATTCTGTAAATGTTGACCTGAAGATTCAAAGGTAAGTTTTTCTCGATATTAATCGCCTGAAAATCAATCTGAAGATCATCTTTCATGTAAAATTCACAAAGATCTTTAAGTGCGATTTCCAGTCCGAAGTTCAGCAAAGATTCGGGCATCAGATTTCTGGCAACACGGCGCA